>CAJWZE010000056.1 GCA_913049845.1 uncultured Cryomorphaceae bacterium
CCACTGATGAGAGGGAAGCATAGAAGCACACCTATAGAGGATTTGGTCACAGAGGCTGAAAAGCTCGCTGCGAAAGGAACCAAAGAGCTCATTCTTATAGCGCAGGATTTGACCTATTATGGTTTGGACCTGTATAAAGAGCGCAAGTTGACAGATTTGCTGCGTGCGCTGGTAAAAGTAGAGGGTATCGAATGGATCCGTCTTCATTATTTATTCCCTACTGGATTCCCTGAGGACGTTTTGGACGTTATTCGTGAGGAGCCAAAGGTGTGTAACTACATTGATATTCCACTGCAGCATATTGCAGATCCTGTATTAAAGAGTATGCGGCGCGGCACGACCAAGGCGAAGACAGATACTTTGCTCGATAAAATGCGCGAAAAAGTACCTGGTATTACCATTCGTACTACACTAATCGTGGGTTACCCCGGCGAGACGGAAGAAGATCATCAAGTGGTGCTTGACTGGGTCAAAGAACAGCGTTTCGATCGTTTGGGAGTCTTTGCCTACAGCCACGAGGAAAATACACATGCGTACAACCTTAAAGACGATGTTCCTACTGAAGTGAAACAGCAGCGTGTGGATGAGGTAATGGCACTGCAAATGGGCATTTCTAGAGAACTAAACGAGAAAAAAGTGGGGCTAGAATACCGCGTTTTGATAGATCGCAAGGAAGGAAACTACTTCGTGGGCCGTACAGAGTTCGATTCCCCCGATGTAGACAACGAGGTGCTAATTACGGAGGAGGATATCTACTTAAGGATTGGTGATTTCTGCCAGGTCAAGATCGTTAAAGCACACGACTATGATTTGATTGGTCAGGTGATTGACTAGCCGAACAGGTTGTTCACATTGCCTGTGAATACATTGAAATTTTTCTGAAGTTTGTTCGCACATTTCTGCGGAGTCGAAGCGTTATCTTTACGTGGATGATGTTTAGAAAAGTATTTATTGGATTTTTAGCTGTATCGCTGTGCTTACCAGTCGTTGGCTGGGGGCAACTACAGGAATCTTCTTGGTCTTTGAAAGGAGAGACGGGCAGTTTTGCACCGGCAGGTTGGAGCCACGATGAAGTGCCAGCTTTGACACGTGTTCAGGCCGTTCGCGTACAGTTAGCAGTGAATACTTTGGTGGACGAACGCTTTGACCCTGTGAAAGGGAAGAATGCGGCATCAAAGTTTTATGCTTTCAGAGAGGATATGCTTGAGGCAGATGCTCTCATTGTCGAAAGCGGTTCCGTGCTTCTGGAAGATTTGGCTGCGGCGGCAGATTTACCGCTGCGCGTAATTGAAGAAAACAATCCGCATTTGCTCCGTGATGTGCTGCCTAAGGGCGCGAGCATCTACGGATTAGGCATTGCACTGAGTGCTAAGGATGCGTTAGTAATGGTGGAGCGTCAAGAATCGTATACAGCTAACCTTAGAGTTCAGTATGAGAGGAGACGGAAGCAGTTGCTCAGCTTTATGCCAGACCCGTCTAAACAAACCGCCTCGACCTATGTTGTGCGCAGCGGCGATTATCTGGGACGTATTTCCACAAGAACAGGAGCGAGTGTGAGTGATATCCGTAAATGGAACAAACTCGAGGGCAATACTATTTACCCAGGACAGAAACTTACCGTTTGGATACCAAAAGGCAAAGAGTTTAAGGCAGAGGCGGTTGTTGCGGTTACGGAGAAGAAAGAAGCGAAGAAGAAATTGGCCGCAGCAGAGGTGAAGGAAGATTCTTTTTTGACCTATGAGGTCAAACCGGGCGATACGCTGTGGAGTATTGCGCAGAAGTTTCCAGGAGTGAGTGCGGATAATTTGAAGAGCTACAACAAGATGGATGCGCTGATCAAGGCCGGTGAACAGCTCAAGATCCCGACACAAATGATTACTGATTATTCACCTGAGAAATACCCTGGGGCGCAATAATCGATGAATAAACCAGGACAATTTTTCGCATTTCTTTTGGTGCTGGCACTCGTGGTGAGTGGGCTTAGCTTGCTTATTGGTGGCCGGTCTGTGGTACTCGGAGATGCAGAGTTGAGCTATTACAGTCCTTCAGAGCTCTTCGGTTCGCTATGGAGCAGCTCAGATTCTGTGGTGGTTGAGGTCAAAAAAAACGAAGCGTTGGACGCCCTGATTAATGAGGGTGATTCTGTCTTAGAAACGCCTGTTGATAGTACCTCAACTACGGTAGTTCCCTCAACAAACCTCGTGGTCAATGAAGCAGCACCACGCGATACTACTATTCAACTGGATGATGTACTGACCTTTGCACCGTTCTTTGATGCTTTGGTCGCCCTAAAGGGGAGCAGTACAGAAAATGTACGCGTGCTGCACTTTGGCGACTCCCAACTAGAGGGGGACCGCATCACCATGCAACTTCGAGATGCCTACCAGCGTCGTTTTGGTGGCACAGGCTTCGGCTACGTTGCACTAGAGCCCTTAGTAGCCCCGTCATCTTTGGCATTTAATAATTCAGAAGGATTCATCCGTAAAACTGTGTTCGGTCGAAGAGACACTGCCTTTAAGGACATGAAGTACGGCCATTTGGGTTCGTTTACATTGCTGTCTCAGAAAGACAGTAACTCGTATGAGGGACGTGTTTCTTTCGCTAAGCGCAAATGGGGATACAGCCGCGCTCGGAACTTTACTACAGCAAAAATTCATTTGGAGGGTGCTGCACCTACCAAGGCAGAGATACTGGTAGCCGATACGCTATTCTCGACAAGGATCTTTCCTGAAGGAGAGTGGACCTTGGCGCTAGATATTCCTATTACGGACGAGTTTGAATTGCGATTAATTGCTTCGGTACCTTCACGCATCTATGGAATTAGTTTCGAGAGCCCGTATGGCTTCCATGCTGACAATGTGGCGATGCGTGGCGCTTCGGGGATGATCTTTTCGAAAATGAATGACGAACAGTTTGCAGCCAGCTTGAAGCGTGAAGGCTATGACCTGATTATCCTTCAGTTTGGCGGTAATGCGGTGCCGTATCTCAAAGATGAAGCGCATGCTGGCCGTTTTGCGCGCGCCCTTGGACGTCAACTTGGCCATCTTCAGCGCTTGTGTCCAGAGGCAGCTTTCCTGTTTATAGGCCCGTCTGATATGGCACGCAAGGAAGGATTGGACATGAAGTCGTATCCACTGATCGCCTCGTTGAAAGAGCAACTTCGTAGTGAGGTAATGCGTCGTGGTGCCGGGTATTGGGATTTGTACGACGTTATGGGCGGCGAGGGTTCTATGGTAGCATGGGTTGAAGGTGATCCAGCGCTGGCCGTGAAAGACTACATTCACTTCACCCCTAAGGGAGCTTCTCAAGTGGGCACTGCCTTGGTGGATGAATTACGAACATTAGAACAAGAATATACTGTGGTACAGGCAGAGATTGCCGCTGAACAGCAGCGTATGGAAGACAGTATAGCAACGTTTAAAATGAGCCAGGGTACTGGTGTACAGCTATGATGAAGCAGTTCTTCATATTAGTTTGTTTTGGAGCTTTGAACCTTAGTGCACAGGATCATGTGGAGGCCTTGGCATTGAAGTATCCGTTTTTGGATACAGCGAAGAACCACATACAGTACTACGGTCAATCAGATGCCCTCGAAGGATTCTTTATCAAGCTCGACAAGGCCATCTTTGAATACGAAGGGAAGGTCAATGTGGTGCATATGGGTGGCTCTCACGTGCAAGGCGGAACACTCAGCCACACGATGCGAATGAATTTGGGCCAGCTGGCGCCGGAGCTCAATGTGGAGCGTGGGTTTTTCTTCCCGCACCGCTTAGCCAACACCAACATGCCGCGCAACATCTTCATCAATAAAATTGGCAAATGGGAGGGGTGTAGAAACAGCATTCCAAAGAACAATTGTCCGTGGGGGTTCTCTGGTATTGATGCCATTACCTATGATAAAGATGCGGGATTTGTCCTCCAGAGCTTTGTCGATGGTGAGAAGACGTACAAGTTTAATGAGCTTCGCATCTTTGAACACATGGCATCCAACACGATGCAGCCGTTTAGCAATCCAGCACCGGACAGCGTTGTGGTCGATACCGTAGCAGGGGTTCGTCGCTGGTTCTTCAATGAGATTATTGATAGTATTGCTGTTCACTTCGACAGCCTACGGGGTGATCCGTCTTACATTCTTCAGGGTCTGCAGATGGTGCGCCCCGAGAGTGGAATGGTCTACCATGCTATAGGTGTGAATGGCGCCGCTACTAAGAGCTTTTTACGCAGCGAAAACTTTGTCGAGCAAGGAAAGTACATTGCACCAGATTTGGTGATTTTCGGCTTGGGTATTAACGATGCATATAAGCCTGATAATGCTTGGTTCCCAGAGGAATATGGGGCACGCTATGACACCTTAGTGGGATGGTTTCGGGAGATCAACCCAGAGTGTGAATTTATCTTCATGACCAATAATGACAGTTATTATCTTAGACGCATACCCAACGAGCACGGTTTGGATGTAGTAGAGCAAATGAAGCTGCTCAGTGAGCGCCACGATGCTGCCCTTTGGGATTTTTTTGGCGTGATGGGCGGCTTAAATTCGGTGGCTATTTGGGAAGAAAATAGATTGGCAAAATCCGATAAGATTCACTTTACCAATGCCGGCTATAGATTGAATTCTGACCTACTCTTTTGGGCACTTTGGGAAGAATATGAGAAACACTTAAAAGCCTTGGGACAATGATGAGTTGGGACATAGTGCAAGGTTGGTTGACCTACGAGGTAAATAGCCCGCTACTGTTCACGCAGAAGTACTTTTGGATCTTCTTCTCGCTGGTGATGGGCGGCTATTCCCTGGTGTATAAAAACACTGCTCGACGCAACATTTATTTATTCTTGGTCAGCTTATTCTTCTACTATAAAACTAGCGGCTTTTATTTCTTCATCCTGTTGTTCTCAACGGTGGTGGATTACTTCATCGGTCGATCCATCTACACCAACAAGGTGAAGTGGCAACGCCAAACCTTAGTAGCCCTCTCTGTTGTGGTGAACCTCTTGGTCCTAGGCTATTTCAAATATGCCTACTTCGTGGCCGATTTTATTTACGACCTAACCGGCATTGAAATCGCCGTTCAAAACACCTTTGCGCTTTGGACCAACCAGGCGTTGGGAACCAACTTCATCTTTGAGAAGATTTTACTCCCTGTCGGAATTAGCTTCTTTACCTTCCAGACGATCAGCTACAGTGTGGACATCTATCGTGGACACATCAAGCCCGTGAAGAACATCTTGGACTTTGGCTTCTACGTGAGCTTCTTCCCACAGCTAGTGGCCGGTCCCATTGTCCGTGCCTCTGAATTTATTCCACAGTTGTACGAGCCGTACAAGGTCACCAAAGAGCAAGCCGGATTGGGCATCTTCTGGATCCTCAACGGTCTCTTGAAGAAACTCTTCTTGGCCGATTACCTTGCCGTTCAGTTCATCGACCGCGTCTTTGACAACCCACAGCTATACAGCGGCTTTGAAACCCTGAGTGCCCTCTTTGGGTATTCGATGCAGGTGTATGCAGATTTCTCGGGCTACACGGATATCGCAATTGGTATTGCCATGCTCCTTGGTTTCACATTACCAAAAAACTTCAACAGTCCGTACAAGGCATCTTCTGTGGCAGACTTCTGGCGCCGTTGGCACTTATCGCTCTCGACGTGGCTGCGCGACTATCTTTATATCCCACTTGGTGGGAACAGGGAAGGCTCCGTTGCTTCGTACAGCATCGTATTTATCTTCTTTGTATTCATTGCCTTAATCGTGAGCGACCCACGGTTGACGCTCGGATTAGGTGCCATATTTGGAATCGGCTTCATTGCTATGCGCAGGAGTGCGGTCGCGGCACGCTGGGTTAATACAAATATCAATCTGATGCTGACGATGTTATTAGGCGGTTTATGGCATGGCTCGTCGTGGAACTTTGTAACCTGGGGAACCTTGAATGGGGTGGGTCTTGTGGTGTACAAGAATTGGAAGAAGATCAGCCCTTGGGCCGACCGCAGCAAATGGTACAACAGGGCAATCGGGTTAGCTTTGACTCTCATCTTTATTACCTTCACTAGAGCGTGGTTCCGTTCTCCAACTTGGGACGGTGCTATTGCTATCCTGAACAAGATCCCAACAGACTTTGGATGGTCGACTGTCGGAGAGGTGATTGCTTCAAATTACAAGTACTACCTCGTCTTAGTGGGCGGGTATCTGATCCATTGGGTGCCGTCGAAATACAAGGGTCAACTGCGAATGTGGGTCAGCCAAAGTTCGCCATATGTGCTCTTCCTCCTTGCATTGGCCTCTTCACTGGTTATTTACCAAATATTGAGTGCTGAGGTTCAGCCGTTTATATACTTTGCTTTTTAGAGTTTGGTTCTTTTGTGAAGATTTAAGATTAAGGACTTAAATTCCGCTTCATTCAAAGATTCCAATTAATTATCTTACTCCAAATAAAAAGCGTTTCGTTTTGGGCGCTAGATGTTTAAACTAGAACACCTAAAACACTATGTCAAAGAAGGTTTTACTTCCTGGATTCATCGTCGTCGTAGTATTCGCAGCCGTTCTGCTAAGGGGTTTACGGGATCGATCTGATGAATTTATAGGCCCTGTGCTGGTACCGCTTTATGTTGGTGCCGAGGATTTAAGCCTGCGCGGTTTGCATGCAACGGACGATACTGTTGTTGTGGTTGGTGGAAACCAAGGCGTCTTTGGGTTTTCTTTGGATGCCGGTCTGCACTGGACCTTTTCACAACTACCTGATGCCCCTGAGAGCCAATTCCGCTGTGTCTGGGCACACAATGACCATAATTTTCTAGCCGTGAGCGCGGGAGCACCGAGCTATGTTTATTATTCAGAAGATAGAGGGCATAGCTGGTTACGCGCGTTTGAGGATACTGCTCAGGCGACCTTCTTGGACGGTATTGCCTTTGTAAACGACAGCATTGGATTTATATACGGAGACCCTGTTGACGGTAGGTTCAAGCTTCTGCGTACTGAGGATGGCGGTAGAACCTGGGCGGAAATACCGGGTCCTGAGGCGATTGATGGGGAAGCGAGTTTTGCAGCGAGCGGATCGGCCATTGCCATTGGAAATAATATTATGTCCATCGTTACTGGGGGAACCGTGAGTCGATTGCACGTCACAGCCGATTTGCGCGATGGATTAGGCTGGGCAGCTTCGCCCATTGAGTTGGCCCAAGGACTTCCATCTCAAGGGGCGTTTGCCCACTATTGGGATAACGATAAGATTTATGTCGTTGGCGGCGATTATATGGCTGAAGAGAATACTTATGGAACGGTATTGGTGGCCGATTTAATCACTGGCCAAAACGATCGCGAAACCATGGATAAATTGGCAAGCTTACCTTATACATCTGACGTGAGCGGCGATGGGGAGTACCTTTATTTTACTGGAACCACTGGCGTGCGCTATTTCGATAGTGCCTTGCATATGATGGATACTAACGCGATGCATTCGCTGGTGAACAGCGGTAAATATGTTTTTGCCAGTGGGCCGAATGGACGAATTGGTCGTATTTTTAAGGGAACTAAGGCGGAATTGGACGCTCATATGGAGCAATTAAAAAACAGAAAGTACTAGATGGAGGGAATGCCTAGCACAGGATTTAAAGGACTGATTCAAAACTGGAAAAGCGATTTAATCGCTGCCGTGAGTGTAGCGCTTATTGCATTGCCACTTTCTCTAGGTATTGCATTGGCCGCTGGTGCACCAGCGATGGCTGGTATATTCTCGGCGGTTATTGGTGGTGTCGTAACTACATTCTACCGTGGAGGTCATATTTCCGTTAATGGACCTGCAAAGGGGGTTATCGGTGTAATCCTACTCGGAATAGTTCTGATGGACGACGGAACCGGACAAGCGTTCAACTATGTGCTTGCGGCCATCGTCGTTTCAGGTGCGTTACAATCGCTTTTAGGAATTTTTAAGCTAGGCCGTGTTGCCGATATATTCCATGGGTCAGTCATTCAAGGGTTGCTGGCAGCAATTGGTATTATCATTTTTGCCAAACAAATACACGTGGCCCTCGGCACGCATTCAAATAGTTCCAATATCGTAGATAATCTCGTGGATGCTGTACGTATGATTCCCGAGTCGAATCCTTTTGTTGTAATGATATCGCTCGCAGGATTATTAATGATTCTGTTTAATTCAAAAATCACTAACAGATTTTTTCATTTCTTGCCAGTACCTATGTGGGTCATAGTGCTTTCATTACCCTTTGTCTACATATTCAACTTCTTTGAACACCATAAAATCGCCTTATTAGGCGCCAGTTTCACGGTAGGTCCAGAACTGCTGCTCGATATTCCAGATTCAATAATGGATTCCATCATGCATCCCAACTTTGGTAAAATTCGTTCTTTGGAATTCTGGTCCATTGTATTTTCTTTACTTATTATCACTAGTATTGAGCATTTGGCCATCGCAAAGGCGGTCGACAAGATCGATCCTTACCAACGCAAAACAGATTTGAATAAGGACCTAACGGGTATTGGTATTAGCACTATGGTCGCGGGATTCTTAGGAGGTTTACCTATTATCTCTGTAATCATTCGCAGCACGGTAAACATACATAATGGAGCGAAGACGAAATGGTCCAACATGTACCAAGGTTTACTATTGTTACTATTCATATTTGTATTGAGCCCTGTAATGCGTCAAGTTCCGCTATGTGCTTTCGCCATTCTTTTGGTTCACACAGGGTTTAAGTTGGCTTCTCCCGCGGTGTTTAAACAAGTGTACAACCAAGGAATAGAACAGTTGGTCTTTTTCATGGCCACAATGATTATGACTCTATATACAAACCTTTTAGTCGGCCTTTTGGGAGGTTCAATCTTGGTTTTAGTAACGCACATTTTGTTGGCCCGTATTCCTGTTCCGCAGTTTTTTAGGTTAGTTTATTCGAATAGGACTCGATTGATTTCGCTGCCTGATGGGAGTTATATTTTCAAGGTTCGTGGTATTGCTAACTTCTTGGGCATTATAAAGTTAGATAAAATGATTTCTGAGGTTCCTGCAGATGGTGATGTCAACATTGATCTTTCCGAGACACGTTTGGTGGATATGTCCTTTATGGATTATCTCGTTGAATTTCTGAATAAACAGCGCGCTTCAGGGGGTAAGGTTCTTATCACAGGTCTCGACGGCCATATTTCCTCGTCTACATATAACAAAGCGTTGAAGCTTATGGTTACCGGCGAGAGTGTCAAACTCAACCACCGTCAAAAGCGACTTCGTAACTTAGCCACAGAGCGAGGCTACAGCTATTCCCGCGAGGTTAATTGGAATACGAGTTACCTCAAGCAATTCCACTTCTTTGAAATTCGTCCTATTGAACGCAAATATAACTGTCTTGAAGGCGAGTATAAAAATTTAGATGTGTCCTGGGAAATCGCTGATGTCTACTTCAACGAGGGACAAGCCTTTACGGCGGAGACGATGAACAGCACGGTGATGGTACTCAAACTAAATCGCTCACTACCCATTTTTACGATGGAGAAAGAGCGTGCTTATGAAAAGCTATTCGATCGCGTTATTGCCTTTACAGGTTATCGTGATTTAGAGTTCCAGCTGTTCTCAAAATTCTCGAAAAAACTAATGATTATGGGGAATAATGAGGAGCAACTTCAGTCGTTCTTCACGCCTAAGGTGGTCCAATTCTTCGAGAACCATCAGATCTCACACATCGAAAGCAACGGCGAGGCATTACTAATTTTCAATAAACTTAAGTTGGCTCGTACAGATGAGACCATCGAGTTCATAGACTACGGTCAAGGGCTCACCGAATTATTGAATACCACGTCGCAGGTATAAAGAGCATATAAGAGAGTACTTTTCTAGGTTTTCATAGTTAATTTGCAGTCAAATTGATCAACGCATCATCAGAGGTTGGTGCGCTCAATACATTGAAAAATAAAGAATAGATGAGCATGTTGGGATTAAAATTACCTACGGATCCGCGGTGGGTAAATATCGCAGAGAAGAACATTGAAGAGATTCTTACTGATCACGCTTATTGCGAGCAAAAAGCCGCATCCACCGCCATTAGCCTCATCGTGGGCTACCCAGAA
>CAJWZE010000057.1 GCA_913049845.1 uncultured Cryomorphaceae bacterium
GGCGGTTTGACTTGGAAGTGTAATATCGTTAGCCAGGTCTTTACTTGGGATTACGAATTCGATCCAACGAACGGTCCTGTAACAGAATCTACGCGTCCACACATTTCAATGAGCTCTGACCGTGAGATGATGTTCTTCTCTTGGTTCGAGAGTGATACTTCATTCGTAACTGGCACTGACAACAACTTCCCAGATTGGAGATGTCAAGGGTACAACGTATTGGGTGATTCATTGGAAGGTCAAATGACCGTTATGGGTACATTCGGTGATGCCACTTGGGGTAACGTAGCAGATTACGCTTTTGACAACGGTGACGGTACTCACCAGTTGCATATGACCTACGCTCCTATTGAAGATTTCGGTACGTTCAGTGTATTAAGCCCAATCGACTTCTATTACTTAGGTTCTCCTTACCCGAATAATATCGGACTCGAAGAGATGGAAGCACAAAACTTCTCAGTAAGCCAAAACTACCCGAACCCTACAAACAGTGTTACTAAAGTGGCTATCGAGAGCGTTGAAGCAGCTGCATTTACAATGAGCATTATGGATATCACAGGTCGTACTATTGAACTACGCGAACTAGGTCGTCTAGATGCAGGTCGTCACATTGAAGAGATTGATGCAACAGGATTTGCTCCAGGTATCTACTTCTACACTGTAGGCTCTGCAGGACACCAAAGCACGAAGAAATTCATCGTAGAGTAATCTCTCCGAATTATAATTCAATAAAAACCCCCATCGCTAAAACGCTGGGGGTTTTCTTTTCTATCACCTTTTATAAGGTTAGTTAATACGATACTATTTGGTTTACTACCTCTTCCAATCTAGCACTAGCTAAGAAGCCCTCTTCTAAAGTTGCTGCAAACGGAACAGGAGTAGCATCACTACTTACCAATTCTAAGGGTGCATCTAATAGCTCAAAACATTCTCTAGCAATACGGGACGCAATGTGCTCGCCATATCCTCCAACAGACACATCTTCTTGAAGTACAATAACTCTGGACGTTCTCGAAATACTGCTTCGAATGGCTTCAAAGTCGAGCGGTACCAATGTACGTAGGTTGATTACCTCGATAGAGGATTGATGGCGCTCTGCCAACTCCATCGCCCAATGAACACCCATCCCGTAGGTAACGATGGTAAGGTCTGATCCTTCCTTCTGTGTGTGTGCTTTTCCAAGGTCCAAACATGTTATGCCCGAAGGAACTTTCTCTTTCACCGTTCTATAAAGTGCTTTGTGTTCAAAGAACATTACAGGGTTTGAGTCATTGAAACTCGCGAGCAACAAGGCTTTGGCTTCTGCGGGATATGCAGGGTATACTACTTTCAATCCGGGAACATGTGTGAACCAAGCCTCTGTACTCTGGCTATGGTATGGCCCAGCTGCGACACCTGCGCCAGTAGGCATACGCACTACAACATCCACGTGCTGTCCCCACCGCCAGTGCAACTTCGCTAGGTTGTTGACGATCTGGTTGAAGCCTGTAGTTACAAAATCTGCAAACTGCATCTCCATCATAGATTTACCGCCTGCGATTGCGTACCCCATAGCAGCACCGACTATGGCACTTTCACACAGCGGTGTATTGCGAACGCGAGCTTCTCCGAATTCCTCTGTGTAGCCTTCCGTAGCTTTGAATACTCCCCCGTAATCTGCTATATCTTGACCCATAAGTACTAATTCAGGCCATTGTCTCATTGCTTCGCCCAAGGCATCGTGAATAGCATCTATAAAACGAAGTTCTCGGGAATCAGAGGCGTTCGTTGTTAATTCTTGGGATGGCGCGTAAAGATCGTTTAGACTTTCCTTTTGGTCGTACGACACATCTGGTAATTCCAACGCGGAATGAAAGGCTTCATCGACCGCTTTCTTTGCTTTGTCTAATTCGTCATTTATCCAATCTTCCGAAATGCCCCATTTATCTGGCACAGCACGCAACAAAGCCATAGGCTCCTTCTTTTCTTGAGCGGCAATCATTCCATCAGGATAGTATTTGGTTCCACTGGCTTCCTCATGTCCTCTTAATCTAAAGGTGTTTGCCTCCAATAAAATGGGTTTACTTTTTTGCCTCGCATAGGCTGCAGCTTCTGCGAAATGCTTCTTTGCCTCAGCGAGGTCGTTGGCATTGAAGCTCATAGTCCTCATTCCGTAAGCAGGACCTTTTTGCTCGAAAGTATCAAATATGAATTGTTGGTGCTCCGGAGTACTAAGTCCCCAATAATTACGCTCTACTACGAAAACTACAGGCAAGCTCCAAACGGCCGCCACATTAAGTGCCTCGTGAAAATCCCCTTGAGAAGTGGCCGCGTCTCCGGTAAAGGCGAGGACACATTTTCCGGTGCCCTGGATTTTTTCGCGCAAGGCTAAACCACAAGCCAAACCTAACTGTGCTCCTAAATGAGAAATCATACCAACTATATAATGCTCCATTGAGCCAAAGTGGAAGCTTCGGTCCCTACCTTTGGTAAATCCTTCTGCTTTCCCCTGAAATTGAGCAAAAAGACGCTTTAGAGGTATTTCACGAGAAACAAATGCACCTAAATTTCTATGCATTGTGCACATATATTCATCCTGCGCTAAGGCATACGCAGCAGCGACACTTAACGCCTCTTGCCCATAGGAGGCAAACCATTTCGAAATCTTACCTTGCCTTAAATAAATGAGCATTTTCTCCTCTATCGCCCGAGTAAGGATGAAATGTTCTAAGAATTGCCTGTCTTGGGCATCGTTCATAACTTCTGCTTGATGGGTCTAGGGATTGAATTTAGCTCAAAAAAGGGAGTTATTTTTGTTAGATAGAACCTAATATTATGAATATAGCAACAATTCCAAATCTAGATTTTGCAAAGTGGTCTCAAGGGACTGAAATTGAGAGAGCTGAATTCGTTAAAGAGTTAGGTACTGCCTACACTGACATTGGTTTTATTACGATAAAGAACCACGGTTTTGGGGAGTCAGTACAAGACGATCTCTACAACAAAGCTGCAGCATTCTTCTCGTTAAAAAAATCAGTCAAATCTTATTATGAAATCGAGGGTCTTGCAGGACAACGCGGTTATACCTCATTTGGTAAAGAGCATGCAAAAGGGATGGAGGCCGCAGACCTAAAGGAGTTCTGGCAAGTGGGACAACCTGAGCCTGCCTATGAGGGACCTGAATACTATGATAATGTTAGCGTAGCAGAACTTCCTGAATTTGCTACTGGGTTCAAGCGCGCCTATCAAGAATTAGAACGAATTGGCCGTGAACTTCTCAAGGCTATCGCCATCTATCTCGATTTAGACAGTAACTACTTTGAGCCTTGGGTGCAGGGTGGAAACTCTATCCTTCGCGCCATTCACTATCCGCCAATCACTGAAGATCCGGGAGACAGTGTGCGTGCTGGCCAACATGAGGACATTAATCTAATCACTCTCTTAATGGGTGCAAGCGCCGAAGGCCTTGAAGTACTGAACAAGCAAAACGAATGGATTGGTATCACAGCCATTCCTGGATCCTTAGTTGTGAACGTCGGTGATATGCTACAAAGATTGACCAATGGAGTAATGAAGTCTACTACGCACCGCGTTGTAAACCCGTCAAAAGAAAAATGGGGCACGTCGCGCTACTCTATTCCGTTCTTCCTGCATCCCGTGGGTAAAATGCCACTAAATACACTTGAAGGTTGTATTACTGCGGAGCGTCCAAAGGCTTTTGAGGACATCACTGCTGGCGACTACCTAGAAGAACGTTTGGTTGAAATAGGTTTGAAAAAATAGCTATGCGCATAGATATCATCACCGTATTGCCCGAATTACTTGAAGGACCCTTTGCACACAGCATTCTCAAGCGTGCTGAGGACAAAGGCATAGCAGAGGTGCATATTCATCAGTTGCGGAAGTACGGAGTCGGTAAACATCAGCAAGTTGATGATTACCAATACGGCGGTGGCGCAGGTATGGTGATGCAATGTGGCCCTTTAGTGGATTGTATCGAAGACCTGCAAAAAGAACGCAGCTATGAAGCCATTCTTTATATGACCCCAGACGGAAAACGATATAATCAAGGCGATGCCAATAAACTAAGTATGTTGGGCAACGTCATGATAATCTGCGGTCACTACAAAGGAATAGACCAACGCATTCGGGACCATTGGATTACTCATGAATATAGCATTGGAGATTATGTAATAAGCGGTGGAGAGCTGGCAGCAGCAGTCATTAGCGACTCGATCATTCGATTGATTCCAGGTGTCTTAAACGACGAAACTTCTGCACTTACTGATAGTTTTCAGGACGGTCTCCTCGCTCCACCAGTGTATACACGTCCCGAAGATTTTAGAGGGCACAAAGTGCCTGAGGTTTTAACCTCTGGGAATTTCAAGGAAATTGAACTTTGGCGTGAAAAACAAGCTATAAAGCGCACCCAAGAGCGCCGTTCCGACCTACTTGGCGATTAGAAAATATGCACGTCCTTTATGGCATTGTGACCGACGTGTTCGTTAATCGCCGTCACAATTTTTCCTTTGACCATTAGCAGTTCTTTACGAACTACGGAACTGTCTAGTTGGATTACGAGTACACCGTTTTCAACCTTCTTTCTTGTGGTATGTCTCGCCACTGAGGGGCCCATCACTTCGTACCAAGCCTGAAGTACACGACTATCATCGGTTCCCTGACGCAGCCTGTATCGATCAAGCCACTGTCCAAGGGCCTCACCCATCGTTTGTTCGTTAGAGCGCCTTGATCGTGCCATCCTCTTGGATTTCAAATGTGCTATGCTGAAGCTGAAGCGTCTCACTAAGTTCTTTCATACGCTGAGAATGAGTATCAGTAATGAATATTTGACCAAAGTCCTCGGTATTTACAAGCTGTAGAAGATTAGCGACACGGTCTTCATCCAATTTATCGAAAATGTCATCAAGCAATAGCAGTGGAGACATTCCTAAATGCTTGCGTCCAATCTCAAACTGAGCCAATTTTAAAGCAATTAAGAAACTCTTTTGCTGCCCTTGGGACCCTACACGTTTAATAGGGTAACCGCCTAACTCGAACACTAAATCGTCTCGATGTGTGCCTACAGAGGTATACTGAAGGACTTTATCTTTGTCCAATTTCTCTGCTAAAAGTTCACCAAGACCTTTTTCGTGCAACGAACTCTTATACTTCACGGCAGCCTCTTCCTTGCCGCCGCTCAATACTTCGTAAAAGCGCTGAATGGCCGGTAGAAGCTCCTCAGTAAAGCTCTTACGGTATTCAAATATTACAGTTCCTTCCTCAACCATTATATCTTCATAAAGTGCTAGTAGTGAAGCATCAAAGGTACGGTTCGAAGCAAAATACTTTAAGAGTGTATTGCGCTGACTTAATGCCTTATTGTAGGCGATCAATGCATTTAAATAGCTTCGACTGTTTTGACTAATTGTCGTATCAACAAGCTTCCTGCGTATTTCTGCTGCATCTAGAATGAGGTCTCGGTCCATCGGTGAAATCATAACAACTGGGAGGTAACCTATATGGTCCGCCAATCTTTCGACCTCTTTTCCATCTACCCGAATCTTCTTCCTCTGACCCTTCTTCAATCCGATATCCAGACTATGGACGCCTCCCTTTCGCTCAAGATTGGCCTTGATCAGCGCCATAGATTCACCGTGGGTAATATTCTGACTGTCGGTAGAACTTAGGTACGAGCGGGTCAGACTCAAATAATACAAGCTATCAAGCACATTCGTCTTGCCGTTACCGTTATTGCCAGTGATGATATTGACTTTTTCATTGAAGTCCCAATGGGTAGAACGGTGGTTCTTAAAGTGAGTCAATTCTAAAGCAGTAATAATAAGCTTGTCCATAGGTACAAAAATAGGCTTCTTAGAGTCAAAATTTGTACTATTTTTGGCGGACTCAATAATTATAAAGCTATGGCTAAGAAGAATGCCCCTGCACAGCAGGATAACTTAGGATTTGATAGTGTAGAGCAAACGTTGACGAAAACTGAGCAGTTTTTAGAAAACAACGCAAAACAAGTGGGTATTACCATTGGTGCAGTAGTTGCAGTTGTTCTAGGCTTCTTTTCATACAACACTTATATCGTAGCTCCTAAAGAAGCTGAAGCGGGTATAGAAATGGCACAGGCTATTAAATGGTTTGAGGCAGATTCTGTGAAACTCGCACTGAATGGTAATGGCGCCAACTATGGCTTCCTCGACATTATAGACGAATACGGCAGTACTCCTGCTGGCAACAGTGCACACTACTACGCCGGTCTTGCTTACTTTGCCACTGGCGATTTCGAAAGTGCTATTGAAACACTCGATAGCTACAGCGCTTCGAACACAGCAACAGGCGCAATGGCATTGGGCGTTATTGGTGACGCATTCGCAGAACTAGGTCAAATGGGAGATGCCGCAGTTTACTACCAAAAGGCAGCTAAATCTACTGATAACGCGTTCACAACACCACTATTCATGTGGAAAGCAGGTCTTGCTCTAGAAGCTAACGACGAAGCTTCAAAGGCAGTAAATCTTTACGAAAAAATTGTAGAAAAATACCCTGAATCACGCCAAGCGGCAGGAATTCAAGGTGTTATTGCTGCATTGAAATAAGATGGCAACTGCACACCAGCATTTAGGTAGCTCCAATAACGAACAGGTTCCTTCCGGAGAAGGAAAACTAGTAGCTATTGTGCGCGCTGAGTGGAATCATCAAATTACTTCTGGTCTTGCAGAAGGAGCTAAGAAGACACTACTTCAGCACGGTGTTGCACCAGAGGGTATCCTAGAAATAGACGTACCAGGAGCAGTTGAACTAACCTTTGGCGCTAAGTCCGTTCTTGATGCGCACGATCCTGATTCTGTCATTGTAATAGGCTGTGTTATTCAAGGCGAGACGAAGCATTTCGACTACGTCTGCCAGAGTGTGACTTATGGTATTACAGAACTCAACTTAAGTTACAACGCACCAACTATCTTTTGTGTGCTCACTGACAACACCATAGAGCAGAGCCGCGACCGAAGTGGCGGCAAGTACGGCAACAAGGGTGTTGAAGCTGCTATTGCTGCATTGAAGATTATGGCTCTATAAGTCAACCTTCAAAGCACTTTTTGACTTAACTTCACGAAAATTTAAAAAACATCATTCATGAGAAAATGGATTGCGGGCGCATTGGCCCTAGGCCTTAGCTGGAGCGTATCAGCTCAAGAATTGCCTCAACCGTCACCGACTTCCACTATCAACCAAAAAATCGGACTGACAGATTTCAATATTACTTATTCACGCCCCGCAACTCGCGGTCGAGCGATATTCGGGGATCTTGTTCCGTTCGATAAAGTGTGGCGTACAGGGGCAAATGCTTGTGTAAAGTTTGGTGCCTCAACTGACTTTACCTTTAATGGTTTTTTAGTAGGTGCTGGAGAATATGCACTTTTTACTATTCCAGGAGAGAATGAGTGGACCATTATACTCTCGACCCAAACTACTCTTTGGGGTAATTCAGGTTATACTCAGGATAATGATGTTGTTCGCGTAGCCGCTCCCGCTGTAGAAGGTGACTTTGATGAAAGCTTTACTATGGGCTTTAAATCATTGAACACTTCGGGTGGTGAATTAGTCATTGAATGGGCCACTACAGAAGTAAGCATTAACCTAGAAGTAGATTCTGATGGCGAAAGCGGAAAAAATGTAGAGAGAGCACTATCTGATGCCAAACGTGCGTACAGAAATGCAGCGAACTACTACAGCGGTCAAGGCGATCACGAAAAAGCGCTAGCGAATATCGAAATTGCCTTGCAGTTAGATCCAGATTACTGGTACACGAATTGGGTAAAGGCTAAAATTATATACGCTGCAGGCGATACTAAAGCTGCTCTTAAGCAGGGTAAAAAGGCAATGAATATGGGAGCGCCAGATTCCTACAGAGCCAGTTACGAAAAAGAAATGAAAGGCTGGAAATAATTCGCTTTTCCACTTCTAAAACAGACCCCGCCTTAAGTGGGGTTTGTTTTTTACATCTAACAAGGCTTATTTTTCACAAGGGACCTTATCCCAAGTTCTTATGACTGCTGGATAAAATGGGTATTGTGATGCCATTTGCTCATACACATCCAACTCTTCTTGATAGGTTTTAATCCAATCCTGGACGCTCATGCCAGATTCTAGTGCCTGCTGCAGCTCATATGAACCTGCCAATTTTTTGAAGAACGCATTGAAAAATTCTGGCGCCTCAGCTCGAGTATTTTCTTTCCAATACGCATAGGCGTTAAACAAATACTTCCAATTGATTTCTTTCGGGGCGGTCGTTACATCTTGTGACAATTGGACCCCACCGCATTCCTTTCCTTGAAACTTTGGATACTTGGAACCATGATCAGGAGCAGGTGTAAATCGATGATTGTACCCTTCCCCATCAAGCCAGGTAGCACCAAAACGGGTGAAAGGTGCATCGGTGCCTCGTCCGCAGGAAATGGGTGTACCCTCGAAATAACACAAGCTTGGGTAATGCCAGATGGCCTCTATAGAGCGCAGATTGGGCGACGGAGGTACCTGGAATTCACTGAAGACCTCATTATGAGAATATCCTTTACATCGAATAACCTCTATACCACCCTTCTTTTCAAAGGCTATGCGCCACTCCTCATTCTCTGTCGCAGGCATCCAACGCTCACCATAGACCATGGAACCATATTCTCCCATAGTTAAGCCGTGCACTACCGGGATGGGGTGCAAACCTACCATACTCTCGAAGTCTGGTTTTAAGATGGGGCCGTCGATGTAATGACCGTTTGGATTGCCCCGGTCCATAATCATGAGCGGGACACCGGCTTCTACACATGCGTCAATCACATAGCTTAAAGTAGTGCTATAGGTATAGAATCGAACCCCGACATCTTGAATATCATAGATGACCCAATCTAAGCCCTCCAACCAATCCATAGGTGGACGCTTGGTTTTACCGTACAAGCTCTTAATAGGTATGCCTGTTTTGGGATCGCGGCCGTCTTCGACATGCTCTCCTGCGTCTGCATCGCCTCTAAAGCCGTGTTCTGGTGCCCAGACTTGTTGCACATCCACACTCAGCGAAATCAAATGATCCACCGTATGGGTGCCGTTGGGTAATAATGATGTCCCATTGGCTACTACCGCCACAGCTTTTTCGGTCAGCTTCATAAAGTACTCGCGAGGCTGAGCAATACCCGGTATGTAACTTTCTTGTCCGCGCATAGAAAAGCACAGGAGCAATACTGCGAATAACGCGAGAGTTGTTCTAAATTGCGAGAGAGTGAAAGAAGCTTTTTCCATAGCGCAAAAGATACGAAAGTCGTCGGGTACCTCTGTGGTTCGACCACTGCTTAAGTTAAGTACCTATGCTACTGCCCTAGGTATGGCACTAGTCATCTTATCGATCACTTCAGGCAAAGGCTTGCAACATGCCATCAATGAACAATTCAGAAGTTTAGAAGGAGATATTAATATAAGCCAGTATTCCATCAAACGGACTGGTGAAAGCGGTGCTATTTTACTCTCAGATTCATTACAAGGAGCCATTTTAACAGAAGGATTGGTAGAATACATGCACGCCGAAATCCGAAAGGCCTCGCTCCTTGTCAATCCATCAGGGGACCTTTTTGAGGGTGTTGAGATTATTGGATACGACAGCCTTAAAATGAATAACTTCCGCGCGAATTTTTCTTTAGAAGAGTCTTCGAGTGAAGGGCGTTACGGCATTCATGTATCTCGGTACTTACTGAAAAACCTAGCCTTGTCAGTGGGTGATACCGCAGTGCTGGTTTCCATCAGAGACCAACAAAGTGCTCCAAGATTGCGGGATGCCGTAGTATTGAGTGCCTTTGAAACGGGGTTGGACGAGTTTAATCTTAACCACATAATCATGGATATTGACGATGTACGACGGTTAAACGGCTGGAGAAACGACAGCGTAACCCATTACAGTATTGTCTTGAACGACCCTGAGCACCGTAATACGGTTGCGGCGTATTGGAACGCTATCGTTCCCTACAATATGCAAGTTCAAAGTTTGGAAT
>CAJWZE010000058.1 GCA_913049845.1 uncultured Cryomorphaceae bacterium
GGAAAGTGTCTTACAATTGGCTTCCTGGCCAATTTGACACGCTTCGTGTGGCGCTATTGAATGTCAATAATGTTAGTGTTGACGATATGCACATACCTCTAATCACAATGTATCCTAATCCTTCCAATGGGCGCATTTTTATTTCTGGGCTCGATAGTGCGAGTTTTATACTCTCGGATCACATTGGCAGAGTATTAGAAAGAGGCACTATCCTTAGAGAAGTGATGCAGCTTCGCGGTCACTACGCTTCGGGACAATACCTCTTAAAAGTCATTTCCAATAGAGGTGTACATTCCTTCTCGCTTTGCTTGAAGCCTTAAAAGTTGGTGGTATATCCTTTCTCCTGGTAAAAGTCTTCAATGATCTCAACGACTTCATCTGCATCGTTAACGATGCGAATGAGATTTGTGTCGTTTGGGCTTATTTTCCCAGTCCTTTTTAAGGTGGTATCTACCCAGTTTTTCAAGCCTTCCCAAAATTCGATACCGTAGAGAATGATAGGGAAGCGGTCAATCTTCCCGGTTTGGACGAGCGTTATCGCTTCGAACAATTCGTCGAGGGTACCAAAGCCACCCGGCATCACCACAAAGGCTTGGCTGTATTTGACGAACATCACCTTACGAGCGAAGAAATAGTCGAAATTCAAGTTTTTATCGGGATCGATATACGGGTTGCTGCTCTGCTCGAACGGCAAATCGATATTAAGCCCAACGCTAGGTCCACGACCTTTCTGCGCGCCCTTATTTGCAGCTTCCATGATGCCCGGACCGCCACCTGTAATAATTCCAAAGCCCTTTTTAGTGAGCTTTTCAGCGATATCCGTTGCGGCTTGAAGGTATTGCGGCTCTGTGGAATTGGTCCTAGCAGAACCAAAAATACTTACGCAGGGGCCTATACGGCGCAGACTTTCGTAGCCTTCCACAAATTCTGACATAATCTTAAATAGGGCCCAACTGTCGTCGGATTTGATTTCGGTCCAGGTTTTACGTTTCATACGATTCATAGGTAATAGGTTTATTACCCAATAAGTTACGTAAATCGTACCGACTTCTAGGCGCTTATTTTAATACCGGTGCAAGAAAGAGTCCGGTAATGCTGTTTGTATTTTTTGCGACCTCCTCTGGCGTTCCAGTAGCAACGATAATACCGCCACCTGAACCGCCTTCTGGTCCAAGATCAATGATATAGTCGGCTTGTTTGATCACGTCCATATTGTGCTCAATAATTAAGACGGTATTTCCTTGCCCAACCAACTTTTGGATAACTTCCATCAATACACGTACGTCCTCAAAATGCAGACCGGTAGTAGGTTCATCCAAAATATACATGGTATTGCCCGTATCCTTTTTACTGAGTTCTGTAGCCAATTTTACGCGCTGGGCTTCGCCACCGCTCAAGGTAGTCGAAGGCTGTCCTAGACATATATATCCAAGACCAACATTCACTAGCGTGCTAAGTTTTAATTTGATTTTCGGGATGTGTTCAAAGAATTCTAACGCATCCTCGATGCTCATGTCGAGCACGTCACTAATGCTTTTACTCTTGTAGCGAACCTCCAGAGTCTCTCGGTTAAAGCGCTTTCCTTGGCAGGTTTCACAATGTACATACACATCCGGTAAGAAGTTCATTTCGATCACTCGTAAACCACCGCCTTCACAGGTTTCACAGCGCCCTCCTTTGACATTGAAAGAGAAACGTCCGGGCTTGTAGCCACGAATCTTACTTTCTGGAAGATTGGCAAAAAGCTGTCTTATCTCCGACCATACACCAGTATATGTGGCAGGATTTGAACGCGGCGTACGACCGATAGGGCTTTGATCGATATCGATAATTTTATCAATCTGTTCAGCACCTTCGACGCTCTTGTAGGGCTGAGGTTTAGCAACTGCACGGAAGATCAAATGATTCAAAATAGGGTAGAGGGTTCCGTTAATAAGTGTACTCTTTCCACTTCCGCTAACTCCTGTTATACACGTCAGAATACCCAAAGGAATTTTGGCACTTACATTCTGAAGATTGTTACCTGTTGCTCCTTTAAGCTGAATAAACCCTCTGGGTGTACGGCGTTGCGTTGGAACAGGTACTTCACGGATGCCCTTGAGGTAATCTGCTGTTATACTCCTGGCCTCTCGAATGTCCTCGATGCCTCCTTGAGCCACAATGTTTCCGCCGTGAATACCCGCCTTTGGACCAATATCCAAAATGAAATCTGCAGTTTCAATCATATCCTTATCGTGCTCCACGACAAGCACGCTGTTGCCAATATCTCTGAGCTGTTTTAGACTTTTTATGAGTCTGGCATTATCCCGCTGATGCAAACCAATCGAAGGCTCGTCGAGGATATAGAGCACATTAACTAGCTGCGAACCAATCTGGGTGGCTAGTCGAATCCTCTGTGCTTCACCGCCGCTGAGGCTGCGCGCACTTCTGTTCAAATTTAGATAGCCCAACCCAACATCGAGCAAGAATGCCGTCCTAGCCTTGAGTTCTTTGACAATTTCCTCAGCGATGATCCATTCCTTTTGACTCAGTTTCGTTTCAAGGCTATTTACCCAATCTGAAAAATCTACAAGGCTCATAGAACTAACATCGCTAATACCTTGTTCGGCAATCTTAAAGTGCAGACTCTCGCGCTTTAGTCGGGCACCTTTACAGCTAGAACATTCAACGTTTTCCATGAAGCCGTCCGCCCAGCGATGTATGGCGCGGCTTTTTGCTTCCCTAGATTGTGAACCAATAAAGTTGATTATCCCTTCAAAGTTGACCTTATACTCTTTCGTGACGCCAATGGATTTATGGTCAATAGTCATTACCTCATTGGTCCCGTAGAGTATAATATCGAGGGCTTCCTTCGGAATGTCTTCAATGGCTGTATCCAGATCGAACCCATGTTTAATCCCTATAATTTCTAATTGGTTAAAAATCCAATTCTTCTTGTAGTCTCCAACCGGTGCAAATCCACCTTTTCGAACTGTAGTTTTTGGATCAGGAATAACCTTGTCTAGGTTTACCTCCTTCACCGTCCCTATACCGTCGCATTTTACACATGCTCCCTTCGGGCTGTTGAATGAAAAGGTGTTTGGTTCCGGTTCTTGATACGCAATACCCGTTGTTGGACACATAAGTTGACGCGAGAAATAGGCCAATTCTTGGTTGTCCAAATCGATAACCGCTATAGTGCCCTTTCCATGAGCCATTGCCGTTTCAACACTCTGTGCAATCCTATTCTCGGCGGTAGCAGTAACACGTATACGATCAACGACAATCTCAATATCGTGGGTCTTGTAACGGTCTAGTCTAAATCCACTGCTTACCTCTACAATGGTGCCGTCAACGCGAGCGCGAACAAACCCCATACGAACAATTTGCTCGAACAGCTCACGGTAGTGTCCCTTTCTTGACCGCACAACAGGCGCTAAGACCGCAATTCTCTTGCCCATGAAATGCTCACCGATAAGCTCAATAATCTGAGAATCGCTGTAGCTAATCATTTTTTCCCCCGTTTTGTAGCTGAAGGCCGTAGATGCACGCGCAAAGAGTAGGCGAAGGAAATCGCTAAGTTCCGTCACTGTGCCCACGGTGGAGCGGGGATTTCTTGAAGTGGTCTTCTGCTCAATAGAAATTACTGGCGACAATCCTTCAATCTTATCCACCTCCGGACGCTCCATTGTGCCGAGGAATTGGCGCGCATAGGAAGAGAATGTTTCCATATATCTGCGCTGTCCTTCTGCGTAAATGGTGTTAAATGCTAGTGAGCTCTTACCCGATCCGCTTAGCCCGGTGATTACTACCAGGGCGTTGCGAGGGATTTTAACATCCAAATTTCTCAGATTGTGCGCTTTGGCACCGTAAACTTCAATTTGTTCGCTCATGCTTATTTGGCAACGAGAATAGCGTAGGTATTGTTTGAGCTATTGGTCAGTTTTGACGAACGAATCCAAGGATTATATAACCGTAGCTCCTTGTAAGTCATACCATGTTCTTGAGCCCAATCTACCCAACTTACAACAGCACTCTGAACTTGAATCGTATCAAAAGCCGGTAGTTTATAACCCTCGGTCTGGTGATAAACGTAACCGTATTCGTCCAAATTTTCATGGATGTGCTTTACGGCAGCCCACCTAAAGACGTAACGGGCCGTTTCGCTGTTCAACCGTAAATCGTAGTAGCTGTTAACTTTTTGTTCTTGTAATCGACGCCCAGTACCTGCCATACCCATATTGTATGATGCCGCTGCCAAAGTCCAATTCCCAAACAGCTCGTAAGCCTCCTTTAAATAGGCACAAGCCGCTCTCGTTGCCTTCTCCATTTGGTAACGTTCATCTACTTCACTGTTGATGATAAGCCCTGCCTCAAGACCAGTAGCCTTCATAATCTGCCAAGGACCTGCAGCCCCTGCAGGGCTAATGATGTTTTGTAATCCACTTTCTATGAGAGCTAGGTATTTAAAATCTTCAGGGATGCCTTCAGAAGCAAAGATGGGCGCTATTACGGGGAACCATTTATCACTACGCTTGAGCATAAGTAAATTATTGCTTTGCCAGTACGAATTTACCAAGATTTCACGATCGAGACTTTCTTGAACATCAAGGCGATCCAATGGCATATCTTCCCCGGCAATACTCATTTCCTTGGGCAGTTTAAAAGGTTTGACTGTGCTTGGACGAGCCTCTGCAGGATGAACATCATCTATCGATGAAGAGACAATGATTACGGCTACTAAGACTACACTGGCACCAATGATGGCATTTAGAATATTATTTTTCATAGGTAAAAGGGGAGTAGAATGCTTTAAGTATCGGGCTTACCTGATCTTTAGCACTTAATTTTGGATTTTCAACACCCCAATCAATACTTAGTGCCGGATCGTTCCACAGTAGGCTCCCCTGATGTTCTGGGCTATAGGTGTCGGTACATTTATACAAAAAGACTGTATCATCCTCAAGGGTAGCGAATCCATGTGCAAAACCCGGCGGTATCCACATCATTTTTTTGTTTTCACCGCTTAATTCAATACTGAAATGCTCGCCATACGTTGGAGACCCCTTTCTAATATCCACGGCTACGTCCAATACGCGTCCTTTCTGCACGCGTATCAACTTGCCTTGTGCTTTAGGGGGTGCCTGAAAATGTAGGCCGCGTACTACACCTTCACCGGAAAAACTTTCATTGTCCTGTACGAAGTTTACTGAAATACCAGCACGTTCAAAGTCATCCTTGTTGTATGACTCAAAGAAATAGCCTCTATGGTCGCCAAAGATGCGCGGTTCAATTAAGAAGAGATCGGGGATGGGTGTAGGAACAAATTTCATATTCCCAAAAATAAGAGGATAAGCACTAAACGAGTACTGGGTCCACCTTTTCTTTCAGCAAATTTGAAATTTGTGTGCTGTGCGATGAAAAGCTCAGATGTGTGGCGCCTTCAAGTATCCAAAATCTATCCGTAGACGGTTTTTGTATTGTAAAGACAGGATCCAATTCACCAATTATGGTGTCAACTGGCGCCAAAGGGGTAGGACGCTTCCATTTTAGAACTGATTTAATGACCCAACGGTAATACTGGCAATCAAACTGTTCCATCGTTTCCAACATCAGGTCTAAAGTTCTTGAAGGTTGGCTGTTAAGACGGGCGATTAATTTAATCATTCTTATTATACTTCCCTCTGGAGCCCAATTTAGTATGCCAGTGGATGCTAAGTTTCTATACAATGGTCTTAGCTTCGCTTCGTGGTGCAATGAACTCAGTAGTACGACACGTTGAACTTCGTGCCTTGATGCCCAATCTTGTGCAACAATTCCCCCAAAGCTGTAGCCGAAAAGCAAGTCATTTTCTTTAATAGGATATCTATCTAATAGCCGGTCAGCGTAGGCTGAGAGCGATTCATTTTGTTTAGGTTCAATCCACTCCAAATAGGTAGCATCCCAAGGAAATCTAAACGCTTTGAAAATCCTTGAATCTGCACCCATACCCGGAAGTACCCAAACCCTACAATCTGACATTAACCCATGTTTTGCTTAATTATAATATATACAAACTGGTGGATGTATTTGTTCGCAGCAATAATGCTTTCTGAAGCTACGGGAACATTTTTATTGGAAAAATTGGTTACTAAACCACCTGCTTCACGAACTAAGACCACACCTGCAGCGACGTCCCAAGGGCTTAATCCATATTCGAAATAACCGTCAAAACGGCCACAGGCCGTGTAGGCGAGGTCTACCGCAGCAGTTCCAATGCGTCTCACACCCCTGGTGTGTTGGTACATATGTGCTAAGGTGTCTTGGAAGCCTTGCACCTTTGAAAAATTATAGAATGGAAACCCTGTGGCTAATAACGTGTCTTCGAGTCGTTCACTTGTTGACGTGAAAAAACGTTCTCCGTTTAGGAAAGCACCACCGCCCTCAAAGGCCGTAAAACATTCGTCCATCCCGACCTCATACACAACTCCTATAACAGGCCAATCCCCTTTAAGAAGTGCTATACTCACACTGTAGATGGGCAGACCGTGAACAAAGTTGGTCGTTCCGTCTAGCGGATCAATCACCCAAGTGTACTCTGAATCTGTTTGTTTTTTTGTAGTTTCCTCTTCAGTAAAAAAACCAGCTTCAGGAAAAATTTCTTTCAGATTTTGGACGATTAGTTCTTCGGTGGATCGATCAACATCGCTAACCAAAGCATTCATGCTCTTTAGTTCGACCAAAGATTTGTCGAAGGTTCGTTGTTCTTCTCTTAGATATGTACCGGCTTCTTTAGCAACTAAGGAAGCTTTTTCAGTGAGGACGCTGAGGTCTATCATAGTAATTCTTTCGCCGTATGTTTTAGTCGAATGGTTTTACAAAGCGATTTAAGATTGCTACCGTCGGTATTTGTGTCGCCATAAATTTCCATCACTGCTGACCGATTTTCAGGTTCAAATCCAACCATACCGATGAACAATCCTTCTCGAATTTTGAAAAGCCTTGCTTCGGTTACCATACCGTCATTCACCTGTCCTTCAGAGACAAATTGCCAGAAGTTGGAGAACTCCCGTTCGCTACAGAGCGGTTTATATTCTAGAAAAATAAGTGGCATTGGCGGTGCGGCTTTCTACCTCTAAGGTAACAAATCCTTCGTCGCAAATACCTGAAAGACAAAAAGTTTTGGTTTTATTTGCTAATTCCGGGTTCCAAAATGTACGAACTCGAACGTAATTGTCTGAATAACCGTACATATACCCTTCTCTATTTTCTCCCTCAAAAAGAATTGGGCGTCTTTTCCCAAATTGGCCCTCGTAAAACGATCTTTTCTTTTTTTCACTGAGAATGCGTAGCATCTTATTGCGCTTTTTGCGTTCTGTAATTGGTACAACTCCTCCCATAGTAGCAGCTGATGTATTAGCTCGTTCGGAATACGTAAACACATGAAGATAGCTTATGTCGAGCTCGTTCAAGAAGTTGTAAGTCTCTAAAAATAATTCCTCTGTTTCTCCTGGAAAGCCAACGATCACATCTACACCGATGCAAGTGTCCTGATTAGCAGCTTTTATTGTTTCTACGCGCTGCTTATAAAGACCACTCATGTAACGACGCTTCATCTTTTTCAAGAGTTTGTCACTACCGCTTTGTAGCGGGATGTGAAAGTGAGGTACAAACTTTTTGCTTCGATGGGTAAATTCGATAATCTCGTTTCGAAGTAAATTAGGCTCAATACTCGAAATACGTATGCGCTCTACATCAACACGCTCATCTAAAGCTTCCACGAGTTCCATGAAGGTGTTTTCGTGACGTTTGTTTCCAAACTCGCCTTTACCATAATCGCCAACATTCACTCCTGTGAGTACAATTTCTGGAATGCCTTTTTCTGCAATCTCTTGGGCTCTTGCAATAACGTTTTCTAAGGTATCACTTCGTGATATTCCACGCGCTAAAGGGATGGTACAGTAGGTACACTTGTAATCACAACCGTCTTGGACTTTCAAAAATGCCCTGGTTCGATCGCCGGCACTGTAGGAGCTAACAAAAGTATTTGCCTCACCGATTTCACAGCCGTGCAATTGTGCAGGTCCTTCTTTTTTCTCCAGAGCTCCCAAGAATAGGGTAACATTAAACTTTTCAGTTGCACCAAGTACCAAATCAACCCCAGGCATTTGCATGATTTGTTTGGGCTTGAGCTGGGCGTAACATCCAACAATAACTACAAATCCATCAGGATTAGCGCGTAAAGCGCGTCCAACGATGTTTCGACATTCCCGATCAGCGTTCTCCGTAACTGAGCAGGTATTAATCACGTAAACATCTGCAGCCTGCTTAAATCCTACTTCTTCAAAGCCATTATTTCTGAAATCTTTCGCAATTGTTGATGTTTCAGCAAAGTTTAGCTTACAGCCAAGGGTATGGAAAGCAACAGAAGGCATTATATCAAATTTACTTCGGGTTCTAGCTGAATACCGAATCGGTTGAAGACATCCTCCATAATAGATTTTGCGAGAGTGTGAATTTCCTTACCGCTGGCCTTACCATAGTTGACCAAGACCAAAGCCTGATTCTTATGCACACCCGCATCGTTATTTCGATAGCCCTTCCAGCCGCATTGGTCGATAATCCATCCGGCTGCGAGCTTCGTTCCGCCCTCAGCAGGGTATGACGGCATATTTGGATGACGCTCCTTTAGCTGTTCTGCTTTTTCTTCAAGAACCACTGGATTTTTGAAGAAAGAACCGCTGTTTCCTATTTCGTTTGGATCCGGCAGTTTGCTTTGACGTATAGCGACCACAACATCGCTAATTTGCTTTGGTGTAGGCTCGGTTATTCCAATCTTTTCGAGTTCCGAAGCAATGGCTCCGTAGTCCGTTTGAATACGATGGTCTTTTTTGGTCAATTCTAGGGTGACTCTCGTGATAATAGCTTTTCCTTTCCAGTCATTTTTAAAAATGCTATTTCGATAGCCAAACTTTGTCTCGTCTTTGTTGAGCTTGAAGGAGGAACCGTCCTCAATCATAACACCTTCGCAATTCACGAAGACGTCTTTGAGTTCGACACCATAGGCTCCAATGTTTTGAACTGGGGCCGTTCCACAATTGCCGGGAATTAAGCTAAGGTTTTCAATCCCTCCGAGACCCTGCATTAACGTCCACAGTACCACCTCATGCCAGTTTTCACCGGCTCCAAAGCGTATGTGTACTTTATCATCGTCTTCGTAAACAACACGGCGTCCGTGAATATCAACCTTTAGAACATCCCCTTCTACATCTTGTGTTAAGAGTATATTTGAACCACCGCCAAGAACCAAGGTAGGTGCCCCATGGTGCTTTACATAGTTTGCGATTTCATCTGTACTATGCGCCCAAATAAGTCGACTCGCTTTTTGGTCAATGCCAAAAGTGTTGAGTTTTGATAGGCTTTGGTTAATCTGAACAATCACGGGATATTATCTAGTCGTGAGAGGGTAAACTTCTAACGCTGCTTTTAAGATAATAATACAATCTTTTAAAGCCTCTATATTTAAAACATAGGCCAATCGTGCTTGATTGGCTCCTAATTCTGGTTTAGCGTAAAAGCCTGCTGCTGGAGCCATCATTAAAGTTTTGCCTTCGTGATTGAATTCACTCAATAACCATTGAGCAAAGTGCTCAGCGCTCTCCACAGGGAAAGAAGCTACGGCATAAAATGCACCTTTAGGCTTTGGACAGAATACACCGTCGATGCTGTTAAGACCCTCAACCAGCAAATTACGACGCTTAACATATTCAGCATTTACCTCGTCAAAATAGCTCTGGGGCGTTTTTAATGCAGCTTCACTGGCAATTTGTGCATAGGTAGGTGGAGAAAGCCTGGCTTGTGCAAACTTCATAGCTGTGGCCATAAAATTTTTGTT
>CAJWZE010000059.1 GCA_913049845.1 uncultured Cryomorphaceae bacterium
CCGAATAGAATGCTGCTTTATGCTGCATAGCGTTTTGACAAAAGAGAATGAGAGATCGTAAGTAACCCCACAGTACTGAGGGTTGACATCAAGATACGAAGTCCAAGTGCTGAAAATTCAGAAAAGCCACTGTTTTCTACAGTAAATAATAACGAATGGTGAAGAAGCACCAACAGGAAGGTAAGGGGTAAGAAATTTGCCAAGGGGAGTCCACTTAAAGTATGGTTTGAGTTTTCCTCTCTAAAGCCGTAGAGGAAATTTTCAATAGCTGGCTTTGCTGCGATGGTCACTAACGCAGCAATAGTGTGTGCTCCGCCGCTTTGCTCGAGGCTATCAAGTGTTGACCCTATAATAAAAGCGAGTACATAGGAAGTCATTCTTGGGGTGTTGAATGGAATAACGAAGAACGCCCACAGGTAAATATAGGGGTTGCCGTAACCCGTTAATGGCAAATCTTGGATAAGCAACCATTGGACGGTAATGGTAAGAACGGCAACGCCAAGTATGCGACCTACAGTCATTCCATTTCAAGTTTTAAAGAATCCAATTCTTGTTTCCCTTTGAATTGACATATGTATATCCAATCCATATTCATAAAGTCTGTGGTGAGATTCACAATGGCGCTCCAACTTAGATCTTCATCACTCTGCTGAGCACTTTGAACGATACCCATTAATACTGGAGGAGCAATCTCAGTTCTCGTGTAAGAATATACGCTATCCCCAGGCTGTGGTTGGAATTCTCTTTCTACGTCTGTTAGAATGGCTATTTGGGCAGGTCCGGACCAACTCAATTGTCCCAATCCTTTACCTTCTATACGAGCACCAATATCTCCTTTGCTATGGGTGAACGGTAAAACGTAAGCGTAGTTTCTTGTACTTTCGCTCACGGTGCCCACCCAACCTTCGGCACTCACCACACCCATTCCAGGCTGAACACCTAGTCTGTTGCCTGCATTTATGATAATGTAGTTGTTTACTTTTTTGTAGCTGTGGTCGATGACCTTTGCAGGGATATAATTGTACTGAGCTGAGGCAGCAAACTCTGGGGCAATATTGGACTTCATTGCGGCCTTTAAAATGGCGTTTTCGCGGGCTAATTCATCATTTACTTTTTCAAGGGACCAGTAGGTTTTCCAACCATTGGTAGCATCGGTAAATGTAGCGGCAAGTCCAGTTCCTACTGTATTCACCCAGTGTTCTGAAACAGGATTCTTAAATGAATGACGTATAACCGCCAATAGCAAAAGGGCTATGAGCAACAGATTATTGCGATACCTCGATAAGAAGAGTATCAGTTGCTGCATGGTGGGCTTTTTAGTTTTCTAAGACCGTCTTAAAGTGATCGATGTTCTTGAGAACAACACCGGTTCCTCGCACAACTGCACGCAGTGGGTCTTCAGCAACGTATACTGGAAGGTCGGTTTTTATCGAAATACGCTTGTCCAATCCACGAAGCATTGAACCCCCTCCGGCAAGGTATATACCGCTGTTGAAGATGTCTGCAGCAAGTTCAGGAGGTGTGTTGCTCAAGGCTTCCATTATAGCGTCTTCAATGCGAGTCACGCTCTTCTCTAGTGCTCTGCTTACTTCACCGTGAGTAACACTTACTTGTTTTGGCTTACCTGTGAGAAGATCACGACCTTGGACTTGGAATGGTTCAGGCGCTTCATCAAGGTCTTCTAAGGCCGCTCCAACAGAAATCTTGATGTTTTCTGCAGTGCGCTCACCAACGTAAAGGTTATGTTGTGTTCTCATGTAATTCGCTATGTCATTCGTAAATACATCCCCAGCGACTTTAATGGATTTATCACATACGATACCACCCATAGCGAGCACGGCAATCTCTGTCGTACCTCCACCGATATCGATGATCATGTTCCCCTTAGGTTCGAGAATGTTTACTCCGATACCAACAGCCGCAGCCATAGGTTCGTGGATGAGGTATACTTCTTTCGCATTGGCGTGTTCGGCAGAGTCGCGAACAGCGCGCTTTTCAACTTCTGTAATTCCTGATGGAATACAAACCACCATGCGAAGGCTTGGAGGAAAAAGTCTTTTTTTGAAGGCAGGTATGCTCTTAATGAGCTCACGAATCATGTATTCAGAAGCTTCGAAATCAGCAATTACTCCATCCTTCAAAGGACGTATTGTTTTGATGTTTTCGTGCGTCTTGCCGTGCATTTGACGCGCTTCCTTTCCTACAGCAATAATTTGCCCTGTTCTTCTGTCTTGTGCGACAATAGATGGTGAGTCTACTACCACCTTGTCTTGATATGTGATAAGCGTATTGGCTGTACCCAAGTCAATCGCTATATCCTCTGTCATGAAACTAAACCAACCCATGGCTTGAAGGTAATAAAAATTAGTGTTTGAAGTGACGGACTCCCGTAGTAACCATTGCTAATCCGTTCTCGTCGCAATAAGCAATGCTTTCCTTGTCACGGATGGAGCCCCCAGGTTGAATAACGCAGGTGATTCCGGCTTTATCGGCGATCTCGACACAGTCCGGGAAAGGGAAGAATGCATCGGAAGCCATCGCGGCTCCGTTGAGGTCAAAACCAAAACGATTTGCTTTTTTTACAGCTTGGTTCAAAGCGTCTACTCTTGAAGTCTGTCCTGTACCTGATCCTAATAATTGGCCACCCTTGGCTAAAACGATAGTATTTGACTTTGTGTGTTTACAAATTTTGGATGCGAATTCTAAATCTTCAAGCTGCTGCGCCGTGGGTGCTACTTTCGTTACAGTCTCCATATCTGCAGGACCCTCGAATTTTTTATCTCTTTCTTGTACTAAAGTTCCATTGAGGACAGTACGAACATTGTAAGAAGGTACTTCGTAATCCTTTAAGATGAGAAGAATACGATTCTTTTTGCTTTTCAATATTTCGAGAGCATCAGCATCATAACCTGGTGCCATGAGGACTTCGAAGAATAATGTATTCATATTCTCGGCAGTCGCCTTATCTACTACTCTGTTTGCAGCAATTACCCCACCAAAAGCACTTACAGGATCACCGGCTAAAGCAGCATCCCATGCCTCCGAAAGAGAAGCTCTAGTTGCCAAACCACAAGCATTATTGTGCTTGATGATAGCAATGGTCGTATCGTCAAATTCTCGGATTAAATTCACTGTTGCATCGATATCTAATAGGTTGTTATAACTCAACGCTTTTCCGTGGATTTGCTCGAATGCATCCTTCAGATTGCCAAAGTAGGCTGCCTCTTGGTGTGGGTTTTCGCCGTAGCGTAAGCCTTGTTTTTGTCGTCCGCTCATTTTTAGATCAAGACTATCGCCTGCGAAGTATCTGTAAATGGCAGTGTCGTAGTTGCTGCTTTCATCAAAGGCCTCAAGCGCATATCGTTTTCTAACTTCGAGGGTAGCACCTTCCTCACTATTCAATACTGAAAGTGCATCTTCATACTGTTCCATATTTGATATGATCCAGCAGTCTTTAAAGTTTTTTGCAGCAGCACGTATTAATGAGATGCCACCAATATCAATTTTTTCAATAACATCTTGTTCCGGTGCGCCAGAAGCCACTGTTGCTTCAAATGGATAAAGATCTACGATAACTAGATCGAAATATGGAATTTCGAATTCGTTCATTTGTCCTTGATCTTCTTCATTATCCCTTCGCGCGAGGATGCCACCAAAAATTTTTGGGTGCAAGGTCTTCACGCGTCCTCCTAAAATGGATGGGTACGATGTTAAATCTTCAACACGCTCCACATGGATACCACGACCTTCAATGAAGGTTTGAGTTCCACCTGTTGAATAAATTGTTGTTACACCGTCGTTTAGTGCGTCAACAATAGGTCCAAGACCGTCCTTGTGAAAAACCGAAATAAGAGCGTTTTTTATGCGCATATCGTTCAAGATTGTTGAATGAATTATAACAAAGTTCAAAAGTAGCATAATTGGTGCCTTATTGTGCTCTTTTCTCTCTAATTTTGAGAGAAACCCAATACCTCGTGATTGTTTTCATTCGCCTAATAAAAGAAAGCTTGATTTTCGCTGTTATTTCACTGACAGTAAACAAATTAAGAACTGTTCTTTCCCTATTGGGAATCACCATCGGAATATTTGCCATCATTTTAGTTTATTCCATAGTTGACTCACTTGAGAAGAACATTCGAGATAGCGTGAGTCAACTAGGTGATAACGTGGTTTACGTTCAGAAATGGCCGTGGGGAGGCGGCGGTGAATACGCCTGGTGGAAATACCTCAACAGACCAGTGCCCTTAAGCAAGGAGAGTGACCAGCTCAAAAAGCGTTCTCAATACGCGGAGAATATTGCCTTTGGAACTTCACTTGGTGGCGCAATAGCTAAACGAAACGGATTGGATGCCGGCGGTCTAGAGGTGCTTGGGATTACCTATGAATACAACCAAATCTGGGACTTTGATCTTAAGCAGGGGCGTTATTTTACGGAAAATGAAATGTATGGCGGTAAGTCGTTTTGTATTATCGGAGCCAATATTGAGGAGGGTCTGTTTCCTGGGGGCGAAAGCGCTGTTGGTGAACAAATTTCCATTCGCGGGCAGAAACTAACAGTCATTGGTGTTTTTGAAAAGGTAGGAGAGAGCCTGGTTGGACAGAGTTACGATAAAATGGTCTTGGTGCCTTTTAAGTTCGTTCGAACGATTGTCAATACGGATAAAAACGATGGCAATTTTATTATGGTCAGCGCAAAAGCAGGCATATCCCTTGCACAATTAAAAGACGAGTTAACTGGTTTGATGCGTTCTATTCGCCGTCTTCGTCCAGGGTCCGATGATAATTTTGCACTAAATGACCCCTCATTGATTTCAAATCGTCTCGATGGATTATTCAGTGTTTTAGGACTGGTGGGTACTGTGATTGGCGGATTTTCCATCTTGGTTGGTGGTTTTGGGATTGCCAATATTATGTTTGTTAGTGTACGTGAGCGTACCAATGAAATAGGCATTCAAAAGGCTTTGGGTGCAAAGAATTTCGTCGTTTTACTTCAGTTTTTGACCGAAAGTATTGTGCTATGTCTGATAGGTGGAACTACGGGGCTGTTTCTGGTCTATTTTGGAGCTCTAGCGGCAGCTAATGTCTTTGACTTTGACATTTTGTTAAGCTTAAAAAATATTATTGTAGGACTTGGACTTAGTGGGATTATTGGACTGTTCTCTGGATTTATACCAGCATGGATGGCTTCTAGATTAAATCCTGTTGAAGCGATAAGAATGCAGGCTTAAAGTCTTTTCGCGACAAAATTTGCCACAGCCTCTAAAAGGTCGTGGTCCTCTTGCGTAAACGGGTCTAGTTCGTGAGAATCAATGTCTATTTGACCTACAAGTTTCTGGCCTTGGTAGATTGGTACTACAATTTCACTTTTCGTTGCTAGACTGCAACTCAAGTAGTTGTCTTGGGCACAAACGTCAGGCACTTCAAATATTTTGCCATAAACAGCAACTTGACCACAGATCCCTCTTCCATAAGGGATTACTGTGTGATCAGTATGCGCGCCAACGTAGGGTCCGATTTCGAGTTGTTGCTTTTCGTTATTCATGAAGTAAAAACCAGTCCAGTTGTAGTAGGCAACCTCTTTATCCAACCACTGAACTAGTTTTTGTTGTAATTCGACACCGTTAATAATGTTGAATTTTTCCAAGTCTTTTGTAAGTTTTTTCCTGAGTCGGGGCTTCATAATGGCTATTTGTTGATAGAAAAGGTCTATTAATCCACAAATGTAGCACGGTTATTGTTAAACAAGTACGAAATTAGCTGTGTTTAGCAAGCATTGCAATAACTCAAAACCCAAAACAATTATTCATGAGAAAGTTTTTACTCTCATTGACTTTTTTGTTGGGAGGCCTATCCGCTTTTAGTCAAAGCACGACCACTCCAACCATAAGTCTTCAAGCGTGTCAAGGAGATTCGCTTATTATGGCTTTTGATATTACCTCTCCGTTCAACGTAGGCAATACCTTCTCCGTCGAAATGAGTGATAATACAGGAAGCTTTAACGGTACATTTGTATCGATATCACCATTACTTGCTTACGGAGTGAGTACTGGAAATGCGATAGATGTCTTAATTCCAGATAACACCCCTCAAGGTGTTTATGCATTTAGAATGGTCAGTTCAAATCCTGTCGTGATTTCTGATACCATTTCTAACGTCATTATTGGTGCAAATCCGACGACAGGTATTACTGCTTACAACTGGTTTGATAAAGACGGTGAAATCACTTTCTGTGAAGGCGATACTGCACTCTTGGTTGCAAATCAAGCGCCAACAGGCCAAAGCTACACCTACCAATGGTTGAGTGGCGGTGCTGCCATTGCTGGTGAAACGAACGATACACTTTTCGTTACGGCCTCAGGCACCTACGGCATTGAGGTTAGTTCAAACCTTTGTGATGCAACTTCGGTAGATACTATTGTGAATTCATATCAACCAGGTACTGATTTATTCGCTAACGGTGGTGCGGGAATCAACTACATCGGATTGGATTCAATTCGCATGTGTGAAGGCACTGTGGCAACATTAGAATACTTTTCCTTCCCTTCACCGGGTATTTTGGGTTATGAGTTTAACTGGTTGAAGGCAGATAGCGTGGATAATTTTGGTGATACAGTCTGGTACTACACTGGGGATACGGCTGCAGCAGTTGATGTGGATACCACAAGCCAGTGGTATTTGGAGGTGACCTCTGTTCCTGGAGGTTGTGTGGACACTTCGAACGCCTTTTGGGTAACCGTGGATACTGTTCCCTCTACAGCAGTGATAAATCAAGCATGGCCGGGTCAAACTTCACCAACAACTACTTTGTGTCTTACTGATTCAACGCTGCTAACGGCGACCGATACCGTCCTATATGATTCTTGGGAATACCAATGGCAAGTAGCCTACCCGTCAGGTAGTGCAAACTGGCTAAATTTGGCCAACGATACATTACCTTGGTTGACCGTAGATACAGCTATTATAGCAGATACAGCTGATTACCGCTTAATATTAACGAACGAAAGTTGTGATTACATCTCGAATGAAACAACGGTCAGCTTTGTACCGTTTCCAAATATTTCTATCCTGCCGGGGGACTCTTTAGGTGTTTGTGCGTTCGATAGTGTTTTGGTTTCTCTCCAAAGTAACGCATTGAATTTTGCTTGGAACGGTGGTGTATTTGTTGGCAAGCAGAATTTCCTGAGTATTCCTGGACAATATGTGATTGAGGCCTATGGTGTGAATCAGTGCAAAACAGTGGATACCCTCGATATTTATAATTACACGCTAGTCGCCACTGCTTCGGCATCCCCTCAGGTTATCAGCCCAGGAGAGAGCACAACATTGAGTTCGACGGGTGGAACAAGTTACTATTGGTTCGCCGATGCACCTTCTTACTACAGCAACCATCTTGGCTCAAGCACGTTGGCCATCCCATCCGTGGATACAATCACTTACTACGTTCAGGTAGAGGACATAAACGGGTGTACGGATACGGCCAGCGTCCAGGTTTATGTTAGTGAGCAAGACACCAATATAATAATCGCCGACATCTACGGGAATCTCCAAAATGTCATAACACCCAATGGTGATGGAAATAATGATATCCTTGATCTTGCTGGCGTTACCAACGGCGATGCTTGCGAGTTTACTGTCTACACACGTTGGGGAACACCAGTATACAACCAAGAAGTTTATAACAATGCTTGGGGTGGCACCACGGATGGCGGTGCCAAATTGGAAGACGGTACTTATTATTATGTCTTAACCTTTGATAATAACATAAGGGTCAAGGCCGCAGTAACCATTCTTAACAACTTCTAACCATGAGAAAGCAACTATTAATACTCGTATTGTCGGTTGGAAGTCTAACTGCCAGTGCACAGCAATTACCACTGATTTCAAGTTATTTGAATACTGCTTACCTGTTCAATCCTGCATTTAGTGGGATTGAAGGAAAAACAGAGATTTCTATTCTTAATCGCCGTCAATGGACTAATATTCAGGGCGCTCCTGAGACCCAATTTATGGCGTTCAACGGCAACCAAAATGATTTGAAATTTGGTTATAGTGGATATGCTTTTAGTGATAATACAGATATTGTGAGTAGAACAGGTTTTTACGGTTCTTACGCATGGCACGTAAAGTTCACAGATAAGAATAGTTTGAGTTTGGGCTTGGGTGCTGGATACGTGAACAATAACATAAACGTAGCTGGTATTCGTGTACCGGATGAATTGGACCCAGTATTGTACAGCCAACTGAACAGTTCAAAATTTGATTTGAACTTCGGTTTCAACTTACAATTTGGAGACTTTAATATCGGTGCAGCAGTTCCAAATATTTTAGCCCCAAAGGTTGATTTCGGTGATAACTTCAATAGTCCTTACCAGTACCACTACATGCGTCATTATGTGGTGAATACGGCTTACGATGTGCAACTTCAGAAGGGCTTGATGACCTTAAGCCCATTTGTAACGGTACGCGCCAATGAGGTAACTATTCCCCAGGTTGATGCTGGTTTGATGTTCAACCACAAAGAGTACTTCTACGTGGGTGCAGCTTACCGTTCTTCTTATGCGGTTACGGGTAACGCTGGTGTGCATGTCACGGAAAACATTAGCTTAGGTTACGCGTACGACTTTTCATTAAACACCTATGGTTTCGCTTTGGGTAACTCGCACGAGTTTATGTTGCGCTATACCTTTGGTGAAAGCAAGAAAGACAAGCGTCTTGAAAACGAAATCAAGAAGTTGAAAGACCGTCAGCGCCGTCAATCAGGTGATCTAGAAGATTTATTTAATGATCGTTTGGACGAGTTCAAGGATGAGATAACGGAACAAAACAAGTCTCTATTTGATGCAGAGAAAGAAGCAATGAAAGGCGAGCTAAGCGATGCTGTTGCAGCTGCTGCCAATGAAGCTACTGCTAATTCTGCTGCTCAAGGTGGAATTAATACAGGTGACGGCACAGGCAATGGAGGCTTTGATCCTAATACTGATGCCGGAGGAAACATGTATCCACAGACGCCGCAAGGTGGTGGTGCTGTGAATTCGAACATCACTGGATACAATCCTAACCAGTATGCTGGAAATGTTCAGCCAGGTTCACAAGGGTATTATGTTACTGCCGGGGTGTTTGGCTCAAGAAACAATGCTGTGAAACTACAGAGCAAGCTTCGTGCTCAGGGTGTAGGGTCAGACATCTTTCAAGATCCAAACAACAACATGTACTATGTATTCTTATTGAAATTCAACAACTACAATGCTGCAAATCAAGCGCGCAATACAGGCTTTAATGGCCAGTACAACGGTAAGCTTTGGATTAAGGTGATGTAGTCATCGAAAAATAGTTCAACTAAACCCTCGCGGCTATCGTCCGCGAGGGTTTTT
>CAJWZE010000060.1 GCA_913049845.1 uncultured Cryomorphaceae bacterium
GCCGCTTTATGCACCGCCTCTTCGTCAAGCTGAGATTGATAAGGTAGTCGCTTGGATAAATGGTGGCGCTAAAGACGTGAGAGGCGATGAGGCTATTGCACCAAATGAAGTGCCTCGATTTGATTGGTATGTGGCTTTTTCTGGCGATGTGAATTGGAGCGGAAATAGAATAGACAACACCCGTCAGGGCTGGGAGTTTCCTTTTGAAGTTGAGGCTAGCGATACGGTTCGATTCCTGTTTCACATGAGCGACGATATTACACTCCCTATGCACTTTTCAAACTTTAAGTTTTTCCTCAGTCACAGCGATGGGTACACTACAACGACCTCCTTTAATGCTCAGTTTTACTCTGGCGATTATTGGACGGTAGCATTTCCACCGAATACCTTCACTGTTGGAGACACCAATTATTTCTATCTCAGGTATTCAGATGGCGACAATACGGTGAATAGTCCTGAACTTGATTCGCCTTGGTGGTACAAAGACCACTGTAGCTTTTACATTAAGTGATGAGAAAGTCCATTTTATTTTTTTTCGCAGTGCTTACCGTTTCGTGCGGAAGGAATAGAACTCATGCTCCGGAAATAAGTCTCGAGGAAGTTAGTTCGGGGATAGTACGAGAATATAAGGACAGTATCTATATGCGCATCAGTTTTTACGATAAAGATGGCGATCTGGGTGAAAACTTCACTGACGATCCTAACCTGTTTGTCGTAGACAATAGATTGGGTCTAGCACATGAATTCCGAATTTCTAATATCGTCCCTGGTGGGGCTGAGGTAAGCATTCAAGGCGAACTCGAATGGACCATCAATAGCGTGTACATTACGGGTAGTGATAATTCCGAAAAGGTAGATTACGACATTTATGTCGTTGATCGTGCCGGTAATCTGAGCAACGTGGTGGTAACACCTTCAATCACCATTGTTGAATAAACTCTTTTCGAAATAACTTGTTCTTTGTTTAAACAAGTAATAATGCGAGTACTCCGCGCTTTACCTGCCCACGAAGTCATGATGGGTCCACATCCTGTAAAACAGCCGATTCCGACGCAAAGTGTGGATCAGATTGATCCTTTTCTGCTTATCCATCACCACAAAAGTACTGTCGCTGCGGGCACGGACCGCTGGGATGCTGGGATAGGTCCACATCCTCATCGTGGTTTCTCTCCCGTTACTTTTATGTGGGAGGGTGGCGTCCACCATAGAGACAGCCGCGGGAATAATAGTGTTGTTGGCGGAGGCGGCGTTCAATGGACAGATGTGGGTATGGGAATCATTCATAGTGAGCGCCCACCAGCAGAACTCTGTGAGAGAGGGGGCGTCCAGGAAATCATTCAGATATGGGTTAACCTTCCCCGTACCAAGAAAATGATGGAGCCTCTGTATTTGCCTTTTCAAAAGGAGGAATTACCTTCTGTCGAAGGACATCCAGATTTGAAAATAGTCTCAGGTGACCTAGGATGCGGCCAAACTATTGGCCCGTTAAAAGGTGCTTATCCTGTTACCAGTGCCCACGGTGTAGCTACCTCAGCACCGTTTACGTTTTTTGTAAAAAAAGGTGAAAACGGATTGTTTTACCTGCTTAGTGGGGCAGGGCGACTTGAAGGTTACGGTCGAGTGGAAAATGCTATACTTTATCATTTGGCTCCTGGCGACTACACTGCGCATTTAGAGGAAGGTACCAAGGTCTTCTTTATCTCTGCAGCACCAATTGGTGAAAAGGTCGAAAGCTACGGTCCTTTTGTGATGACGAATCAGACGGAAATCATGGAAGCTATACGAGATTACCAAATGGGAAAAATGGGGTATTTGGTGGAGCGTGACATGCCTTAATTCCTTTTTGCTGTGCGTATCTTTGCACTATGACTGATAATAAGCGAGACATCCGCGGACTATCTCAGGAAGCATTAATCGAGTTTTTTGAAGATAACGGAGAAAAGGCTTTCCGTGCTAAACAAGTCTATCAGTGGCTTTGGCAAAAGAGTGCGCAGAGCTTCGATGAAATGACAAACCTAAGTAAGTCAACTCGCGCATTGCTTGACGATCACTTTGTCTTTAATTTACTCGAGGTTGATTTGATGCAACGCAGTGTGGACGGTACTATCAAAAATGCGGTAAAGCTTTACGATGGGGCCTTGGTTGAATCGGTTTTAATCCCAACAGAAAAACGGATTACAGCATGTGTTAGCTCGCAAGTGGGTTGCTCCTTAGATTGTACTTTCTGTGCGACAGCTGCATTGAAACGCATGCGTAATCTTTCCCCAGACGAGATTTATGATCAGGTTGTCGTGATTGACAAACAGGGTAAGGAATACTTTGGACGACCATTGACCAATATTGTGTTCATGGGCATGGGAGAACCCTTGTTGAATTACCAGAATGTCCTTTCTGCAATTGATAAAATCACCGACCCCAAAGGATTGGGTCTTAGTCCCCGCCGTATTACATTAAGTACCATTGGTGTACCAAAGCTCATCAAGAAGATGGCTGACGATGAGGTGCGATTTAACCTAGCCATTTCTTTGCATAGCGCTTTTGAAGAAAAGCGAGCAAAACTGATGCCTCTGGCACATAAAACGACCACTCTTGCAGATCTGCGCGAAAGCCTTCAGTATTGGTATGCCAAAACGGGTAAGAACGTCACGTTTGAGTACGTCATTTGGAAGGGGATTAACGACCAAGAATCGGATGCTAAGGCTTTGGCTAAATTCTGTGGGGCAGTGCCCACCAAGGTGAATATCATTCAGTATAACACGATTGATAACGGACCGTACACCCAAGCTCCAGAGGAAGCTGTAGACATGTACAAACGAATCCTTGAAAACAAAGGAATAATCACAACTATCCGCCATTCTCGTGGACAGGATATCGATGCAGCCTGTGGCCAGCTCGCCAATAAAGGGGAAGAATAGTATAAATTAACGCCTCCAGCTTGGGTCCTTAGGATCAGGTGCGTTTTTAGTCCATTCAATAGGGCCGTTACAACCAATCTCAACGACCATTGCATTCGGAGAGCCATATACACCTAGCATTGCACTGCGCCAGTCTCTGAATTCATCCATATCTGTTGCGTAGCAGCTCAAAGTGAGGATACTGATGCTTGTGCCGTCGATGATTACAATAGCGGGGTCAACATGATCAACGGTACGGTAATCGCGTCCAGGAGTGATGCGCTTGTTCCCGATGAATTCCTTGAACCAGAATTTCAAAGCATACTTGAGTTCTTCTTCATCCTCGTAAACGAAAGTGCTCAAATCGTATTTGGGACGTATACTATTACCTAGCTCATTTACCTCTTTCTCTAACTGTTTTAATTGATAGTACTGATGAAGGATGAATTGAGTTTCACTTAAAACTCCGTAATTAGGTTCAGAGCCATTGAGTTCCTTGATTTTGAACTTGGCACTCTGCTCTTGAAGAAACAGGGCAGTCCGCTGTTTTACTTCTTCAGTCTGTGCCAATAGCATCAATGGTATAAAGGCTAATAGGAATGCTGTCTTTTTCATAATTGTAAATCTGCTACCACAAAGTTAGAACCTGCAACGATAATTAAGTCATCTTGATCTGCCGCCAATTTTGCTGCTTCTAAAGCGCTGTTCACGTTGTTGTAATGTCCTCCTCTCAGTTCAAATTTCGAGCCAATTTCACACAATCCTTCCGGAGGTAATGTTCGGTTATTAGATGTTGCGGTCCAATAGTATCTTGCTTCTTTGGGCAATTGGTTCAGCAATGCACTCAAGTCTTTGTCGGCGGCAGCGCCTATCACCCAATGCTGGCGGCCGCTGCACTCCGCCGCCGTTTGCTTCACAAGAAAAGCAAAAGCAGCACTATTGTGTCCAGCATCAACCACGACGCGAGGCGAATCAGATATCGGGGTCCAACGTCCGAAGAATCCCGTATTTTCTCGAACTCGAGTAAACCCTAGACTCCATAAGCTTTTACTTTCGGCGAATAATAAATCCAATACAGTCGCAGCGCCATCGATGTTGTATTTATGATAGCTTCCCTTTAAATCGGACGGTAAATCGTACGAAGTAGCCCAAAACAGCGGGGCACCTTTTACTCTGGATGCATCAATAAAAGCATCCTTGGTCTCTGCATCTTTTTCTACAACAACTACAGGAACACCAGGCTTGATAATTCCTGCTTTCTCGCCCGCTATGGTTCGCCGATTATCGCCTAAAAATTGCTGATGATCGAGCCCGATATTCGTGATCAGGCAAATTTCTGGGGAACAAATATTGGTAGCGTCTAATCGTCCGCCCATTCCGGTTTCTAGAACGATCCAGTCTACTTGCTGGTCCTCAAACCAACTCATGGCCAACATCATCGTTAGTTCAAAAAAGCTGTTACCACGCTCTTGAAAGCTATTCACATATTGGGTGATCCATTGGGCGACAAATTCCTCTGAAATCATTTCAGAACCAATCTTTGCGCGCTCTCTGAAGTCGAAAAGGTGCGGGGAAGAGAATACTCCCACGCGTAAACCCATTTCCTTCATTCCCGAGGCGAGAAGATGCGTAGAGGACCCTTTACCGTTAGTTCCGGCAATGTGTATAGTTGGGATAGAGTGCCCAGGGCATTCGAGGTATTCCCACAATTCTTGCGGTCCTTCTAAACCAATTTTATAATTCTTGCTGCCGCCGTCGCGCTGAAAATTTGGCACGGCATCATAGAGCCACTGTACAGCTTCAGTATAGGTCATTACTGCAATTCGAATCGGTAAACGATATATCCTATTCTTCTTGGGTTCCCCTGATCTGCACTCCATTTAGAATTACGCGCAGCAACCTTGGATTTATTGACCAGACAGGTATTGGAACCAAAGTTGGATTTAGGTAGTAAATCAGGAATTTGATTATTCGGAGCGAGCTCTGCTTCGTAAACACTTCCAGATTCTGTGACCGCAATTTTAATGACCACTACGCCTTCATAATTACAGCCCGTTTCCGGCTCCGGTAGGTTGATAGGTGTTCCAGACATCCAGTATTTAGCATTACCTCCAATTCCACCGTTTCCTGTTCTATTAGGGCTTAGAGGGTCTCCATTAGGATCACCTTGGTCGCCACCGCCTTGTGTTTCTCCTTCGCCGCTTCCGCTGCCCTTGTTATTCGTATTCAATATTCTTTTCAAATGGTTAGTTTCGTTTTGGCTCTCTAATTCTTCTTCTGTCGGCTGTGGGTCTGATTCAGGCTCTGGATCCGGCTGGGAAGTTTCTTTCGGCTGCTCCTTTACGGGCTCCTTAGGCGTTTCTTTTTTTGGTTCTTCTTTTGACTCCTCGATAACTGAAGCGTCCTCGACATCTTGAGTGACCACCTCTTCTTGAACCGGCGGCGTCTCCTCGACTGGTGTTTCCGGTGCGGGTGGTGGTGGTGTAATGGGGGCAGATTGGGTGTTGTCACCAAAGCCATCATCGCTGAATCCAAAGTTGATAGCAATACCGTCCTCTGCCGGAGGATCTTGATACTTCAGACCGTAAAATGCAAACCATAGCAAGAGCAGTACGTGTATGGCTACCGTCCAAAATCGTGCTCGATTCCTATTTCTATGTTCGTTGAATGCCATATTTAGTTCGGATCAGTGGCAATAATCATTTTCATGTTATTGCGGTAACCGATATCTAATAAACGTACAGTTTCGCCTGTTGGTACTGTTTGATCAGCCCGAAGAACAACCACAGCTTGTTCATCTGCAGGTAATTTCCCCACCTCACCCAGCAATGTGCGTTCAACTTGATCGTAGCTAACAATAGTGCCGTTTACATCAAATTCTAAATCTTCATTCACCGTGAGTGTGATGTTTTTCTTTTTGACAGTTTGCGCACCACTATTAGGAAGGATAATGTCTAAGGCGCTAGACGTTACCAAAGTGGAAGCTAGGATAAAGAAAATGAGCAGCAAGAATACGAGGTCAGTCATGGAAGACATATTTACCTCGGCACTTATCTTACTTCTGGATCTTAAATTCATAATCGATTCCCATTAAGCAGGTTCGTGCAACAAATCCAAGAAGTCCATAGCGCTATCCTCTAGCTTGTATACCACACCGTCCACTCGAGTCACCAGGAAGTTGTATCCGAAGTACGCAATGATACCTACCAAGAGACCAGCTACTGTCGTAGTCATAGCGGTATAGATGCCTTCTGCCATCATATCTAGTTTTATCTGCCCACCGGCATTAGCCATTTCCTTAAAGGTCAAGATCATCCCGATTACTGTTCCCAAGAATCCAATCATAGGGGCACCACCCGAAATGGTAGCAAGCATAGGCAAGCCTTTTTCCAAACGAGTTACTTCTAGTTTACCTTGATTCTCTATCGCCTGAGTGATATCGCCTAGCGGCTTGCCAACACGGCTGATTCCTTTTTCAATCATACGGGCCACCGGGGTGCTTTCTGCCTTGCAGAGAGCACCTGCTGAATCTAGTTTTCCGTCCATCACCATGTCCTTAATGTTGTTCATGAAATTCGGGTCTACCTTGTTGGCAGAGCGGATGGCACCGAAGCGCTCAAAGAAAATATATACTGCGAAAATGCTCAGCACTCCAAGGAATACCATGATCAAAATTCCGCCTATTCCACCTGAGGACATTAGCTCCAGGATAGACATTGTTTTTTCTGTTGGTTCTTCAGTTAATACGGCCTCTGCGCCCGTTTGAATTTGAAGTAATAGTGTACTCATTTCTGCTATGTGATTTAGTCAAATATCTATAAAAAGAAAGCCCCCGCTTCGCAGAGGCTTTTGAAATATCAACAACTTGAAAGGCCTTAAGCCAATAACATGTTTTGTAGAATATAAACTCCAGCTCCCGCAAAATACCCAACGAGCGCAAGCAGTGAAATATTCTTCAAGTACCAACCAAAACTTATTTTTTCTAGTCCCATTACGGCAACACCAGCTGCAGATCCAATGATGAGGGCAGAGCCACCGGTTCCTGCGCAGTAGGCTAAGAACTGCCAGAAAGTACCGTCTTGCATAAATAACCCAGATTCCGTGGTTTCATACATTCCCATTGCAGCAGCTACAAGTGGAACGTTATCTACAATTGAAGATAAGAGCCCGATAATCATACCAATGACGTAAACGCCCTTTTGGGTGTCTGTTCCTATGCCTTGATCAAGCGCCATAGCTAGGTCTCCTAATTGGCCCATACTTTGAAGCGAAGCCACGGCTAAAAGGATACCTAAGAAGAACAAAACAGAAGGCGTATCTATTTTTTGAATTACACCGAGCGGACTTAAGTGGTGTTTCACATCTGCTGTCTTTCCTCTATGTATGACATCTGTAATGAGCCATAAGAGTCCTAAGGATAACATCATTCCCATGAAAGGTGGCAGATGAGTAACCGTTTTAAAAATTGGAACGAAAACTAATCCTGCTACACCAGCAATGAAGACAAAATTTCTTTCAAACGGAGTAGTTGGGTCTAAAAACTGTTTCGAAGCTTCTACTTTTATTGGACGTGTGACATCTCCTTTCAAACGAAATGATAATATTGTCAAGGGAGCAAGGAGCGTAAACAAGGAGGGTACAATTAAATCTGAAACTACAGCGCCTGCAGAAATTTGTCCTTTAATCCAAAGCATCGTTGTTGTAATATCACCAATAGGTGACCAAGCACCCCCAGCATTAGCAGCTACGACAACCATCCCTGCAAAAAACCATCGGTTTTTCTTATCTGCAATTAGCTTCCGTAATAGGCTGATCATCACAATAGAGGTAGTTAGATTGTCAAGTGCAGCTGAAAAAAAGAAGCTTAAAGTGCAAATAATCCACATCAATTTTACCTTATTGGTGGTTTTAATTCGGTCCGTGATGACTGCAAAACCTTCGTGCGCATCCACGAGCTCTACGATGGTCATCGCCCCAATCAAAAAGAACAGGATAGATGAGATCTCACTGAGGTGGTGAAGCAAATGTTCTTCTACTTCGTGGTAATGATGACTTGCCAATATGTATAGCGTCCAAGTCAATACTCCCGTTACCAAGGCTGCCGCCGCCTTATCGATTTTGAGTTGGTGTTCAAAGGCTATAGCTGCATAACCAAGCACAAACACCACAAGCATCAAAGTGTAGGTCATTGAATTTTAGATTAAAAGTTTCAAAGCATTCGTGTATGCTTTGGAAGTAATGTTAGTGTGTTCCGATTTTACGGCTTCAATATCTTGAAGTGCTCCTAATATAGTGTGACTTACGTCACGAAATATGGCGATATCGGTTAATTCTGCATCCTCTTGCATTAAATAACCAAAAACTCTTGCCATTCCACAGTTTGATATGAAATCAGGGATTACCGCACATTTTTTATCGGCTAATTCTGCAATGGGACCGTAGAAGATTTCATTATCAGCAAAGGGTACATTGGCTCCTGAAGAAATTATCTCCAATCCGTTGTCCATCATCTGTGCAAGTTGCATTCGGTTGACCAGCCTGGAGGCTGCTGCAGGAATAAAAACCTCTGCACCGATACACCAGATGTCCTTATTGGCGTGCTCAAAAGGGATGATGTTAGGCGCATTTAATGCGTTACCGTTCTTGTTATTGAATAATTCTGTAATCTCCTGCAGATTAAACCCTTCAGTCTTCATTAACCCTCCAGCAATATCAATAATACCGACAATTTTAGCACCCATCTGGCTAAGGTAGTACGCTGCACCTGAGGCAACATTGCCCCAGCCTTGGATAATTACGCGTTTACCGGCAATATCTTGACCCCATAAAGCGTAAAGGTGTTTAACGCTTACAGCAGTCCCGTACCCCGTAATCATATCACCCACCTTCATAGAATCTGAACCTTTTGGTAAAAGTTCATCGCTAGTTACGCTCAAGCTAACCCCATCTTGCAATTGCTTAATTTTTCGCGCTTTTACAAAGTCTCCAGGTTGATAGTGCCCATTTAAAACACCCTCTTGCGGATGAAGAATACCTAATTCGCTAGTAATAGGAATCACTTCCTTTTTCTGGTCGATGTTCAAATCACCACCTGTACCATAATAGTTTTTAAGCAACGGATATACTGCCTTGTACCAACGGCGTAATACACCATCTTTTCTTGGGTCATTAGGATCAAAATCGATACCGCTTTTCGCACCACCAATAGCAGGGCCTGCAACGGTAAATTTGATTTCCATTGTTTTTGCGAGGGATACTACCTCGCCCTTTG
>CAJWZE010000061.1 GCA_913049845.1 uncultured Cryomorphaceae bacterium
ATTGCTGGAATTAGCGGCTTGTGCGCCCTATCATTACAAAAGTGCCGAACGGTATAAGCGCGGAAACTTAAATAGCGCTCTACCCTTCCGCGCATATACCCTGAATGCTAAAAATTGTCGGGCACTCGCAGAACTACTCTATGATGTTCAACCACCGGCTGGTAAAATCATTAATATGCTCTGGGCAGCAGAAGCTATGATTGTAATGAGTTGGTTACCCGATGTCTTTGGCGAACAACTAGAAGATCGAGAGACGGAACCTATTCCGTTCACAGGAAACCTAAGAAATATGGAACATATTGCAGCATCTAGCGCCGCCATTCAGAATATACTTTTAGGCGCAACTGCAGGAGGCTATCCTTCTTACTGGTCTTCGGGTGGAATCCTTCGTAAAAAGGAGACAAGGGTTTTACTTAACATACCAATGAACGAAATCTTTTTAGGCTGCCTATTCGTCTTCCCAAAGGACGCCTTGAACCGAGGAGCTGAAGTGAAACTTGGAAAATTAAGAACCGAAGGAAAGGACCTTTATTCTTGGTCAAAATCAATAGAACTATGAAGAATTGGTTAATAATATTAGGACTTATGCTAGTATTATTTAGCTGCGAAACGCAACCCGAGGAGCCGGTAATGAATATCATTATGCCTCTTGGTGCCTCGCGCGTTGAAGGGAGTCCGCCCGGATACCATAGCTACAGGTATAAACTGTGGAAGAAATTGCGCAACAATGAGTGGAACATCGATTTTATCGGAACCCAAATTGATACAGAGTTGTACCCTATGGTAAATGATGAAGAGTTTGACCCTCATCATGAAGGACATATCGGATGGACCTCGGGACAACTATTGGCTGAATTATCAAATTGGGAGACCGTTCTTGATACCCCAGATATTGTCTTGTTTAGCTCGCCTGGAGGTAATGACGCGTTAGATGGATTTTCTTACGAAGACATCTTGGTAAATGTGGTAGATATGGTGGAAGGTCTTCAAGCATTCAATCCTGAAGTTACCATCATTATTGAAAAGTTGGCACCCGGTCATAGTTTTCTAATGATGGGGTATTTTGGTGTTTTTCACGTTAGATTTCTAAATGAAATCGACAGTATTGCTTCTGCATTAAGTACACCAACTTCTCAAGTTTTGACCATAGATATGGCAACGGGGTTTACTGACAATATGCTTGCAGACCCCATTCACTACAATCAAGATGGTGCAACATTTATAGCAAACAAATATTACGATGCACTAATTCCACTTCTTCAGGAATAAATAATAATTTAATGTTTAAGAGATACTTGTTATTAGTGTTTAGTTTTATTCTTGTGGCTTGCGGTAGCAATGGTGGCGGCGGGAAAAATCTCACGCCAGATAATACTTCCACCGTAATATTCGAGCATAACGGGCTGCAAAGAAGTGCATTGATTTATCCACCCGAAGGATACGATTCGTCTTTTGCCTTGCCCGTGGTACTAAATTTCCATGGATTTAGCGGGATAGCACAAGACCATCGAACTACAGTATCTATGGATAGGGTAGCAGATTCCGCCCAATTCTTATTGGTTTTCCCACAGGGAAGTTTGTTGGATAGCGATTCTCCACACTGGAACAACGCCCTTCCCTCACCTGATAACAAAAGCGACGCCGATGACCTTGGTTTTGTTAGTGCGCTTTTGGCATACTTGGACACTACTTTCCTCATCGACCGTGAACGGGTTTATGCCTGCGGATATTCCAACGGCGGAATGATGTCTTATGCGCTAGCTTGTTATCTCAGCAATGAAATAGCAGCTGTAGCCTCTATGTCAGGTTGTTTTTCAGATACCTCAAGCACTTGTCAACCATCACACCCACTAGCCACTTTAAGTATTCACGGTACCAATGATGGCGTAATACCCTACGAGGGAGGGGAAGATATACTAAGCCAACAGGTCACACTAAAGTACTGGGCGGGAATAAATAATTCAAATGAAGCACCACAGGTAACATCTATTCAGACTTCATCCTACCAATTGGAGCATTATAGTTATACGGGCGGTGATAGCAATGTAGTTGCCGAACTTTATAAGGTTATTGGTGGGGATCATTATTGGATCGATTTTACCATAGATCAAAAGAATACCAACTGGATTATTTGGGAGTTCTTTGACCAATTCGATATCTACGGTAGACGATAAATACAGCGAAACACCGGCTCTTAAGACTTATCTTTACCGTCGCATATGACGGACCAACTTTTCCATTCTTTCGACAGTTTACCTGCAGGTATTACGGTGCCTGAGGCATTCACGTATCCATTTTTCTATACGCCACATCCACTGGTGGAACTGGCTTCTAAAGAACTACATAAATATTTAGAGATCAGTGACTTGCGACATAATTTTGGTCTCGGAAAACACACTGACCTCATCGAACAAGGTAAAATGTTCGGAGTCCTTGTGGTCCGCAGTTCTGATGGAACATTAGGCTGGTTGGCCGCTTATTCTGGAAACCTTCAGGAAGAGGCCCAAGGATATTTTGTGCCTCCTATTTGTGATATCCATGCTGCGCAATCCTTCTATAAAGAGGGGGAGATTGAACTCAATACGATGAGCGCTGAGATCAAAGCAAAGGAAAATGACCCCCTGCGGTTGGAAGCTATTTCGAATATTGAAGAGCGATTAAAGGAAATCAAAGAACATCTGAGGAAGGGTCGCGCAGACCTAAAAGAAGCCAAAAAAGCACGTCAAAAATACCGCGAAACTGTAGCCAAGGTGATGAGCGAGTTAGAGTTAAAGAGGGTCCAGGAGCGCCTTGCACAGGAAAGTATTCAAGGTCAAGTCGCCTTTAAACACCGTAGTAAGTCTTGGATTACAGAACAGGAGAAACTCGAAGCTACCCTTAAGGAATATACCCGGGAAATAGAAGAAATGAAAGAAGTTCGTCGAGCGAAATCAAATAATCTTCAGCGCGAAATTTTTGACCATTACGTTTTTCTAAATGCTAAGGGTGAAGAAAGGGTACTAAGCCAATGCTTCCCAGGTTTTGACCTGCGTCATCCACCAAGCGGTTCTGGTGATTGCGCAGCACCAAAGCTTTTACAATATGCCTATCAAAACGGTATGTCACCTGTTTGTATGGGAGAGTTTTGGTGGGGTTCAGCGCCGGTTAAAGAAGTGCGAAAACACAAATATTTCTACCCCTCTTGTACTTCACGCTGTCGACCTATCCTCGACCATATGCTGCAAGGATTAACCGTTGAGGAAAACCCTCTATTGACCTTTGGAAAGGATAAACCTATGCCGGTTGTTTATGAGGACGAAGATCTTGTTGTGGTCAACAAGCCGGCTGGACTACTTAGTGTGCCAGGTGTAGATATTGAGGATTCAGCGCTCGTGCGGGTAAAGCATATGTATCCGAAGGCAACTGGAGCTATTCTTCTACACCGACTCGATATGAGCACATCCGGCCTGTTGATGTTCACCCTTAATCCGAAGGCGAATAAACGCATGCAGCGTAAATTCATTAAACGCCAAGTGAATAAGACCTACATCGCCGATATAGTCGGTACGCTGGAAGAAGATGAGGGAATCATTTCACTTCCTCTTGCACCTGATTATTATGACCTGCCGCGACAGATGGTTTGTCATAAAACCGGCAAGCCTTCAAAAACTAGATGGTCGGTAGTAGAGCGTATGGAAGGCATTACTAGATTAGCAATGAAGCCAGAAACGGGAAGAACACACCAGCTTCGAGTCCACTGTGCCCACTCTGAAGGATTGGGATTGCCTATTGTGGGTGACGAGCTTTATGGTGTGATTAGAGAACGTCTGCATTTGCACGCATATAAATTGGAATTTCAGCACCCGACTACGAAGGAATTAATTACTATTACAGCACCAATTCCCTTCTAATGGCGCTCGAAATAGAAAGAAAATTCCTCCTGAAAAATGAATCCTGGCGAACTCAGGTTTCACAATCTCATAGCTTAAAACAAGGCTATCTGGCCTCTTCACCACTACCAACGGTTCGCATTAGAACCAGCGACGATAGTGCTTATCTAACTATTAAAGGGAATGCTGTGGGTATATCAAGAGTCGAATTTGAATACGAAGTCCCAATGGAAGAAGCCTTGGAACTATTGAAGTTGAGTGTTCATACTCCGATTGAAAAAACCAGGAATATTGTTCAAGCTGAGGGTCATTTTTGGCAGATCGATGTCTTTGAAGGTGCCAATCGAGGTCTTGTACTTGCAGAGGTAGAGTTACGTTCGGAAGACGAACAAGTAGTACTCCCGTCTTGGATTGGTGCCGAAGTAAGCGAAGACCCAAGGTACTTTAATTCCCATTTAAGTCAACATCCTTTTTCCAATTGGAAGAAAAAGTAAAACATCAAGGTCTTAATTTTGCGCTATGGGAAAAGATAAACTCCGAAAGTTTCGTGAGATCGAAGAAATGCACAACGTCGTACAACCAACTACAGAAGAAGCGCGCATCGGCCTTCCCTTAAAGGGAACTTGGGCAAAGGACCTATTTTCCAATCGTAACGGCCTAGTATTAGAGTTGGGCTGTGGCAAGGGAGAATACACCCTAGAATTGGCTCGAAGAAATCCTGACAAGAACTATATTGGCGTCGATATTAAGGGTGCTCGTATTTGGAGAGGGGCAAAAACAGCCACGGAACAAGAGCTTGAAAATGTGGCCTTCCTGCGCACCAGAATAGACTTTATACAACATTGTTTTGGAGAAAATGAGGTTGATGAAATCTGGATTACTTTCCCTGATCCGCATATTAAGCACAACCGAGCCAAACATAGATTGACTCATCCAAAGTACCTTCTGAAGTATGCGAAACTCCTAAAACCGGGGGGTACTGTAAATTTGAAGTGTGATAGCGAATACCTGCATGGATATAGCCATGGAATTATCCATATGCTCGGTCTTGAAATAGAAGAGGCTTATCACGACATCCACAAGCAAATCAAGCCTAAAGAAGGAATCCTTTTCGATGTCATTACCCATTATGAAAACATCTGGTTGAATCAGGGAAAAGCCGTTACTTATTTGCGCTTCAAACTTAACGGTATTGAAGAAGCTATGGCGAGATTAAGCAAGTAATGGCAAGCGAATTTTTCGATAGAGTCTATAAAGTCGTACGTCTCATACCAGAGGGCAAGGTCACTACTTACGGCCATATTGCACGTTTTTTAGGCGCTGGTAGAAGTGCGCGTGTTGTTGGATATGCAATGAACGCTTCACATAATGACCTGAGTATCCCAGCACACCGTGTAGTCAACCGTATAGGTGTGCTCACGGGCAAGCATTTCTTTAAAGGGTCTGCGCTTATGCAGGAACTCCTAGAGAGTGAGGGAATTACCGTGGTAGAGGATCAGGTTCAGGATTTTAAGGAACACCTCTGGGATCCCATAGAATATCTCAACCAAGAGGAATTCTTAGAAGACCTTTTTTAACGAATGTATTTTAATTCGTTCTGTAAATGCTCGAAAAATCTAGCAATATGCAACCCGTCCATCAGCGCGTGATCGACTTCGAGCTGAAACGGCAAATAGTACTTGCCTTCACGCTTAAAAATCTTTCCAAAAACGGTTCTTGGAATGCTATGCCCTTCACCTTTTTTTGGGTGGGTAAAGGAGGTAAACGAAATCCAAGGAATGGTAGTTCCATACATAAGATTGGTTCTATCCGGTCTTGGATTCAAAGGAAGGCCTGAAGCTGCCTTTTTAGTGATTTTAGAAGAACGGCGAATAAAATCTGACATCGACTCTTTAGGGATCCATGGATAATAGGCGAAGGTGAATGCATCGGAATCATCTTTCAACACGGAGCACCCCATATCGATAATACTGTGCTCCACTACACCGTCCTGATCGCGCCTAAAACGCATTGGGGGGTATTTATTTGCAGCTGAGAGTGTGCAGTATAGAAGTGCGTGGTGTATACTCAAGGAATTGGTCCTGCAAAAATCCCAAAAGGAAGTTGCATCCAGCTCGACGGTGATGCCGATAAACGGGTCTTTGAAATCCTTGAAGAAAAGATAGCTCTCCTTACGGTCCCAATTCTCTATGTCAACCTTGGTTCCCATACTAACGAAGATACCTATTGAACGTATCTTTAACCCATGAATCACGAAGTAATACGCGACTACGCCCTAAGTTTCCCTTTTGCTGACGAAAGTTTTCCCTTCGATGATACCTCACTCGTGTTCAAGGTTCACGGTAGGATATATGCTATTTTAAGTCTACATAATCAACCCGCAAGAATCAATCTGAAAAACAATCCCGAGCGCAACATTGAGCTGCGCGAAGAGCACGATTGGATTATACCAGGCTACCATTCGAACAAGCGCCATTGGAATACGGTTATTGTCGAAGAATATTCCTCTTGGGAACTGATTAAAGAAATGATTGAAACAAGCTACAAACTTGTTTGGCAAAAGCTGCCAAAGAAGGTGCGAGAAGGTTCTGTATAGTGTAATTTAGCAGACTATGAAAAACATCCGTAATTTCTGTATAATCGCACACATCGATCATGGGAAGTCCACCTTGGCTGACCGCTTGTTAGACGTAACTTCCGCCGTAAGTGAACGTGAAAAGCAAGATCAGGTTTTAGACGATATGGACATCGAACGTGAGCGGGGTATTACCATCAAATCGCATGCGGTTCAAATGTACCACGAACAAAACGGAGAAAAATATACAATCAACTTAATCGATACTCCAGGCCACGTGGACTTCTCCTACGAAGTTTCACGTTCTATTGCAGCTTGTGAAGGAGCCCTATTGATTGTGGATGCAGCACAAGGTATCCAGGCGCAAACCATCTCAAACCTGTATTTGGCCCTAGAGCATAATCTAGAGATTATTCCTATTCTGAACAAAATTGATCTACCTTCTGCCAACCCAGAAGAGGTTGGTGACCAGATTATTGATTTGATAGGTTGCGACATCGAAGAGATATTACACTGTTCGGCGAAAACCGGACAAGGGGTGCCGGAAATTCTTGATGCTATCATAGAGCGCATTCCAGCGCCTGAAGGGGATGCTGACGGCCCGCTTCAAGCATTGATTTTTGACAGTCACTTCAACCCATTCCGAGGTATTGAGGCTATTTATAAAGTCGTCAATGGCTCGATTAAAAAAGGTCAGCGCGTGAAATTTATGTCCACTGGTAAGCAGTACGATGCTGATGAAATCGGTGTGAATTTGATCAAGCAGAATCCGACAAATGAAATCAAAACTGGGGATGTTGGTTACATTATTTCCGGAATTAAGGATGCCAAAGAGGTAAAAGTCGGTGATACAATTACATCCGTTGAAAATCCTGCATCTACCCCAATTGAGGGATTTGAAGAAGTAAAACCGATGGTATTCGCTGGTATTTACCCGGTAGATACTGAAGAGTTCGAAGAGCTTCGTGCATCATTGGAAAAACTGCAGCTTAACGACGCCTCTCTAACTTTTGAAGCAGAGACCTCCGCAGCACTTGGATTCGGTTTCCGTTGTGGATTCCTTGGAATGCTGCATATGGAAATCATCCAAGAACGATTGGAGCGTGAGTTTAAAATGACAGTTATTACGACCGTTCCAAACGTTAGTTATAAAGCCTATATGAGGAGCGATCCTGAAAAGGCTATTTGGGTTCAAAACCCAACTGACTTCCCAGATCCAACTAAAATGGACTACATGGAAGAGCCGTTTATTAAAGCGCAGATTATTACTAGTGCAGATTTCGTAGGTCCAGTGATGAACCTTTGTATTGGGAAGCGCGGTCAATTGACCAACCAAACGTACCTCACGAGCGATCGTGTAGAACTAAGTTTCGATATGCCACTAGCTGAAATTGTATTTGATTTCTACGACCGATTAAAGACCATCTCTAAAGGATATGCTTCTTTCGACTACCACCCTATTGGATACCGAGAGAGTGTTCTTGTTAAGGTTGATGTCATGCTTAACGGCGATCCTGTGGATGCATTGAGTGCGCTTATCCACAAAGAAAACGCATACGACATCGGTAAGAAGATGTGTATGAAGTTGAAAGAATTGATTCCACGTCAACAGTTCATGATTGCTATTCAAGCAGGTATCGGAAATAAGATTATCGCACGTGAAACACTCAGTGCATTGCGTAAGGATGTTACGGCCAAGTGTTACGGTGGTGATATTTCACGTAAGCGCAAGCTCCTTGAGAAGCAAAAAGCAGGTAAGAAGCGTATGCGCCAGTTGGGTAATGTTGAGATTCCTCAAAGCGCCTTTTTAGCAGTTCTAAAACTGAACGATTAAGATCTATTATTGTAGGTGTGATAACACCTGAAAAGGTCGAATTTGAAGGCATACTTTGATGTGTTCGCCCCGCGGCTGCGTTTAGAATCTTATTTATTGCTGCTCAATGAAGCAAATAGGTAATCGCGGTTCATCCGCGCTATATTCTCTAGTGAGATGCCCTTTGGACATTCAACCTCACAAGCGCCTGTATTTGTGCAGTTACCGAAGCCTTCAAGGTCCATTTGGTTCACCATATTCAACACACGCTCTTTCGCCTCAGGTTGTCCTTGCGGAAGCAATGAGAACTGGCTAATCTTCGCAGAGGCGAACAACATTGCCGAAGAGTTCTT
>CAJWZE010000062.1 GCA_913049845.1 uncultured Cryomorphaceae bacterium
TTAACGCGTAAATATTGAAAATGAAGTGCCCATTTAAAGCTGTATACGGCCAATATGAAGACCATTAGTGCCATTAAAAAGATGCTTTGTCCGGTGCTCATGGGTTACGAAGTTTTTTCATTTCTGCATAGCGCCAATAAACCCCTAAGGCCATGCTAATGCTGTAATTCCAGCCTGCTACGCCGTCTAGAATGCCGCCGCGAAGCAGGTAATGTTTAAAAAAGCGAAAGGCAGGCTTTATGGTAAAGTGATAGGGAGTAAGCGCTCCAGTAGATAGGTTTTTATCTAGGGCACTTTTAGCCGCATACGAACGCTGTTTTTTCTCCCATTGATCTTTGTTTAGGTAGGTGTGGTGGTGCACCATGCCTTGCAAGGGCTGAGGTTTTTGCACGTCTAATTTTTCGTGTACCTCTCGGTCGGCATAGCGCTGGCTACAATGAAATAATCGGACCACAACATCAGATTGAAGACCTGAAAAACGCATTCGCTTCCTCTGGAAATAATGCACTCTCTTCAGTCCCCAATAACCATTGCTATCCTCGTGAGATTGCTCTTTCCAACCAATAATGGTCTTTTGTAGCATTTCATCCAATACCTCGTCGGCATCGATGAAAAGCACCCACGAGTGAGTGGCTTGGTCCATCGCCCAGTTACGCTGTACAGCCCAGTTTTTCATTGGGTGCTCCAATACATTCGTGCCTAACTCCTTTGCCAACGCCACCGTTCCGTCGGTTGACCCGCTGTCCACTATCAGTATCTCATCACCTACGGGTCGAACCGCTACCACGCATTGTGGCAGGCGTTCCGCCTCATTGTAAGTGAGGATAATGACTGAGAGTGGAGTAGGCATTATACGGCTACATTGTGCGTTCTAAGTGCATCATTCAAGGAGGTCTTTTTATCTGTACTCTCCTTACGTTTCCCAATAATCAACGCACAAGGAACATTATAAGTACCTGCAGGGAAGTCTTTCGGCATGGTGCCTGGAATGACTACCGAACGAGCAGGGACATATGCTCTATATTCTACTGGCGCATCGCCGCTTACATCGATGATTTTAGTTGATGCCGTCAATACTACATTGGCGCCGAGCACTGCTTCTTTTTCTACGCGTACGCCTTCAACTATGATGCATCGTGAACCAATAAAACAATCATCTTCAATAATCACTGGAGCCGCCTGTAATGGTTCAAGTACACCGCCTATTCCGGTACCTCCGCTGAGGTGAACGTTTTTCCCGATCTGTGCACATGAACCTACGGTAGCCCAGGTATCAACCATGGTGCCGCTATCCACATAAGCTCCAATATTCACATACGAAGGCATCATGATTACACCGCTTGCTAGGAATGAGCCGTGTCGTGCAATGGAATGAGGAACTACTCGGACACCCTTTTCGGCGTAACCTGTTTTTAATGGAATTTTATCGTGGAATTCAAACGGGTGTACCTCAATGGTCTCCATTTTCTGAATAGGGAAGTACAACACCACAGCTTTCTTTACCCATTCGTTGACTTGCCATCCATCCGCAGTAGGTTTGGCTACACGTAAGTCACCAGAATCCAGTGCGCTAACTACCGCGCGAATGGCCGCTTGAGTATCTGCGTTTTGGAGTAATTCTCTATTCTCCCAAGCATTTTCTATTGTTACTCTTAACTCTTGCATAATCGTTGTTGTGTTGAGGGTCAAAGGTACGGCTTTCGGATGCTTTAGACTACCTTTGCAGCATGTCAAAAATTGTTGCCTTGGATATCGGAGAAGTCCGTACGGGTATAGCAGAATCTGATGCTATGCAAATGATGGCTTTTCCATTGCTCACGGTCTACACCTCTGAGCTCCTGGGGTATCTGAAATCTCGTAACCTCGAGGTACCCTTGGATATAGTCGTAGTAGGAGCGCCTACTCGATGGGATGGAAGCCCGTCGACGGTTGCTGCGTTTATTGATAAATTATGTAGTAAGATTAGTCGGACCTTCCCTAGGGTCCAATTAGTCCGTGTGGACGAACGCTTCACTTCCTCCTTGGCCTCGCATGCTGTTATTCGTGGCGGCATGAACAAATCTAAGAGAAGCGAAAAAGGAGCGATAGATAAAGTGGCTGCTGCCCTAATATTGGAGAATTACTTAGCCCAGCGCTAACTATCTTTGTATTCTCATTAGATCCTTATGATATTACCCATTGTTGCTTACGGAGATCCTGTACTGAATAAAGTTGCTGAGGAAATTGACGAACAATACCCCGGCCTCGAAGCTTTGATCGCCAACATGTATGAAACCATGTATGGTGCGCACGGTGTAGGATTGGCAGCACCTCAGATCGGCCGCAGTATTCGCCTATTTGTAGTCGATGCTAGCCCGTTTGCAGAGGAGGGTGAGGAGGACTATGAGCTCTTGAAAGAATTTAAAAAGACCTTCATCAACCCCATCATCATCGAGGAATCCGGAGAGGAGTTGGGCATGGAAGAGGGGTGTCTAAGTATACCAGATGTTCGTGAAACTGTGTTCCGCAAGGAGACCGTAGTTATTGAATACTACAACGAGCGGTGGGAATTAGTTGAGGAAGCATATAATGGTTTGGCGGCCCGAGTGATTCAGCACGAATATGATCACATTGAAGGAACCTTGTTTACTGAGAAGATCAAGCCGTTGAGAAAGAAGTTAGTCAAGGGTGCTTTAGGACGCATTAAACGAGGTAATGTCAATGTGGATTACCCAATGAAATTTCCAAAAGTAAAATGATTCGAGTGTATTTGCTCGCCGTATTGGTTTTTTGGTCCTGTCAAGGAGCTGTTGAAAGTTCTTTACCTGTTAAGGAGCAGGAGCATGTCGCATCCTTGGATTCTGCCGTACACTATTTAAACCTAGTGGATAAGAGTATTTTATCTCCAAAGGGTTATACCCGAGCAGCCATGCACTTTGTGGTCCAGGATTCATTGATTAGGACTCAGGCTGAGTATCTGATGAAAGCGGGCTTGACCTGTATGAATCAAGAAGGTGAATACCGCTTATATGGAGTAAATTATTTGATATTGTTGAGCAACAAGTTTCCCCAAAATGAATACGCGCCTCAAGCGTTATTACAATTGGCATTATTTTTTGATAATATTTTCGGAGATTCCGAGCGTTCAATTGAATTTTTGCGTGTTTTGATACAGCGTTATCCCAAGAGTGCATTACGGGAAGATGCAGAAGGTTTGCTGAACCTAATCAGTGTTTCAGAAACAGGAGAAATAGAACAAGTTAGACAGTGGTTAAATACTAAATAATGGGATTAAGTACCGTATTATCAGTGGCCGGAAAACCTGGTCTTTTCAAACTCATCGCTCAAAATAAAGCCGGCGTAATAGTAGAGAGTTTGTTGGATGGAAAACGCACAAGTTTACCAGCAAAAGCCAATGTTAGTTCATTGGGTGATATTGCTATCTACACGTACCAAGAAGAGGTCCCGCTCCGTGAAGTTTTCAAAGCCATGGCCTCAAATACAAAAGGTAAAGAGACTATTAGCCACAAGAGCAGCAAGGATGAGCTAGAAGATTTCTTCGGTGAGGTATTGCCAAAGTTCGATCAAGAACGTGTATACGCCAGTGACATCAAAAAAGTAGTACAGTGGTTCAACATCCTTGTGAAAAATGATTTACTCGCCCTACTAGACGAAGAGGAAGCTACAGAATAATGAATAGTCGCGCAGAGAAACTAGAGGCCTTCGGGCGATTGCTTGATATGATGGATACACTCCGTACAGAGTGTCCTTGGGATAAAAGGCAGACTTTGGAATCTCTACGTCATTTAACGATTGAGGAAACCTATGAGTTGGCAGATGCCATCGAGCAAAATGACCTTCAGGAAATCAAGAAGGAATTGGGGGACCTCATGCTCCACATGGTCTTTTATAGTAAAATAGGTAGCGAAAAAGGCGCTTTTGATGTGGCAGACGTTTTAAATGCTCTTTGCGATAAGCTTATTCACCGTCATCCACATATCTACGGAGATGCAGAGGCAGCTACTGAAGAGGAGGTGAAGGCGAATTGGGAAGCTGTTAAGCTACAAGAAAAGGGAACTCAAAGTGTGCTTCAAGGGGTGCCCAGAAGTTTGCCTGCCTTAGTGAAAGCCATTCGTATCGGTGATAAAGCGCGTGGAGCCGGTTTTGATTGGGACCAGCCACAAGATGTTTGGGGTAAGATTAAAGAGGAGCTGAGTGAGTTCGAGCGTGCACAAAAGCTTGATAATCAACAAGAAATAGAAAGTGAGCTAGGAGATGTATTGTTTTCAATCGTGAATTTTGCTCGACTCAGTAATGTTGATCCAGAATTGGCCCTTGAGCGTACTAACAAAAAATTCATTTACCGTTTCACTTATATGGAGAAAAAGGCTCTCGAACAAGGTAAGTCGTTGAATGAGATGACCTTATCTGAGATGGAGCTTCTCTGGAACGAGGCCAAAGCCCAGTCTAAGGATTAATTCCACCTGAATTGTGTATTAAATTTTTATGAAAGTGTCTATATAGGTTTGTTTAAACTACTGAAATAGTGTAGTTTGTAATAATGAAAACACTCTACCTTGTTCGACACGCTAAGAGCTCTTGGGCTATCGAAGACATTACAGATAAAGATAGGCCCTTGAAAGGTCGGGGTATCCGAGATGCACATCTGATTTCAACGTATTTCGGTAAAACGATGAACGAGCTAATGAACATACGGTTGTGCTCTTCGTCTGCAACGCGCGCACACCACACAGCGTTAATTTTTGCTCAAAACTTTGGAATACCAGCAGGTCAGATTACACTAGTTGATGAGCTTTACCATTGTAAGTGGGAAGATATCCATGAAGAGGTTAAGGGAACCGAAGATGAGGTAGATACTCTGTTTTTGTTTGCGCACAATCCGGGCATTACAGAATATGTTAATGAGATCACCAATGCGGGTATAAAAAATGTACCTACAACTGGGGTTGCGGGAGTTGAATTCGACTCAATTAGATGGTCGACAATTCCAAAAGAAGGAAAATGTATGTTGTTCGAATACCCGAAAAGATTTAAGTAATGGAAGCAGCTCGTAGATACTTCAATAGAGAGATAAGTTGGTTACGGTTTAATGAACGCGTGCTACAAGAGGCAGAAGACCCGACGGTGCCGCTTATTGAGCGTATCCGTCTCTTAGGAATTCACTCAAATAATATGGATGAGTTTTTCCGAGTTCGATATTCTTCTATTCGTCGGTTTACTCTAGCGGAGAATCAAGGGTTCAATGAAGACCTCGAGGGTTATAAACCCTCAAAGCTTTTAAAAAAGCTTATTGAGATGGTCACCTATCAGCAGGGGAAGAGCCAGGAAATTTATACCGAGCTAGAACAAGAGCTCCGCACCCATGATATTGAGGTGGTTGATGAAAGACAATTAACTGATAAACAGCTGCGCTATATCCGTCAATTCTTTCGCGAAAAGATAAGCCCTGCATTGACGAAGTTGATGTTGAGTCAGGCACCGCAATTCCCTTATCTACGTGATAAAAGTATTTTCTTGGCGGTTCGTATCCTTCAAGGAAAGGACGAGCAGTTTTCTATCATTGAAGTGCCTACAGGAGCTGCGGGACGATTTGTAACGCTGCCGCGATATGGTAAGCAGTTTGTAATGTATATGGACGATGTTCTGCGTCTAAATTTGGACAGCATCTTTTATATTTTCAATTACGATAAAATCGAGGCGCATACCGTGAAGATTACTCGTGATGCTGAGCTTGCGCTGGACGATGATGTCAGCAAGTCTTTCTTGGAAAAGGTCCAAGTAGGATTGGCGCACCGCCGCGAAGGAGATCCTGTTCGATTTGTATATGATAGAGAAATAGGCGACCAAACCCTACAGCTCTTGGTAAAAGGGCTCGGGATTACGGAACTTGATAGTTTGATTGCAGGTGGTCGTTACCACAACAAGAAAGATTTGATGAGCTTTCCTAATGTTGGAGACCCTTCGATGGAGCATGAAAAGCTTCCGCAAATTCAGCATCCAGCGCTTGATCTGAATCGAAGTATCCTCGAGGTGATGAAGCATCAAGATGTGATGCTTTTTACACCTTACCATGATTTTAGCAATGTGATCCGATTATTGCGCGAGGTTGCCATAGATCCTAAGGTTCGGGTGATTAAGGTAACCTTGTACCGATTGGCCGATGAAAGCCGAATTATCTCGGCCCTGGTGAATGCCGCCAAGAACGGGAAGGACGTAACGGTATTTATAGAGTTACAAGCTAGGTTCGATGAAGCAAACAACATCAAATGGACCAACCAGCTGCGCTCGGAAGGTATTAAGGTGGTCAGCGGGGTACCTGGATTGAAGGTACACTCGAAGTTGACATTGATACGACGCGATGAGGGGGGTGAAAAACTAAAAGATTATTGTGTCGTTGGTACAGGTAATTACCATGAAGGCACGGCTAAGGTCTACACAGATTACCACTTGTTGACGTCTGATAAGCGTATAGCGCGTGAAGTTCGTAGGGTATTCCAGTTTATCGAATCGCCATACAAGCACCAGAAATACAAGCATTTGTTGGTGAGCCCGAACTCGAATCGTGAAGGGTTCTACATGCTCATTGACCGAGAAATTGAGTTTGCCAAAGCTGGATTGGAGGCTAAGTTCTGGGTTAAGATCAACAGTATCAGCGACCATGGTATGATTGAGAAATTGTACGAAGCGAGTCAGGCAGGCGTGAAGATTAGATTGATTGTGAGGGGCATCAACTGCTTGAAGTTAGACGATCCAGAGCTTTCAGTGAATATTGAAGCTATTAGTATAGTCGATAGATTCTTGGAGCATACGCGCGCATTCTGTTTCCACAATAATGGTCTGCCGGAGTATTTTATTTCTTCGGCGGATTGGATGACTCGGAACCTGAATAGGAGGGTGGAGGTGACCGCACCTATTTACGATTCCAGGATTCAGCGCCAGTTAAGAGATCACTTTGAAATCCTTTGGAAGGACAACACAAAAGCCCGGCTTTTCGATGCAAATCAATCTAATGTGTACCGAATGTTGCCGGGGCCGAAGATTAGAGCACAATTGGCCCTTCATGAATACGTGAAAAAACAACTGCTAAAAGGATAAGTGTATGAATGTAACGAAACTTGGCGCCATTGATATTGGCTCTAACTCAGTTCGCTGTCTGATTAGCAACGTAGTTCACAAAGACGGCTATACCTATTACCGTAAGGTCAGTATGATTCGTTTACCTATTCGACTGGGTCAGGAAGTTTTCCTTAACGGGGCTGTGAGTGAGGAGACAGCAGCACTATTTACAGAAGGAATGCAAGCGTACAAACACTTGTTGAAAGTACATGGAGTACAAGATTTCCGGGCGGTTGCGACCTCTGCGATGCGAGAGGCGGCGAACGGAGCGGAATTGGTCAAAAAAATACGTGAATCCACCGGTATTGATATTCAAATCATCGATGGGGCGGAAGAAGCCAGACTCGTGTTCAACAGCAAATTGTACGATATCATTCAAGCACCTCAGAAATACTTTATTTACATCGACGTGGGTGGAGGTTCAACGGAGCTATCCATTTTGCACAATCAGGTTGTCATTTCGAGTGAAAGTTTTAAAATAGGTGGAGTCCGAATTATGAACGGCCTTGATACAGAGGAAGAATGGCTGCGAATGAAGAAGTGGACAATACATCATATGCGTAATTTCCGCAACAAGGCGGCCATTGGTGCGGGCGGAAACATTAATAAGCTCCACAAGCTCAGTTTATACTCGCTCAATAAAGCATTGGGATTGAGTTATATCAAGGACCAATATGATATGATCAACGCACTCGATGTGGAGGAGCGCATAACCCAATTAGGCCTAAATTTTGACCGTGCCGATATTATCGTTCACGCCCTTCCGATATACATGAAGGTCATGCAGTGGGCTGGTATCGGAAAGGTCTATGTTCCGAAGATTGGGGTGTCGGATGGTTTGATTCGAGACCTGTACCACAAAGATTACAAAGACAAGGTTGAAGGCCAGCAATCTTCGG
>CAJWZE010000063.1 GCA_913049845.1 uncultured Cryomorphaceae bacterium
CGTTTTCAATGGGTATGAGATATCTTCGTAGAAGAACAAAAGTACTTTTAATGGGCCGAATCCTATACCTGTTTCTCTTAGTTGTTATGATGAGCTTTTCCACAAATGGACAAAGTAAATCCGCCATCGCAAATTTCCAGAAGGCTCAAGAGGCCTTCAAGCAAAATGATGTAGAAAGGGGTTGGGTATTCTTACAGAAGGCAATTAAAAAGGGTGGAGACACTTATTATCAGCCCTTAATATTCGCTGGTGATCGGAAATTTAAGGAAGGAGAAGTATTGAAAGCTATAGGGTTCTACGACAAAGCGCTTCAGATTCAAGAGCTTTCCAGCATCCATTTGAAGAAGAGTATCGTGTACAAATATGCTGCTGAATTTGAGTTGGCAATTGAATCCTATCAGCTATACATAGAGAATTCTAGGATGTCTAAGGATCGATTTCGCGTATCAGAATTAGCTTTAGATAACCTAAAGTTTACCAAGAAGAAGTATGATGAATACATAAGTCTTGGCAAGCCTTTGGAGGTCGCAAAACTAATTTTTAGTGACGAGAAAATGGAATATTTCCCTTCTCCTACAGGAGATGATCAAAAGTTGCTATTTACCGCACGTATGGTGCGGGACGGAGTATCGATAGATGAGAATCTCTTTGTAGCAGAGCGCTCTGGAGGGTACTGGGAGAGTTCATCAAAACCAGTTTTAGGTCGAGTAAATACTCGTGTAAATGAAGGTGCCTCAAGCATCAGTGCGGATGGTGAGTACATGGTATTCACAGCGTGTAACAGACCAGACGGGATAGGCAGTTGCGATTTGTACTACAGCTATTACGACCCAGTGAAGGGGTGGGGATTTCCTGAGTTACTTCCAGGGAAAATTAATACCAAACGTTGGGAGAGTCAGCCGACTTTAGGACCGAATGGGACGACCCTTTACTTTGTCAGAGGATCCCACAATCAAGCAGAAGACCTAGACATAATGGTGGCATATAAAGATGACGAAGGGGTTTGGTCAACGGTAGAGAAGTTGCCCTCTGAGGTGAATTCATCTGGCCGTGAGCGCAGTCCATTCATACACTTTGACGGAAGAACGCTGTACTTCGTCTCAGATCGCAGTCCGTCCATAGGTGGTTCAGATTTCTTTATGGTGAAAAGAGATTCGGATTCCACTTGGTCAGAACCAATAAATCTGGGTTTTCCTCTTAATAGCTTCGGAGATGAATTCTCTTTAGTTGTAAATGCAGCTGGAACTCACGGTTATTTAAGTTCAAACCGGGGAATAGATCTGGTTCCGGATATGGATGCTATGGCAGAAATGGACTTGTATGAGTTCGCACTGCCGGAGAAAATAAAACCTGATCAGCGACTATTCAAGGATTTTATAGTGGTTCATTCATCTACTGGCATTCCTTTGGGGCTTTCTAACGTAAAACTCAAGACCTTAAACGAGCAAGAGGTGTTTGCAGGAACCAGTTCGAAAAACACTGGCTTAGTTCGCGCGATGCATGACGGCAAAAGTACTTTACGTGTGAGTGCTTACAAAAAAGGCTTCTTGCCCTATTCAGCAATTGTGTCCAAGGGCGATTTAATGGATGCTACTAGAGTTTATGAGTTGCCTCTAATTCCATTGAATTCGGCGGAATCATTTGTGTTAAGAAATCTATTATTTGACACTGATAAAAGCGAATTGCTTTCGGCCAGTGAACAAGAATTGATACTCCTGAAGAAACTTCTAGTGGATAATCCAGAGCTCAATGCGACCATTGTAGGTCATACGGACAACCAAGGTGGGAAAAGCTATAACCAGAGGCTTAGTGAAGGCCGTGCCATGGCTGTATTACTGTGGTTGGTTGATGAAGGAATTGATTTAGGCAGATTAAATGCCCAAGGTGAAGGTATGGACAGGCCAGTTGCCTCGAATCATACGCAGGAGGGAAGAGCCCTGAACAGACGTACTGAGATTCAATTGCACTAGCCTTCGTATTTATCTTTCCACATCGCCTTTTGCTGGGCGCTGATCTGCTGTTCCTTTGTGTTTGCCGTCGGCGACCATAATTCCGTTCCTTCCAGTTCTTTAGGCATATATTCTTGATAGACAAAGCCTCCCGGGTGGTCGTGAGGATATAAATAGCCTTTTCCGTGGCCCAAATCCTTGGCGAGAGCACTCGAGGCATTTTTAAGGTGATCTGGTACTTCGAGGTTACCTGTTTGTTGAATCAATTTTTGAGCCTTGCCAATGGCCTTGTACGAGCTATTTGATTTTGGTGAAGTTGCTAAATAGATGGTGCACTGGCTTAAGATAATTCTACTCTCTGGCCAGCCTATTCGTTCCACAGCACTAAAGGTTTCATTTGCGAGCATCAATGCGTTTGGATTGGCGAGACCAATATCCTCTGCGGCCGAAATGATTAATCTACGCGCAATAAACTTTCCGCTTTCACCACCCTCTATCATTCGAGCGAGATAATACACCGCAGCCTGTGGATCGGAGCCTCGAATGGATTTAATAAATGCTGAAATGACATTGTAATGTTCATCACCGCCTTTGTCGTATCTAATTTGAGCGTTACTTAGAACATTTTGTGCAAACTCCTCGTCAATGAGAACTCCAGTTTGTCCTTGCTGAAAACACAGCTCCACCAGATTATAGAGTTTTCGAGCATCGCCCATGCTTTGACGAATCAAAAAGTCGTGCGCGGTTATCTTCAGGTCTTTCTGCGATGCAAAATCGGTTGTATTCGCCAGATCAATCATCTTGGTCAAATCCTCTTTAGAATGCGAATTCAAAACATACACCTGCATCCTAGAAAGCAGGGCAGCATTTATTTCAAACGACGGGTTCTCGGTCGTGGCACCAATGAGTGTGATCCTTCCCCGTTCAACAGCGTGAAGCAAGCTGTCCTGTTGGCCTTTATTAAAACGATGAATCTCATCGAGAAAGAGGATAGGGCGTTTGCTGTCAAAAAGGCTCTTTTTTTCAGCGGTTCCGAGCACTTCACGTACATCTTTGACACCTGCGCTTACTGCACTTAATTGATACAAGGGCGCTTCTAGTTCTTTGGCTAGGAGCAACGCAAGTGTTGTCTTCCCAACTCCTGGCGGCCCCCAGAGGATAATTGATGGTAATCTACCGATGTCTAAGCTTCTGCGCAATGCGCCATTTTGACCTACGAGGTGCTCTTGGCCGAAATATTGGTTCAAAGTCTGTGGTCGAAGTTGTTCAGCAAGCGGTTTCATACCTCGAAAGTAACTATCTTTTCGCTATGTCGGATTGGAGTAAATATGGAATTCACAAAGGCTTGTTCTTATGGCCTGGGTTATGGGTACTTGCGGCTTGGCTCATCTTTGCTTTCGAGCACACCTCAGGCAATTCATTAAAAATGTATGGATTGACACCTGGAAACCTTGGCAATTGGTACGGACCACTTACCTTTCCATGGTTGCACGGTGATATCAACCACATCACGAGCAATACTATTAGTTTGTTCTTTGTCGGTGCCCTCATTCGATATAGTTTCCCAAAAGAATTCGATAAGGTGTGGGTTATTAGTTTACTCGCACCTGGCATCATTTTGTGGTTTATTGGTCGTCCAAGTGTACACATTGGTGCTAGTGCTTGGCTATATGCATTGGTGGCTTTCGTTTTCTTTAGTGGTGTACTGCGGTTACACATTCGGCTGCTTGCACAGAGTATGCTTATGGTTTTCTTGTACGGAAGCTTTGTCTGGGGAGTATTACCGCACGACCCGTCTATTAGTTATGAGGGGCACTTGAGTGGGGCAGCAGTAGGATTTATACTCTCAATCTGGTTACGTAAGGTTGAACCTATAGAGTCGCTCAAAGACCATAAACTTATTTTGGAGGAAGATGTCCCATGGGACGATTGGAAACACCCTTATGAGCGATCGTTGCACTTCGAAGAGGTTATCCCAACTCCTGATATACAGTCGATACGGCCACAAGGCCAGCAGTTTCGGTACGAAGACGGCTCAAGCCCAGATGAATTGGCCTAGCGCCAGATTTTAAGGCCAATTGTATCTCAGCAGAAGAAAAGTCTCCTTCTGGGCCAATTAAAATAGTCGTAGCTGTGTTAGGTTTGAGCATTTCCTTTAACGACAACTTATGACCTTCTTCACAATGGGCAATCAACAAATTAGAATGCTCTTTAGCGATGAAGTCTTTAAAAGTCATAGCTGGCTGTACCTGAGTAATCTTCCCTTTTAAACTCTGTTTCGTTGCGCTAAAAACAATTTTTCGCAGTCGATCCTCCTTAATTACTCTACGCTCACTACGGTCGCAAATGATAGGCACAATAGCCTCGATTCCCATTTCAACGGCCTTTTCTACAAACAGCTCTATGCGGTTAATATTCTTCGTAGGAGCAATTGCGATGGTCAAGGAATAAGGGACAGTTCCAAAATTAGATTTTACTTTAGAAAAAGTTCCGCAAACCATTGATTTTGAGACAAATGAAATTTTACCTTGATAGAGGTTTCCATTACCTGTAATGAAGTCAATTTTATCACCAATGGATTTTCTTAGGACTTTAACACAATGATGAATTTCTACTGTATCGAGTTGAAATTCGTTACCAGTAATATGTCCTATAAAGAGTTGCATTAAAACTTAACTTTTGCTGATGCAGAGATGCTTAAATCGGACGATTCTCCCGCGAGATAATTATAATAGCCGGCGATACCAATCATTGCTGCATTGTCTGTAGTATATTGAAAAGGAGGTACATAGGTTTTTAAGCCATCGCGTTTTCCCAATGCTAGGAGCCTTTTTCTCAATTCAGAGTTTGCGCTAACACCACCCGCAATAGCTACATGTTGACAACCTGTGTCTTTAATGGCTAATTCAAGTTTTTTGAAAAGTACATCCAACAATGCATTTTGATAACTGGCACAAATGTCTGCTCTGTGATCTACAACAAAATTTGAATCCTGTTGTACTCTTTTTTGAAGCGCATATAAGAAGCTAGTTTTCATACCTGAGAAGCTGAAGTTGTAACCGTCCACCTGTGGTCGGCCAAATTGCATAAATTTAGGATTTCCTTCCTTCGCCAAGCGATCTACCTGTGGACCACCGGGGTAAGGTAAACCTATGATTTTAGCGGCTTTATCAAAGGCTTCTCCTACTGCATCATCTATGGTTTCGCCAAGTATACGCATGTCTTTAGGGCTATGAACTTGGACAAGTTGTGTATGTCCTCCACTTACAGTAAGGCATAGAAATGGAAAACCAATAGGGGTCTTATGCGCACCTTGAATTAGATGTGCTAGAACGTGTGCATGCATATGATGCACCGGAATTAAAGGAACATCCAAAGTCATAGCTAGACTCTTGGCGAATGACGTTCCAACGAGTAATGAACCCATTAAACCTGGACCGTTAGTAAAAGCGATGGCATTTAGCTGTGAAGGTTCGATATTTGCTACCTTTAAAGCACGGTCAATCACAGGCACTATGTTTTGCTGATGCGCCCGCGAAGCCAATTCAGGAACCACACCACCATAAGCCGTATGTACCGCTTGAGAAGCTACTTCATTGGACAATACACTATTTCCGTGCAACACTGCAGCAGATGTATCGTCGCAACTACTCTCAATTGCCAATATGTAAGGAGTGTTGTTCATGAATAAGTCAAAAGTACAGCAAAATCGCTTGAAAACTTGGCGGTATTACACCATCATGTCGGCTTTTTCCACCTTGTTGATACTGGCTCTAACGGTTAATTTTACTTTGAATTCAAGATCTTTCCAAAAGTGGCTATTCGCCCGCTACGTAGCACCTTCTTTGTCAGACATAGGACTGTCTATTGATTTTTCTGGCTTTGATTATCGGTTCCCAAGCTCTTTTTACGTTGGACCAACCACGTTAAATTACAAAGACAGTGCCCTGATCACGGTTAAGGATATTCAGCTGAACGATGTATTCTGGTCATCTCAAATGGGCGTTCGAAACATCCTTGTAAAACAATGCGAACTGCAATCGCCCTTGGACGACGAACGGATGCAGGGCTTCATAAATGCTATCAGTTCCAACTCCGACGATGCGGCGCAATCATTTCAAGCAACCATAGGTTCGATTTCGCTCGATTCAATTTACGGAAGGACCAGCAACGATATGTCGTGGGCATTTAGTGGTGAAAGTCGGAATTTATTATTACTTGATGATAAATTGAGCGTAGATCATATATCGATTCTTGCTGTGTTAGATGGTGTTCAGTTCACTGTAGTATCTGAAAACCTTAGTAAGAATTCAAATGGTCAGATCGAATTCGATTATTCATTGAATTCTGACGGTATAGCCAAGGTTGACGGTGGTCTGAGTGGTTATGTGGATTCCCTGTATGTCGAGGGGGCTATTCAAACAGATACTTCTATTGAATTGGCTGCACTTGGTATTGAGGAGTTTAAGCCTGTTTTAGAGGCGTGTGAATTTTCTTTCAATGGCTTATGGTATAACTCCGAAGGCTTTGGTCAAATACTTGGAGGAAATTCTAGCTACTCGATACGTTCAATATTGAAACAAGAGGGGTCAGGTTTTTACAGGACAAGTACTGATTTAGATCTGAGTGGTGAATTTTATAATTGGTCTTTTTTTACCGATTTTGAGCCTATTCTAGGTGTTTTTCGACCAAAAAAAGCCAAAATTGATCTAAAAACGGATTTTTCCGACATTTCTTGGTCGACGATATTGACGGATAAAAACAATCGCTGGGAGTTCTCAAGTGAAAGTCAAAATGATCCTGTTCGAGGAATGCTATCGTGTGATCAAATTATGCTTGGACCCCTTGAATCTGCACAGGTACAGATGAGCATCTTGCCTAATTTAAGTGCAGTAATCAAAGGGGACGACTTTGAGATCTTGGCAGCCCTTCAAGAAATCCGTTCTAACGGCATAAAGATTAAAGGGTTGAATGTACGTTTCGAACACCAATTGGATAGAGATACGCTCTGGCTGAGTTCACTTGATCCTAATTGTGATGTCGAATTGAACTATAGTCGAGTTGGAACTCTGAATAGTATCGTAGGACAATTGAATGCACTTGATTTAGGTATAATAGATATTCTGGACACAGGACAGCGATTAACGGCCACTGCAAACATCAACTTTACGGACAAGGGATTAGGTTCAGTCTTACTTCAGGATGTGGTGTTAATGCGGCCTGAAGACGTTGTATTTCTTAGAGAACTGTCCTTGACTCATGTTCTGAATGCAAAAAGTCGAAGCCTTGTATTATCAAGTGATATTCTTGATTTTTCAGTCAATGGGAATTGGGATTTTTCAGATTTCTCAAAGGTCTCCACCCACGTATTCCAAGACATTATTGTACAAGAAGAAGAACGATGGCCACAAGCCGTATTTAAATTTGATATTCAAGCGGGAAATGTCGGTTGGCTAGCAGATCTTATGCACCTTGATGTATTTATTAGCGAGGATACACACATCTTTGGGAATTACAATGGTACACGTAAGATGTGGTCTACGACCATGTTTATTCCTGAAGTAATCTATGGAAATAATAGTGGAAAGGATATCATCTTGGCTTCTTCACAAACTCAAAATGTTCATAATACCACGCTAAAGGCTGACAAACTAAAATTTGACAGTTGGAACCTTACAAGCTTGAATCTAAGTTCTAACGGGATTTTGGGACATAAAAGGATTAAGTTCTCAGGTGTTGTAGAGGATTCAATTCCAAGTAGAATAAGTTTAGAAGGGTCTCTATCAAGCGGAATGGCAGCTATTACTAGTGGAGCTTTCAACATTGGGGAATCACACTTCACACTCCTAGATACGGCGCACCTTCAATGGCAAAATGCGCAATTAAATATAGATTCCTTGATTCTAGCTGGCGACGACGGTAGGTTCGTCCTTAACGGTC
>CAJWZE010000064.1 GCA_913049845.1 uncultured Cryomorphaceae bacterium
TCTCTTTCCACAGTCAAATAAGGCATTAGTGGAATATCTGAAGACATGAAATTTTGCAAATCTAAGAACCAAGTCAGGCTGTAGTTTTTCTTGTTATAGGACTTGTCCAATCGAACGTCAATGACACTGTAACTCGCCAACCGCTGGCCCATAACGTTATTAATATCAAAGACACCACGTTGCAAGATATCCCAGTTAGTAGCTATAGCGCTCACTTCGGGATTAAAAGGCGTATACGGCGTTCCAGTTGCCCAACGATACTTTGCCCCAATCTGCCAGCCTTTGCCCCATACCTTACCCAATACAAGGTTGATGTTGTGTCTGTTATCCCAAACTGTTGGCGTCCATTCTTGATTTCCGTTCAAGCGCGTATCACTAAAGCCAAAGTTGTAGCTCATCGTCCACCAGTACGTTCCTTTAAGCTTTTGTTGAAGGAATAGCTCTAGCCCGTACGACCTTCCTTTAGCCACAGAAGAGCTCACCTGATCGCCCACGGCGACATAGTCACCAATAGCCTGTGAAAAAGACATCTGGTCGTGCCATAAGTAAGGCATACTGTTGTAGTTTTTGTAATACCCTTCCAATGAGAAACGGTAGGTCTCACCATTTTGGAATTCAATCCCGGTAGCAGCCTGGTTTACAATACCTGCATAGCTATATCTCGACCTATTGTTTGCAGCATTAGCTAGTATTGTAATAGCCGGTGGCAATTGTGAATAGCGCCCGAGGTTTCCTTGAATAGCCCAATTAGAATTAATGTGATACTGAGCACTGATGCGAGGAGATAGTTGCGCTAAGGGATTCACAGTAGTTAAGTTCAGGTTGTGCATATTCAAACGCAGTCCTGCACTGCTCGTTAATCTGTTATCCAAGTAGTTTTTAGTCAAATGAGTAAATGCACCGAGGCTCAGAAAACTGACTTGCTGCTCATAATCTACTGTATCAACACGCGAAACGCCCAATGCATTGTTGAAGCGAACGTTCCACATGTCGAGGTTGTAATCTCTATGGACGACATTCAAACCGTATTTCCATTGCCAGCTGTCGTTAACAACATAGTGAGAAACATTAAAACGCGTATTGGTTTCCGCACTTTGATAGTCTAGTTGACGGTCCGATTCAGTCCCCGTATTTCCCACAAACTTATTAGCACTGTTGTCGACATGATCTCTACTGAGCACATATTCCCACCGTCCGTTGTCTTTGAATACCCGGTAACGCGCCCCAAGCACTTCTGTTTGCTGTTCACCTTCTGGGATATATCCAATGTTGTAGAGTAGGGCATCGCTACCTTTTCCATCAGTGTAAAGTCGATATTGGTCCCATCCACCAACACCAATAATGGTGAGGTCTTTATTATCTCCAATGCGGTGACGGATACGAAGCTGTGCGTCTTGGTAGGCTGGTAAAACAGGGATATTGAACAATCGGAAATAGTGTTGCGAGAAACTATTGCGACCGCTCAAGGTAACTGCTGTTTTCTCTCCAACTGGACCTTCAAAGGTGATTCCATAGTCTGTTCCGCCTTGAGTGGCGCGGATGCCCCAGCGGTCGGTTCGGGCATTGCGTCCTTCCAACTGCAAGACGCCTGATAAAGCCTCATCAACCTCCGCAGGAAATCCACCCGTAATGAGCGCCATTCCTTGAATATGATCAAGATTGATCAAGCTTACAGCCCCTCCTGAGGCCCCTTGAATACTGAAGTGATTCACGGTTGGTAGTGAAATACCGTCCAACAAGTACCTGTTCTCATTAGGAGCGCCACCGCGCATCGCAATGGCATATCCAAAAGATGGTTTTGGAAGTACCCCTGGGAAACTCTGAATGACACGGCTGAGGTCAAGTACAGCACCAGGCATACGCATCATTTCAGAGCGATTAATGTTCTTGATACTCAGCGGTGTTTCTGGAGTCCTGTGAAAGGCATCGGCGCGGACCGCAACTTCGTCCAAAGATGTAACACGTTCTACGAGCAATTCAACGTAGCTAGGTTTAGTGGAACGAACCAATACTTCGTGAAGTGTTTGAATTTGTCCTTGAGGACTAAGTGCACGCACATTGTACAAACCTGTAGGCAGCTCTGTAAATTCAAAATAGCCTTTCTCATTAACGGTGGTAACTCGCTTGAATCCCCCTTGTATAGCGTTTACCTCCCAACCTGTTAAAGGCTTGAGGTTCAGTGCATCAAGGGCTTTTCCCTGAACCGTTCCAACGCTTTGAGCGAAGGAGGAAATGGATAAAGTAAAAAGTAAGGTGGCGATTAGGATAGCACGCTGTACTCTCATTGCGAATGTTATTTACAACAAAAATACAACCCACAGCCTTATTTTAAGTCTTAAATCACACGAAAATGGGAGACTATCTCTGCCTCTTGAATTTAGAGCAGATGGTCTGCTGCCACAGAGGCAACCTGAATGTTCTGTTTGGTATTCATCTGGTAACCAAGACCTAGTATCCAGCCCTTTACCATTGGAATTAATTTATGTGAGCGATGCTCTTCGTTTTCGTTGTAGTCTACATCAATAGTTATAAGTTGATAGACACCGTTTTTCTTTAAGTATTCGGCGACTTTAATACTGTCTTCGGCTTCCTTAAACAGTCTAGTGATTATATCGCTTATAATTGGTTCACGCTTCTTAGTCAGAATGTAATGGACCCCTTTACCAGGGTGCCTAAAAGCTACAACAGTCGCGTATACACTGGAACCTCCAATGTTTTGCGAGTCAGTTCCTACACTTAAACTTACTTCCTTATGCTCGCGCAAATAATCTTTGGTATACGAAGCCAAATCGTTCACGGGGGTTCCATCAAGTTTCCGATATTGCGCGTCCATCGACCTAAAGATTAAAAATGTTTAGCAGAGCCGAAAAAAAATAGCTCAATACTTTATTCTTAAATGTAGCACTCGTTATATGAGTCCATACAAAAGTGCGGCTGGCGCGGAAAACAATGGGAGGATGTAGGAGGTTTTCTGAAAGAGCTGGTGCGCTAATCAAGAATCGTTTTGAGTACTCTTAATTTATGCGTATGCTTACCCAGTTCTTCGTTGTAAATACCGCTGTGGTCTAACTTATCTATCCTTACGTGACCAGAGGCGTGAATAACCTTAAAGTCTTCTAAGATTATTCCAACATGAATTATATTTCCTTCCGCATTGTCAAAGAAGGCTAGATCGCCTTGCTGGCACTCTTCCAAAAAACTCAACGTAGTTCCCTTTTTCGCTTGTTCAGAAGCATCTCGAGGCAAATATATGCCGTTAATACGGTATACCATTTGGGTAAAACCGCTACAATCGATACCAAACGTGGTTCTGCCTCCCCAAAGATAAGGACTGCCAGTATAGGTGAGTGCCGTTTCAATCAGAGTGCCCCTGTCTTTTGAGCTCTCTTGTAACGGCCCTTGAAAGTAAAATTTACTCTGTCCAATTTTAACCTCATTACCTTTGAGTCCGGGAAAGCAGGCTCCTTTGGTCAATGAAAAAATCCTACCTTTCTCGTCTTTCACTTCATTTACTATGGCGCTGTTGAAATACTTCGGAGCAGTACCAATACGCTCGTATTCTTCTTGAGAAATAAGCGTACACATTTGAGCGTCAATCCAACCCTCATACCCGTCGTGCTGAAGGCGGATTTTAATCCACTTTGGCAGTGGTTCAAGAATTTCAAATGCTTCGCCGAAGAGCACTACATTGACCATCTCGCTGCGGTCTGTAGGTTCAGCTCTCATTGGGGTAGCAGAGAGAAAAGCAAATGCATATTGGGCTGTGCTCATAACTCAAAAATAGGGCAGAGTGTACACGTCGTCAGTATCGGACTTAATATTTATACACAAAAAAGCCACGATAACTCAGAGCTACCGGGGCTTTCTTGCTTCTTTGGCTACAGTCGTTCGACTACTATTGCGGACGCACCACCACCACCATTACATATAGCTGCAGCACCAATCTTTCCGTCGTTTTGCTCGAGCACAGAAAGTAAGGTATTTACAATGCGCGCTCCAGAAGCTCCTAATGGATGCCCTAAACTTACAGCGCCACCGTTAAGATTCACCTTGGAAGCATCGAGACCAAGAATCTTCATATTGGCCAAACCAACTATTGAAAACGCCTCATTTAACTCGAAGTAATCAACAGCATCTTGGCTAATACCGGCTCTGGCTATGGCCTTAGGTAGTGCTTTCGCAGGAGCTGTGGTGAACCATTCAGGCTCGTGCGCAGCGTCTGCATATCCAGTGATTTTGGCTATGGGCTTCAAGCCCATCTTAATAGCTTTATCGGCACTCATAATGACCATGGCGCAAGCGCCGTCGTTAATATTTGAGGCATTTGCTGCTGTAATGGTTCCGTTCTTTTTGAAAACTGGTCTAAGAATTGGAACTTTATCGTAGCGCACTTTTGAAAAATCTTCATCAGTATCCACAACCACATCGTCTCCGCGGTGCTGAGGGACTACGACAGAAATAACTTCCTTATCGAATTTACCGGCTTCCCAAGCAGCTGCACTTCGGTGGTAACTTTCGAGAGCAAAGGCATCTTGGTCTTCGCGACTGAACCCGTACTCAGCGGCGCATAATTCTGCACATAGGCCCATGTGTTGGTTGTTGTAAACGTCGGTTAATCCGTCGTTAACTAAACCGTCGACGAGTACCGTATTACCCAATTTTACGCCGTTGCGACTGCTCATGTGGTAGTGTGGCACGGCACTCATATTTTCCATCCCCCCCGCTACTATGATATCAGCATCGCTCGATTTAATGCTTTGCGCTGCCATCATAATAGCCTTCATTCCTGAAGAGCAGACTTTGTTGATCGTGGTGCACGGTACATAATCAGGAATACCTGCATAAATCGCTGCTTGACGCGCTGGTGCCTGACCAATACCTGCTTGGAGCACGTTACCCATGAGGACTTCTTCGACGTCTTTAGGTTGGATTCCTGCTCCTTCAATAGCTGCAGAAATAGCCGTTGCACCAAGTTTGGGTGCGCTTATCCCGCTTAATGCACCTCCAAAACTACCGATGGGCGTTCTAACTGCACTAACGATGACAACTTCTTTCATAAGTTCTTCAATGTATTTGGTTCTGTGTTTAAAAACACACCTCTAAACTACTAAATTGGACTCTAGAAACGGCAAGAATAAGATGAAAGCACCGAATTGGTTTAGAATAAATGAGCAGTGGTTGTATTATTCACTCATTGTCATCGTAGCTACTGTATTGATTTACATCAGTATTCCTAGTGGTGCTAAATTTGAATACGATTACAGATTAGGTCAGATTTGGTTGGAGGAAGATTTGATTGCTCCACAAGATTTTGTGCTTGAAAAGAGCGATGAAGAATTGGAATCGGACCGTAAATACTTGATTGAAAACAAGGATTTCTACTACGATTATCACTATTGTATTGACGATTGGCTTGCCAACACCAATATTGATTCTTCGCTGCACGATGAGCTTGTGCTGTGGCAAAAAAAGGGAGTGGTACCCAATAAGCCCGCAAAAACCCATCGATTGTATCTGGTCGATGGAATGCGCATCGACCTATCTGGTGCATGGACTCCTTCTTCTTTGGCAGCAAATTATGGACTTCCAGAGGGCCTTGTCCTGCCGTCGACCTACAGCTTAAATTTGGCTAAAACCGATAGTGCGCTACAAGCGAAACTTTTGCTTTTGCCTACCAACAAAGGGCTTGTGGCTCAAGGTACAGTGATTATTGCTCAGGGGGCTACTGTGAACGAACGTAAGTTCGAAACATTGAAAGCTCTAGAGCGCAGTTACGACAGAACACAGAGTGATTTGAGTATTTATTCAAAAATGGGTTCAGTATTGTATATTTTACTCATATTCACTGGATTAGCCTTCTTTTTACGTTTGCACTACGTGGCGGTTTTAGCCCATAGTTCATCCTTGAATTTGTACATGTTTACCTTTACAGCAGGGATGATTTTTGCACTCCTTTTAGAGTCTATAAATTCAGTTAGTGCCTTGGCTGTCCCATTGCTCCTGGTGCCAGTGATTATCCGAAGCTTTTTCTCCGACCGTTTGGCATTATTTACCCATACCATCCTTTTGGTGGCGCTTTTACCTCTCGTAAGTTCTTCTGTTCAGTTCGTCACTGTGCAATTTTCCGCGGGATTAATCACACTCTTCTTAATTCGAGGAATTTATAAACGAAGCCAATTGGTCCAAAGTACCTTCCAGATAATGGCAGTACTTTTATTAGTGCATTTGAGTATTCATTTGATCAGAGAGTCCGATTGGACTACCCAAAGTTTACTGCCAGTACTTTACTCGCTAGGGGGAACACTTATTTTACTGTTCATTTTCCCGTTGATCTACTTCTTCGAGCGCATCTTTGGGGTAGTAAGTGATTTGACCCTTCTTGAGCTGAGCGATACCAATAATCCGTTGCTCAAACTACTCTCTAAAGAGGCACCTGGCACCTTCCAGCATACTATGCAAGTGGCCAATCTTGCAGAGTTTGCAACTGAAATAGTCGGTGGGAATACATTGCTGGTCCGAACCGGTGCCTTGTACCACGATATTGGGAAAATTGCCAATCCTCAATACTTCACAGAAAACCAGAGCTCAATTACGTCTCCACACGAAGAGTTGAGTTACTTGGAGAGCGCTGAAATTATTATTGCTCACATAGGTGATGGCATAGAATTGGCCAAGAAATATAAATTACCGGACATCGTTATTGATTTCATTCGTACGCATCACGGTACTTCCAGGGTGGAATATTTCTACCGCAAGTACAAGGAAGATCATCCTGATGCGGACCAATTCGATCAATTTCATTATCCCGGGCCCAAACCCTTCTCGAAGGAGACGGCTATTGTGATGATGTCGGATGCCGTTGAGGCCGCTACTAGAAGTATTGCTGAGAAAACCGAGAAAAATCTTTCGGAGATAGTTGATAAGGTTATTGGGCACCAATTATCGTCGGGTCAATACGATAACGCTGAGATTACTATGAAGGAAATCAATACCATCCGGGAGGCCTTTAAACGCTTTATTCGAGGTGTTTATCACGTAAGAATTTCTTACCCCGAAGCGGAATAGTTGATTACTCGCAATTATTTCAGCCATTTGTCTTGCGCAAAAAGATTTCTAGTATAAATTTGCGCACCCGTAAAGGAAAGGTGGCAGAGTGGTAATGCAACAGCCTGCTAAGCTGTGATCGCGTAAGTGATCCCAGGGTTCGAGTCCCTGTCTTTCCGCAAAGAACGAAAGTTCATTGAAATTGCATAGTTCGGGAAGTGGCGCAGGTGGTAGCGCATCTGGTTTGGGACCAGAGGGTCGCAGGTTCGAGTCCTGTCTTCCCGACAAAGCCAAAACAGGATCCTACCCGGATCCTGTTTCGGCTAAAGCAATTTAAACTTATTACCAACTAAGGTAAAAAAGTTGGACTCGTAGCTCAGCTGGATAGAGCATCTGCCTTCTAAGCAGACGGTCACAGGTTCGAATCCTGTCGGGTTCACGAGATAAGTAAACCCCAGAACGTAACGCATTCTGGGGTTTTTTAATGGCACTCGATCACCACATTTACTCTAGTGAGAGAGGCTTTATCAGCGGTAAGTTCGGCTTGATTACATTGTGTTTACGTCAAGGACTTCCTATGCATTGATTTGATCATATTTTTGGGGGGCCGGACGTCTTAAATCAATATTTTTTTCTTTCCAATGTTGCGATTTGTGTAATTTTTTCAGTGAAATATTTCGTTCGATAGTACTTGAGATGTCGTGTCTAGCCCCTTTATAAAAGCATTATAACCCACTGTAA
>CAJWZE010000065.1 GCA_913049845.1 uncultured Cryomorphaceae bacterium
CTCAACGAAGACAAACTAGAGGTGGTTATGCGTATCCTCAGTAATTATACGCCGAAGTGTATCGTTCGCGCCTCCGTGAGTTCTCCTGTAAGTGACCTAGCCAGCGAGGGCACTTCAGGCAAGGATTTCGCACGCAAATTCAAACGCGCCATCGACATAGCTAATGCAGAACCTTACCGTGCAACTACCCATAACAAGGGTATCATGAATGGTATAGATGCGCTTATCATAGCCACAGGTAATGACTTTAGAGCAGTTGAGGCAGCTTGTCACACGTATGCTTCTAAATCAGGACAATACCGCAGCCTCACGCATTGCAGAGTAGAAAAGGGCACCTTTACTTACTGGATTGAAATTCCTTTGGCCCTCGGGGTTGTTGGTGGTTTGACCAAATTGCACCCCTTGGTAGTCAAAGCACTTGAGATGCTCGGCAAGCCAAATGCAGAGGAATTGATGGGTATTGTAGCTGTCAGTGGTCTAGCGCAGAATTTTGCTGCACTCCGAGCATTGGTGACTACAGGTATTCAAAAAGGGCACATGAAAATGCACCTGATGAACATCTTAAATCAACTGGAAGCCACGCCAGAGGAGAAAGTTATTGTAGCCAATTACTTCAAAGATAAGGTTCCTCATCACCGTGAAGTTGTAAATTACTTCTGTAATTTGCGTGGAGTCCCAACACCAAATGTTGGGGGCTAAAGAGACCATGCTGAATTACCGCGCAAACGGAAAGCTTTTATTAACTTCAGAATACGCCGTAACACAAGGCGCGAAAGGTCTCGCTATTCCTACTACTAAAGGTCAATCCTTGCAAATAGATGCAGAAACTAGCGGAAAGTACATTGTATGGAATTCGCAAGCCCACGATGGAACTTCTTGGTTTTCTGCCCGCTTAATGCCGGGCACTCTTCAAATTCTTGAAAGTACGGATCCTGACGTGGCCTATGGATTGGTCAAAAACTTGCAGGTTGTATTAAAAAATACGGATCTTCTTGAATATCCTAACAGTTTCACCACCCAATTAGAGTTTCCAAACGAATGGGGATTGGGTTCCTCGAGCACTTTTACCAGCCTTTTGGCTCAATGTGCTGGTGTAGATGCACTCCAACATTTTAGAACAGTGCACGGCGGCAGCGGTTACGACCTGGCTTGTGCCACGGCTGATGGCCCGATTATTTACCAATTGCAATATGAAACCAGCAATGTAAGCCCAGCGAAAATTGACTTTGATTTTATCGACGACCTCGGGTTTGTTTATCTCGGAAACAAGCAACTAACCTCTGAAAGCTTGAATCTAGTTAGACGCAAACCGTTTTCTGCAGGGCAACTCGAAATATTCGATGGCCTAACTGATGCATTTTTAAATGCTAGTAATGTGGATGACCTTGAGCGTGTTATAGAAGAGCACGAAAATATACTTTCCGAACATTTGGGTCTACCTAAGGTTAAAGAAGAACGTTTTGATTTTTACCCTGGCGCAGTAAAAAGCTTAGGCGGTTGGGGTGGTGACTTTGCGTTGGTAACTAGGTTCGCATCTTCCAAAAAATATCTCACAGACAACGGATACAAAATCATATTCCCATTCAAAAGTTTAGGGCAGTTTCGCCGATAATATTGGGCACAATATTTGGTAGATTTACATCAATGCATAAAGTCTATCTTTTTATGTTCTTTTTCGCCCCTCTACTACCCTCCAAAGCAGCTCATTTGGTCGGTGGAGAAATCTCCTACCGTTGTGTAGGGTCGAATACCAACGGCAATGTATACCAAATTACGCTTACTATATACCGGGACTGTAATTCTTCAGGAGCACCTTTTGATCAAAGTGCTCCCATCACTATTTACGGCGGGACTTCACAAAATGTAGCAGTACAAACCTTGAATGTAGCACGCGGCCAAATTGTAAGTATACCTGCAGTAGTGGCTAATCCTTGTTTACAGACACCACCAAATGTCTGCACTGAAAAAGCGACATACCGAACAAACGTTACACTACAGCCAAGCACGCACGGCTATACCATCGTTTATCAGCGCTGTTGTAGAAATAATACCATCACAAATGTGGGTAATTCAGGAGCTTGGGGTTCAACCTACCACATTACCATTCCACCTCAAGACAGTGTGTGTAACGGTTCTGCACGCTTCCAATCGGACCCTCCGATTGTGATGTGTAAAGACGATAGTTTGAATGTAGACTTCTCTGTTTTGGAGGATAATGGTGACTCCATACACTACTCATTGTGTCAACCTCTGACGGGTGGTAGCCAGAATAACCCAGCACCAAACCCTCCAGGACCACCTCCTTATACCTCTGTTCCATTCTTGTTTCCGTATTCAGCAAGCTACCCAATGCCGTCGAACCCACAAATTTCATTGAATCCAAGCACAGGTATATTGACGGGAACACCTACGGGAACGGGTCAATATGTCTTTGCAGTTTGTGTCTCAGAATACGACTCAAGCGGTGTATTACTGTCAACGCTCAGAAGGGATTACCAATTCAATGTGACAACTTGTCAAAGTAATGTATTAAGCGACCCTACGCCTCAAATATATCAGCCGAATACCTTATGTAATGGCACGACCATAACCATGGCGGATAGTTCACGAAATGCCTCTGACTACCTGTGGATCTGGAACGATCCAAACAACCCAGGAGCAACATCAACCGGACAGAATCCCACCTACACGTACGGCGACACCGGAACCTATACTATTCAACTCGTAATCAATGTGGGGTGGCCTTGTACAGATACTGCAGAGGTTATCTATGACCTTTACAATCCTATCAATGCAGGATACACCTTCAACGGCCCAGTATGTTTTGATGAAAATCTAATCACCTTCCAGAACCAAAGCTCTAATGGAGGTATGGCAGAAGCGGATTGGGATTTTGGACCCAACGGCTCTACAACCACCTTCAACGGTTGGAATCCACCGCCAATCAACTTTTCTACTTGGGGCGACCAAATCGTTTCACTTACTGTCACTGAGCAAGGATGTGAAGAAACCTATACAGATACCGTGCGTATTTACCGACGCCCGGAAACGGATGTCAGTGTGCAAAATCAAATAGGATGTGCCCCGTTTACGGTAGAATTCTGGGACAGCACCATTACCGATGGTCAACTCGTTTATAATTGGGACTTTGGAGACGGAGTGTTGAGTAATGATAGTGCCCCTGTATACACTTACACGGATCCAGGCACTTACGACTTAAGCCTCACTGTATATTTCATCGAAGGCTGTGTAGACACCATTACCGTATTCTATAACGACTTCATTACCGTGTACCCATCCCCTACATCATCATTCATTGCAGATCCAACATCAGCAACCATATATGCGAGTAATATCGAGATTACCGATGTTGGCGCTGAGCCTTCAGACGACATAATCACCTCTATGGGCGACGGTAGTCTCTACTACAATCTACGCTCTTTAAATCATGCATACAGTGATACAGGCTGGTTTGAGGTAGAACATGTCGTGATTAACACCTTCGATTGTCCCGATACTTCTACCGCGATGATCAGGATCAACCCAGAGACACTCATTTTTGTACCAAATGCCTTCACACCGAACGGTGACGGAACAAATGAGGTTTTCAAACCTACGGCCGTGGGTGTTAAATCTTACGAACTCAGAATCTTTAACCGCTGGGGCGAGGAAATCTTCTTTACCGATAATTCTAATATAGGCTGGGACGGCACAAACCCAAATGGCTCTTTAGCACCATTTGGCACCTATACTTGGAAGGTCTTCTCTAAAGGTCAAAACGATAAATTGATCAATAAATCAGGTATCTTGACCTTGATACGATAGGTTATTTAACCAATAACCAGATTGCTGCAAAGGCAACTAATACACTACTTAAAACGTACGCCAAGGCTTCCCATTCTCTGCCCTGCTCCATCAATCGGACCGTTTCATAACTGAACGTACTGAATGTCGACCACCCACCACAAATACCGGTAGCTAAAAAGAGCTGCAATGTGCTTTTCTCCGGACTGAACTTATAGACATACACTAAGACAATTGAGGCCATAATATTGATGATGAAAGTGGCCCAATGTAAGCGACTTTCCAGCATACCTAAAGCGAGCATTCCTTTCGTGCTACCATATCGCAATGATGCGCCAATACCGCCACCGAGAAAAACTGCTACTAAAGCTGGGATAGAGTTCATGAGAAATTGTGATCGATACGCACTAAAATAGTAGAAATAAGTATTCCCCAAAGGCCACCAAAAACAAGATCTAGAGGGTAATGCACACCGAGATGTATTCGTGAAAAAGTCTGTAGCAATGCTACCACAAGTAAAATAGGGAACCACGAAGGCTTGAGCCACTTGCGCATCAAGAAAGCTAAACCAAAGGCATTAGCCGCATGTGCTGAGAAAAAGCCATAAGGTGAACAATGTACAAGAACGCGCATACCCTCAATCTCCTCTCGACAAGGACGTGGCCTAGCCATCCATTCTTTGAAAAAACCAGCACCTTGGTCCCATAGGAGGACACCAACAATGGTCAGTGCTATTCGGAAGAGCCAAGTACTATGATTAGGTGCAGTTTTTATAAGACGTGCAAGAACGACGACATACAAAGGAAGCCAAGTGATGGTTTTTGTGATGGCCAACCAAAAGGTATCGCTCGAGGCAGGGAAAAATGAGTTCAGGCTAAGAAAAACCTGCTTATCTAGTTCCAATATTCCCGCCAACAGACTCATTAAGCGTCGGTATTAAGTGCTGCCCATATTTGATCTTTGAGCGCCATTAAGTTCGTTCCAGTAATGGACGAGATGAATAAGTGCGGAATATCAGAGGGAAGCTGCCCAGCAACATCCTCCTGCATTTCTTCGTCCAACATATCGGATTTTGTGATGGCAAGAATTCGATTTTTGTCTGCCAACTCCGGATTATAAGCTACCAATTCATTTAGCAAAATCTCATATTCCTTCTTGTAATCGTCTGCATCGGCTGGGATCATAAAGAGCAGAAGAGCATTACGTTCAATATGACGCAGGAATCGATACCCCAATCCTTTGCCTTCTGAAGCACCTTCAATAATTCCAGGAATATCAGCCATTACGAAAGAACGGTAGTCTCGATAGTTTACTATACCAAGGTATGGCACCAATGTGGTAAACGGATAATTTGCAATCTCAGGTTTCGCAGCACTGATTACACTCAGTAGTGTACTCTTACCTGCATTTGGAAAACCCACAAGACCAACATCTGCCAACACCTTAAGCTCCAAAATGAACCAGCCTTCTATCGGATCCTGACCGGGTTGGGCATAACGTGGTGTTTGAAAAGTAGCCGATTTAAAGTGAACGTTTCCAAGACCGCCTCGGCCGCCTTTAACGAGAATTTTCTCCTCACCATCTTCAGTAATTTCAAAAAGAACCTCGCCTGTTTCCTCGTCCTTAGCAACTGTTCCTAGTGGGACGTCGATGTACCTGTCTTCACCATTAGCACCTGTCTTCTCTTGACCAGAGCCGTTTTCGCCGGGTGAGGCCTTGATATGTTTTTGATATTTCAAAGGCAGTAGCGTCCACATTTGTGTATTTCCACGCACGATTACGTGACCACCGCGACCACCGTCTCCACCGTCAGGACCCCCTTTGGAAGTCATACGGTTTCTCAAGAGGTGCGTAGAACCTTTTCCACCTCGACCGCTTTTGCAGTAGATTTTTACGTAATCAATGAAGTTGCTACCTGACATAATAAAAGAGCAACTTGCCACTGGGCAGCCGCTCTGCAAAAGTACAATTAGTAAGTGGGTCTAGAAAAACCGATTATAACGATTCGATAACCGCCACTAGACGCTCGGTAACTTGTTCCATAGAACCTACACCGTCCACACCACGGTATTTGCCCTGTCCGTCATAGAAACCCTTCACAGGTGCAGTCTCTTGGTTGTAGGTATTAATTCTATTTTGGATCACTACTGGATTAGCATCATCGGCCCGACCAGAGGTCTTTCCGCGCTCAAGCAAACGAACCTTAAGCTCTTCTTCCGCAACTTCCAAAGCAATCATGCTTGTAATGGCAGAACCACGTCCTTCCAAGAAGGTGTCGAGTGCTGCTGCCTGAGCATTGGTACGCGGAAAACCGTCAAAAATGAAACCTTTTGCATCCGGATTCTTGTTCACTGCATCTTCCAACATGGAAATGGTCACTGAATCCGGTACTAAGGCCCCACTATCGATGTATGATTTCGCCAATAAACCTAATTCTGTTTCGTTTTTAATATTGAAACGAAACAAGTCTCCCGTACTTAAGTGCAAAAGCGAATAGCGCTTTACTAAAAATTCACTTTGAGTTCCTTTTCCAGCTCCAGGAGGACCGAATAACACGAGATTTAACATTTCAATAGTTTTTAATTACGCTTGCGAAGATACCTACCAAACTGAGAATAACGTACTTTTGTATCCCATTTGAGGAAGTTTATTGCTCCAAATTGAATGAACTAACGCACTGAAACATGAGAACTCCTTACTGTGTCATTATGGCTGGTGGAATCGGTAGTAGATTCTGGCCAATGTCGACCGAGGAAACGCCAAAACAATTTTTGGATTTTCTAGGCAATGGAGAAAGTCTAATCCAACAAACCTACAAGCGTGTTCGTCGCATTTTCGAACCGGAACACATTCTTGTAGTTACCCACACCAACTACCGCCTACAAACCATTGCACACCTACCGGAATTGCCGGAATATAACATCATTCTTGAACCGCTGCGTCGTAATACCGCACCTTGTATTGCCTATGCGGCACTCAAAATCAAAAAGCGCGATCATAAAGCAAACATCTTTATCACACCTGCGGATCACCTGATTTCTGACGAAGACACCTTTGAAACACAGATTCGTATAGGCCTTGAAAAGACTGAAAAATCGAACTGCTTTGTAACCATTGGTATTAAGCCTCATAAGCCAGAGACCGGCTACGGTTACATCCAATACGACGAGATGAGAAGCCAGGGCGATATTTATGCTGTGAAGGCATTCACTGAGAAGCCAGATTCAGAGCACGCTAAGCTCTTCATTGAGAGTGGTGATTTCTTATGGAACGCAGGGATGTTTATTTGGAATATTGAAGCGCTCAGCGCGGGACTTGACCAACATCTACCCGATTTAATGAGCACGCTAGGTCGCGCCTGGAACGACCTCGATACTAAATACGAAGCAGATTCTGTTTCGAAAGTGTATGCCGAATGTGATAACATCAGTATTGACTATGGATTGATGGAACGTGCAGACAATGTATGTGTAATCCCAACTGTAATGGGTTGGTCGGACCTCGGTAATTGGGGTGCCGTTTATGAACTCAGTAAAAAAGATGAAAATGGCAATGCACTGATCGGCGCTAATATTCTTGTACAACAGTGCAAAAACTGTCTTATCGTAAATGCCTCAGAAAAGAAGGCGTTGGTCATAAGTGAGTTGAACGGAAAATTTGTCGTGCAAACTGATAAAACTTCACTAACTTTTCCTCTAGGAAACGATCAAGCCATCAAACAAATCGCGAAAGCTGTTCGCGTAGAATTGGGAGAGGACTTCGTTTAGAACCTTGAATTTTATTTCGTGGAAAACACCAACAAACCGCTAGGATTCCTGGGGGCAGCAACTAGT
>CAJWZE010000066.1 GCA_913049845.1 uncultured Cryomorphaceae bacterium
TTCCCTCTCATCAGTGGAATGGCACAAAAACTACATGGGCGATCACAGCCTTCAGCAATTTTCAAATACGCGAAGTGCCTAGGCGTTGTAGTCATTCGTTCGCCCACTAATTCATGTTTATAATCCGCACCCAACACCTTGAGCAATTGTGGCATATCACGCGTACCGAAGTAGGCATCAACATCCGGAATCTGTTTTTCAAGGTCTGGCTTGTAACGCTCAGATAAACAACCCGTTACATATACTTTTTGAACCACACCACGCTCTTTCTTTTCAGCATAGTGCAGGATAGTATTTACACTCTCCTCTTTCGCATTGTCGATGAAGCCACACGTATTAATCACTACAATGTTGTTCTCATCCTCTTCTGGAGCTTCGTGCACCACCTCTTTACCGTTAGCTTTGAGCTGGCCCATCAATACTTCACTATCATAAATGTTCTTCGAACACCCTAGAGTCACAACATTAATTTTGTTTTTACGAGTGGAGCGAGTACGCATTTATTTTTGGAATAAACTAGAAGCAAAGGCTTCAGGGTTGAATAACTGGAGGTCTTCGATGCCTTCACCTACACCGATAAATTTCACAGGAATACTAAGTTGATCGGTAATCCCAATAACTACACCACCCTTCGCAGTACCGTCCAGTTTTGTGACGGCCAATGAAGTGATCTGGGTAGCCTCAGAGAAAGCTTTTGCTTGGTTTAGAGCGTTCTGTCCGGTGGATCCGTCCAGCACAAGCAATACTTCGTGCGGTGCATCCGGTACTACTTTTTGCATAACGCGCTTCACTTTAGATAGCTCGTTCATCAAATTCTTTTTGTTGTGCAGACGTCCCGCAGTATCGATTATACAGAGGTCCGCTCCCGCACTAACGGCATGTTGTATGGTATCGTATGCCACAGAGGCTGGGTCAGATCCCATTTCCAACTTGATCACTGGCACACCGTTACGCTCACCCCAAACAGCCAACTGATCAATAGCCGCTGCCCTAAAAGTATCTGCAGCTCCAAGGACTAAATTATAGCCCTTTGCTTTAAACTGATGGGTCAACTTCCCAATAGTGGTAGTTTTACCCACGCCATTGACCCCGACAACCATCAGGACGTACGGACCATCAATCTTTGGAAGTTCAAAGTCTTCCCATGCCCCGCCAGTATGTTGCATAAGGTCGGTAATGATCTCATACAACATGTCCATCATCTCTGTTTCACCCATTACCTTATCGCGAGCGACACGCTCTTCCAAGGCCTCGATAATCTTAACCGTGGTATCTAAACCTACATCAGACGTAATGAGCGCCTCTTCAATCTCGTCCAACGTATCGTCATCAAGCTTGCTCTTACCAGCTACAGCGCGTGAAATCTTCTCAAAAACGGACGTGCGCGTTTTGTTCAAACCCTTATCGAGGGTCGCTTTCTTTTCGCTGTTAAAAAATTTATTGAAGAAACTCATAATGACTTGCTCAGAATAAAAAAACCACCCTAGTACTAGAGTGGTTCAAATATCGTGAATAAAGACTAATCTTATTTCAAGAACTCTTTTGCTGCGTCTTTTGCAACAACACGCTCTTCAAAAGAGTAAGAACCTTTCGGGTTCTTTACCATCTTGATTACTTTGGTGAACTGCTTAGAATCTGCGGACTTAAGCGTTGCTACTACTTTCTTTGCCATCTTATTTAATCTCTTTGTGAAGAGTCATACGCTTCAATATTGGGTTGTATTTTTTTAACTCCATACGGTCTGGCGTGTTCTTCTTATTCTTAGTTGTAATGTAACGAGAGGTACCTGGCATACCAGAGTCTTTGTGCTCTGTACACTCGAGGATTACTTGAACGCGATTACCTTTCTTAGCCATGTCCTTTTTTATTTGACAACGTATCCGTTTGCTCTGGCTTCCTTAAGCACAGCAGAGATACCTTTTTTGTTGATAGTTTTCAATGTAGAAGCCGCTACTTTTAAAGTTATCCAACTATCCTCTTCTGGGATATAAAACTTCTTAGTGAACAGGTTCGCGTTGAACTTGCGCTTATTCTTCTTATTTGAGAAGGAAACGTTGTTTCCTGTCATCGCTTTCTTTCCTGTAAGATCACAAATACGTGACATAGTCTTTGACTTTTTTGGGTTTTACCAAATGGGTTGCAAAACTAAGTCAATTCTTTCTTTCCCACAACTAAGATGCAGGATAATCTTCGACTTCTTTTGCTAACAAATTTAAAGCAGCAAATATTGTCTTCTGAATATTTCGCTCACGTACCTTCCCGAAGACAAACTTTTCGGCAATAGTACGCTCTGGACCAGCAATGCTAATCCAGCTCGTTCCCACCGGTTTATCTGACGTTCCACCACCTGGACCAGCAATCCCACTGACCGCTACAGCGAAATCCACACCCAATTTCTTTCTTGCGCCTTCACTCATCTGACGCACGACTTCTTCACTCACTGCACCGCGCTCCACAATTACATCATGATCCACACCCAACAAGGTTTCTTTAATATCATACGAATAGGCCACCACAGAGCCTTCAAAGTAAGACGACGATCCACTAACACTAACTAGTGCAGCACCTATGCCGCCGCCGGTACAACTTTCCGCTGTACCTACGGTTAATCCTTTCTCCATTAATAGTTTCCCCACGTAATGCTCAATCGGCTTAGAAGATCCGTCCATCAGGTCACCGCCCAATGCCTTGCGCAATACCGCTGCTGCTGCAGCGATATCTGCCTCTAAATCGTCTGAACTCCTTCCACGAGAAGTCAAACGCAACCTAACCATACCTGGACGAGGCAAGTACGCAAGCTTTATAGACCTTGGAAATTCTTCCTCAAAAGGCTCAATCTTGTCTGCAAGCACGCTCTCGGGCACACCAACCACAAACAAGGTCTTGTGTACGATCTGGTAATTAATCTCCTCACGAAGCAGAGGCAGAAGTTTTTTGCTGACCAAATCTTTCATCTCATATGGTACACCCGGTAAGCTCACAATGCGCACATCGCCCTTGCGAAACAACATACCTGGGGCAGTACCCTTGTGGTTAAACAAGACCTCACAAACCTCAGGAACCAATGCCTGCTGCTTGTTGCGATCCACCGGCTCACGGCCAAAGCCCTTAAAAAGCTGCACAATATGCGCCCAAACATCCTCGCGAAAAACCATCTCTGAATTAAAATACTTCGCTAGCGTTTGTTTTGTCAAATCATCCTTCGTCGGTCCTAAGCCGCCCGTGAGGATTACCAGCTGTGTCTCTGCGTACAATCCTTCAATGGCTTCAATAATAGCCCCAGGAGTATCTGAAATACTATTAATACGTGTCACTTCGATACCCTCTTCATTTAAAACGGTGCCCAACCACGCACTATTGGTATCTACAATTTGTCCAATTAATATCTCGTCCCCTATGGTTATGATTTCTGCTTTCACGAACTTGTGCTTGAATTTGAGATTTCAAATATACTTTCCATGAACCAATTCTCACCTTCTGAACTCATCCTCAATCAAGATGGGAGCGTCTACCACCTTGGCCTTATCGCTTCCGATATCCCCAACCTCATTTTCACTGTGGGTGACCCAGACAGAGTTGCGTCCGTATCCCAGCACTTCGACACCCTTGCTTGGACCAAAACCCGCCGCGAATTCACCATTACCCGCGGAACTCTGAACAACCACGAAGTACTGGTACTATCAACGGGAATGGGCACCGACAACATAGACATTGTCCTAAATGAGCTCGACGCCGCTGTTAACATTGACCCAAAAACCAGAACGAGAAATCGAGAAAAAAGAACCCTCACCATCATTAGAATAGGCACCTCCGGCGCCATCGACCCCTACATCAAAGTTGGCACACTATTGCACAGTGTAGGCGCCCTAGCTTTCGATGGCCTGCTGCCCTTTTACGAGCACAACTTCAAAACCATCCCCCTCCCAAATGCACCGGTCCAACCGACCTACATACCAGTACCGTCAGCAAGAACTCCCAAGTTCGATAACCTCATGCACGGCATCACGGCCACGTTACCTGGCTTCTATGGCCCACAAGGTCGTTCCATACAGATAAAGAGCACCTTCAAGGAAACCCTTCAAAACTTATACAAAATACAACTAGGCGAATTCCACATCACCAATTTCGAAATGGAGACTTCGGGTATATACGCCCTTGCCAATCTCTTGGGCCACGAAGCCCACAGCTTTAGCGCCCTGCTAGCCAATAGAACGACCAACGAATTTCACCCGGACCCGAGCACTCCAGTCAACGACCTGATTATAGAGGTTCTTCGGTGGGCTACGAAAAAATAGTTTAAATCCTTCCCAAACTATAAAACATTATATTCCTAGGATAGCAATACCGATGGATTTCCACATAGCCTGAATCGACTAAATTTATATGAATTATCTGATTATCATGACTCAAAAACAGCGTAGTAGGTAGACCAACTAATACAAAAATAATTTTCTTTATTTTTTGTTGATTTGAGTATGTTTAAAAGTTAAAAATGTTAACAACGAGTTCAAAAACATTTGTTATCACTTCATACCTGCCGAGCAATTGATACTTGACGACGGTATCTTTAAATTAAGATATTTAGTTGAACCAAATCAACCATTTCTGAAAAATCTAAGTGGTAAATATTTTAAGCAATTAACTGAGCACCTAATCTGTAGATTCGTCACGGTTATATGGTTTCTTATACCCGTGGTTAGCTTTGCACAACCACAAATCTTGCAAGGAATAACTGACGTTACAGATTCTACGATTACCTCGTGCGGCAGTTCCGGAATCACACTTACAAACAATAGTACAGCAACCACTTTAACATGGAGTACTCAAAAGCTATCGTCCAGTCCCGGTGCAGGTTCATTGAGTCCTACAAGCGGAACAGGCTTTACTCAAACTTTCACACCTACAATATCTGGGGTCGATGCTTACACTATTACTCTTTCAGATGGTACTGATTCTTCAACGGTAATACTTGTCTTCGGTCCAACACCAGATATTGCCGCCTTAAATATTCCAAGCAGCTTATGTGAAAACGGAGGCTTTCAAACAGTAACTACCACCATAGATAGCACACAATCCTTGAGTTTCAGCGCAGGTCTCAAGGGCACTAGTGGATCAACAGTCACTTTGAATCCACAAGGTATTGCAGATGGAACATCTATTACCATAAAACTAACGGAGACATATGATATCCCAGGCACAACAAATAAAACCTTTCAATGCACAAATACGGATAGCTTAACCATTTACCAAGCTTTAACCCCATCCTTAACTCTATCGACTTCAACTTTTCAAAAGTGTGACCCAAAGTATGCCTTACCCTCTGGCGGAACCTATTCTATCACCGGATACCCTAATGCTATTGTCTCCGGGGATTCATTGGACCCAGCTGCGCTTCCCGTAGGTGTTCACAACCTTCTTTACACAGTAGTTGATACAAATGGTTGTTCGAATAGCACGACAGTTCCCATTACTATCACTGGCTTTGTCTTTTCTGGATCTGGACTCAACCTATTCGTTCGCGAAGTCACTGCGACTGGATCCACACCCATTTTCCCTGGTATATATAACGGGGTAACGACATTTTCCATTTGCGGCTCTACAATTTCCACATTCGAAGTTGACCCTTTAAGTGGGTTATCAAATTTCACCAACTACACTATAACCTGGGGGGATGGATCACCAGCAGAAAGTGATTCCACTTCTAATACCATTGCGCATCAGTATAACAATGCAGGGCTACACCAAATCAGTTTAAGTCTTATAGACTCCAATGGATGTCAGCTAGATACAGTGTTTAATGTCTTTTTCGGCTCTACCCAATCCATTCAACTCAGTAACATTCCTAATTATGGATATCAAAAATGTCTGTCAAATGACAGTGTAGCCGTTGATTTTCTCTTGGATAATTGGCAAAACGATCCGGATAGCGTTACCTATAAGTTTATCACTAATGATGGATCTGATACCGTCATTGCCCTATCCCCTCTAGTGAAAAATGGAGTATCTCGTTATCCGTTTCTTATTTTCAACAGCGACAGTACGATTTACTATCGAACGTATTACAAACAATCCTCTTGTGGTGCCACACATCCTTCTTATGGATCGAATCAATTCTTCGTGAATGCATTTAAAATAGGACCCTGTCCTGGCTCTCAAGCACCTGCTGTAGCCGGCCCCGCTGTAATCTCTGTGCCTCCAGATGCAATCATTGAAGCGCCGCTAACAATTTGTATCGATGATACAGCACTAATTGAAGACGTTTCCATTAGCGGCCAATTGGTCAAAGCTTCTGGCCAAAACTATAATTGTGATACAACCACCGATGGATATTGGGAAATCTTTAATGCAACCTGGACCTTAATCAATCCACCTGGTTCAGGAATTCAATCGCTCAGTGGTACCTTAGGAAGTAGCAATGGTGTCCCTTCTATTCCTGCTTTTTGGACTGCAGGCTCTAAGAACATTTCTTTATCCTTTAATGCACCTGGCACTTATCACATTGTAAAGCATATAGGAGTCTCTTCTTCAAACGGGCCTCTATGTTCGATGGATAGCGACACACTTACCATTTGTATAGATAGTATTCCTATCGTTCAACCTGCTGTCGCTATTGTAGATACTATCTGTCTTGGCGAAGATATAGACTTCACATTTGTACCAGATTCAGTGAATTGTGACTCCTTAAATACCTATGCGTTCTATGTGATAGATTTGGATTCTTCGAATATCGTTTACCAAGATTCAAGTCAAACCAATTTATCCCACAGCTACACACCAACCTCCACGGGCCCTTACCAAACCATAGCAAGGGTAAGTAATCATTGTGGTACTAGTACTCTAGTTGACACAATCTATGTGTTCGACTCACCTGATATTACCTTAGATTCAATAGCTGTTTGTGGGGATTCTGTAATCATCAGTTTTGGTGTCTCACCTTATGTTGTTACTTGGACCGATTCCTTCGCTGCGCCTGATTCTGTTTATTATTGGATCACGCCCGCTAGCACAAACAGCTGGACACTTCTTGGTACAAACCAATACGGTCAAGATAGTATCATCGTGTGGGATGCTAAAAATTACACCATCTACGCAACCGCCTATAATATTTGTGGTCAGGTCAATCTAAGTAGTAACTTTAGACTCGATTCTATTCCTAATCCAAATTTCGTCCTCCAGGACACCTCTGGATGTGATTCTCTGCAACCTGTGGTATCCAACGTATATAATGCACCTGGATATACTCATGTTTGGAATGTCTATTCAGATTCTTTATTGAATACCTACACATCGGCCACACCAATATTTACAACTTACTACAATAGCTCTGGAACAGTTTTTACCATACAACACATTGTAATTAGTGATCAAGGCTGCTCAGACACGGCAGAATCCACTTTCTTCGTCAATCCCACGCCACTAGCCGCATTCAACATCGACTCCGCCGCATGTGCACCATGGACACCAGTAATA
>CAJWZE010000067.1 GCA_913049845.1 uncultured Cryomorphaceae bacterium
ATTGTAAGACACTTTCCTCTTAAAATAACCCCCTAAGGCGACAAAAACAGAATCGCCACCACTCTGCGGCGTTCCCAAATCTACCAAGCCGTCTATGCTGCTGAGACCGTCAATATCCGCAACGTCAAATTCAACAATCGCATTGCTCAAAGCCCCCCCTGTAATACTATCCACAACCTGTACGTGAACACGGGAGGCACTTACATATTCGGGCTCCAATACAAACAAACCTTCTTCGATATCGGAACAAATGATTTTTTGAGACTGAAAATACGGGTAGGCACCCCAGTTTCCGTGAAAACCGTTACCAAAGTAATTTGGCGAAGTGTCGTAATACCCTACCTCAACGAGAAGCTCGGGAAATTTTGCATCCACAATCTGAACACCAGAAGTATAGTACGAGGTAACTACCCACTGTCCATAAACATGCGCATTATGGGGTATCACCGAAGTACCTAATAAGGATTGTATACGGTCTAATTCTGTCATATTTGACAAATCGCTTACATCATAGGCCGTTAAGAATGCACCTCCTATCTCATCTGTGGTAAACAATGTTTGGTTGTCGTCACTAATCCAAGTATTGTGGGTAAAGGCATTTGGTGTACTCTTAGATGCCATCATGTAGGAGCTGTCTTTGGCAGCAACATCCACCACCACATAAAGCCCTTCGTATACTGCCGAAGCCCAAAGTGTATCGCCCCGAACCATACCGTCGTGGAGGTAATAAGTATCCCACATACCTAAATATGTTGGGTTCCATGGATCGTCGTTCAAATCAAAGATGAGTGCCCCACCCTCGCGGATATTTGCCCCAAAAAGATAACAGTAGCCGTTTTCATCTATGTACAAATTATGCGCACGGTTCAGCGTATCGTAACCTCCCAACGTATCCGGAATGGCATAGTTGATTGTTTTATACCGCGGTATAGCTTTATTCACACTGTCTAAATCAATGATAAGCAATCCTTGCTCTGGAATGGTATTCCAAGCAAAAGGATCGTCGTGGGTTACATAGGCATAATGTTCCCACGTCTTTATATCGCGCCAAGTACTGTACGGGCCTTGGATAAATTGCTTTTTCTGGGGCTGGTTACCACTGATGTCAACAATACTAACTCCAGCTGTGGTGCCAACTAAAGCATATTCTGTTCCAATAGAGTCGGTATACCCCCAAATATCGTTATTGTCATTCATGTAGGTCGTGCGACCTAGTAATGACAAATTTAAGCTTGATTGACCGAATCCATGGCCTCCTATGGCTAGAGTAAGCAGGAGGAGTACTTTTTTCATGTTAAAAGTCTAAAGTTATCTGCGGCGGCTCCTCCTCCCCCTCAAATGATTTTGGTGGTGGAGCAGCAATTTCGGTGGACGTATACTCAACAATTGGACCATCCAACACAGGTTCATTTTCTTTAACAGCGATTTGTATCTCTGGTTCAGGCAAAGGGTCTAATCCGACAATCTTATTAAGGGTCTCTGTGGTCAGCTGATTACCCTTGGCTGAAATGCCTTTCACTGAAATGAACTCACTTAGTACAACTTTCTCAGGTTCTCTATCTTGACCGCCTTGCCTGCGGAATACCATCTGAATGACAGGTTGACTGGCATTCGACAAATAACTTAATTCACTCTTCGCATGAGCTGTAATAATATTGGTTTCTCGATCACCGCCTTCCCACTCGAATCGCTTGACGAAGTACCTTGCTTTATCGCCGTCAAAGTAAACTGCACTAATAGGAAGGTCAGCTTCTAATTTTTGCAGGTAAATCATATCCGCATCGAAATGAAGGGATAATTCGGGTACCACTACTTTGAGCATACCGTTTTTCAGACCAATCAGCAACCTGTCCTCGCCTTTAAAACTTCCCAGCAAACGACCGCGATTGTCACTGTTCAAGCGCTGCACCGTTGGATCAAACCATACTTTACGCGCTTCCAGGGTACTTTCTCCTTTCTCCTTGAGCTCTATGCGCTTAACTCGGAACTTCGTGACAATATTTCCTTTCGAAGCACGTCCTTTAATGGCTAAGTCCGCAAAGTCAAGGTCAATTTTTAGTTTTTTCAGTTTGGCGAGTTGACGTAACAATACCTGAACTTTTTCTGCCTCTCCATTCGGATTGACAGTAAGGTATGTAATCCTTGAATTCGCATAGCCTTGTGTGATGTCGTATTCACGGTCTCGTGTAATGGATTTCACAATGAAACGCTTAACGTAACTCACCTTTGACTTACCGTCTAGATATATGGCATTGTATACCGTACGCTCGTCGCCTTTCTTCCAAACAGCAACGTGTAAAATATCCTTACCAAAGAATGCCTTGTCTTTGACCTTGCTCACCGAATACTTACCGTCTAGTCGAATAACAATGATGTCGTCGATATCTGAACAATCTGCCACATATTCGTCGCGCTTCATAGCAGTTCCTACAAAGCCCTCCTCTCTATTGACGTAAAGTTTCTGGTTACGGATGACCACTTTCGAGGCTTCAACGCTATCAAATGTAGCAATCTCAGTTTTGCGCTCGCGCCCCTTGCCAAACTTTGCCTTGAGGTCTTTAAAGTACGTAATGGCGAACTCCACTAAATGGGCCAAATCGTTCTTCACGGAATCAATCTTTCCCTCTAAATCAAGAATCTTGGAATTCGATTTATCGGTATCAAACTTCGAAATACGCTTGATTTTAATTTCTGTCAAACGCACTATGTCCTCATCAGTAACTTCACGCATCAAGTGACCAATGTGCAGCGCAAGACCATTCTTGATAAATTCGAGTACTTTTTCCCATGTTTCAGCCTCTTCAATATCGCGGTAAATCTTCTTTTCAATGAAAATACGCTCAAGCGAGGCAAAATGCCATTGCTCTTGGAGCTCCCCCAAACGAATCTCAAGCTCAGCTTTCAAGACACGCTTGCTTGCTTCAGTAGAACGGCGCAGGATATCTGAAACGCCAAGGAACAGTGGCGTATCGTCATGTATACTGCACGAAAGTGGCGCAATACTTACCTCACAATTAGTAAAGGCATACAAGGCATCAATAGTCTTATCCGGGCTAATGCCATTCGGAAGATGCACCAGAATCTCGACATTCTCAGCGGTATTATCCTCAATCTTCTTAATCTTGATCTTGCCCTTATCGTTGGCCTTTATAATAGAATCAATCAAGCTCTGTGTCGTTGTCGAAAACGGAATCTCTGAAATGACCAAGGTATTCTTATCTAACTGAGCAATATTAGCACGAACGCGCACTCTAGAACCACGTATACCCTCTTGATAGTTTGAGAAATCTGCCTGACCCCCAGTTGGAAAGTCTGGTACTAATTTAAACGATTTGCCCTGTAATACTTTTATCGAAGCATCGATAAGCTCGTTAAAATTGTGAGGTAAAATCTTAGTACTCAAACCAACCGCAATACCTTCTACGCCCATCGCAAGGAGCATAGGGAACTTCATCGGCAGATGTAACGGCTCGTTAGCACGACCATCGTAGGACAGCTGCCAGTCCGTTACTTTTGCGCTGTAGGCGACGTGTAAAGCAAATTTCGTCAATCGCGCCTCAATGTAACGCGGTGCTGCTGCGCCATCTCCGGTCAAAATGTTTCCCCAGTTTCCCTGACAATCTATGAGCAGGTCCTTCTGCCCCATCTGTACCAACGCATCTCCGATAGACGCATCCCCGTGTGGGTGAAAGCGCATTGTTTGACCTATGATGTTAGCCACCTTATGGTACCTTCCATCATCCATCTCCTTCATCGCGTGAAGCAAGCGGCGTTGTACAGGTTTCAAACCATCATTCAACGCAGGAACAGCGCGCTCCAGGATTACATACGAAGCGTAATCTAAGAAGTAATCTTCGTACATACCAGAAACACGCGTAATACGAGTACGCTCTTCGTGCCCCTGGTCAGATTGCATTTCCGGACTTGGCCCGTCCATTTGTGGATATAATTCTTCGCTCATTAATTCAAAAATTCTTCTTCAAGGTTTTTCTCAACCCTTAGATTTTCAATGATAAATTCTTGACGCTTTGGCGTATTCTTACCCATATAGAAAGTCAACAAATCCTCCGAGCGGTAATCTTTACTAATCATCACGGGCTCTAAGCGAATATCTAGACCGATAAAGTGTTTGAACTCGTCCGGAGATATTTCACCCAATCCTTTGAATCGTGTAATCTCAGGTCTCAGCCCTAATGACACAATGGCTTCGTTCTTCTCTTCGTTAGAGTAACAATAGCGTGTTTCTTTCTTATTGCGCACACGAAATAGTGGCGTCTGAAGAATGTACAGGTGACCTTCTTTGACCAATTCCGGGAAAAACTGCAAGAAGAAAGTGATCAGCAGCAGACGAATGTGCATCCCATCAACATCGGCATCCGTGGCAATAACTACATTGTTGTAGCGCAAATTGTCCAAGCCTTCCTCAATATTTAAGGCTGCTTGCAGCAAGTTAAATTCTTCGTTTTCGTACACTACCTTCTTGCTTAGCCCGAAGCTGTTCAAAGGCTTACCCTTCAATGAGAATACCGCCTGTGTATTTACATCACGGCTCTTTGTGATTGATCCAGATGCACTGTCCCCCTCGGTAATGAATAAAGTCGTCTCTAGCCTTCTATCCCCTTTAGGACTGGCCTTCTTATCGTTTAAATGCAAGCGGCAATCCCTCAACTTCTTATTGTGTAGCGATGCCTTCTTCGCACGCTCGCGGGCTAATTTCCGTATCCCTTGAAGGTCCTTCCGTTCGCGCTCCGCACGCTGAATCTTCTTTAAAATAGCCTCGGCAATATCCGCGTTTCTATGCAAGAAGTTATCAAGTTCTTTCTTCATGAAGTTGATCACAAAGGTCCTTACGTGAATCTCGCCAGGCGCCATTTCCAAAGAACCCAATTTTGTTTTGGTCTGTGATTCAAAGACCGGCTCCATTACCTTCAATGAAATCGCACCAATAACACAGCTGCGAACGTCTGATGCATCAAAATTCTTTCCGAAAAAATCGCGCATAGTGGCTACTAAAGCCTCACGAAGTGCGTTTTGATGGGTCCCTCCTTGTGTGGTGTGCTGGCCATTGACGAAGCTGTAGAACTGCTCGCCTTGCATGCGCTCACTGTGCGTAAGTGCCACCTCGATATCATCGCCTTTCAAGTGTACGATGTCGTGCAGGGTATTGCCATCAAGGTTGTCTTGCAACAAATCCTTAAGACCGTTCTCGCTGTAGAATTTCTCTCCGTTCAAATACAGCGTCAAGCCTGGATTCAAATAGGCATAATTCCAAAGCATCTTCTCGACGTATTCGAGAATATAACGGTAATTCACGAAGATTTCGTGGTCCGGACGAAAGGCTACTTTGGTTCCTTTTCGCTGACTGCTTTCAACAATACTATCGTCTTCTGTCAGCTTACCGTATTCGAACTTGGCACGTTTGGTCTTTCCGTCACGAAAGGCCTGAACTATGAATTCTTTAGATAGCGCGTTCACCGCTTTAGCCCCAACTCCATTCAGACCCACGGATTTCTTAAATGCTTTGCTATCGTACTTCGCTCCGGTATTGATTTTAGACACAACATCAACAACCTTCCCCAAAGGTATACCACGGCCGTAATCACGAACGATCACCTGACCGTCTGAAATTTTCACCTCGATAGTCTTTCCAGCACCCATAACAAATTCGTCAATGGAGTTGTCCAAAACCTCTTTCAGCAGAATATAAATACCGTCGTCCGGAGACTTACCATCACCCAGTTTTCCGATGTACATACCGGGACGCAAACGAATGTGTTCATCCCACTCTAACGAGCGAATATTATCCTCGGTATAATTCGATTTTTGTGACATATTTTTTGGAAACGTTCGCTCCCTAAAATAAGAGGATGCGATACCATTCCAAGCCCTAAAAAGAGGATTCTATACACAGGTTTTAAACATTGAAACGGAAGTGCATGATATCGCCGTCTTTAACCACGTACTCCTTCCCTTCAACGCGCATTTTTCCGGCCTCTTTTACAGAATGTTCGCTTCCGAGATTATCGTAATCGTAGTAGGAGATTACCTCAGCGCGAATAAAGCCTTTTTCGAAGTCGCTATGAATTACTCCTGCTGCCTGAGGTGCTGTAAAATCGTTCTTGATAGTCCAAGCACGAACTTCTTTCTCGCCAGCAGTAAAATACGTTTGAAGCTGAAGTAGGTCGTATGCAGCGCGAATCACGCGGTTTACTCCAGTATCCTCAAGACCTAGCTCTTGGAGAAAAATATACTTCTCTTCATAGGTCTCCAATTCTGCAATATCGCTTTCAGTGCTCACTGCAATGTGTAAGCAGCCTGCACGTTCTTCATTGGCCATAATTCGGACTCTTTCGACATATGCATTGCCTTCTTTCGCTGAACCTTCATCTACATTGCAAAGATATAATACTGGCTTGTCAGTCAACAGTTGCATTTCTTTGAGCAAAGCTCTTTCGCGGTCGGTGCGATCAAAGCCACGAACGTTCTTTCCTTCCATCAAGAAATTCACCAAACGCTCCAAAGTCGCAACATTCAATTTTGCCTCTTTTCCTCCACTTTTACCCATTTTTTTGGCCTTTTCAAGGCGTTTTTCAGCAGTTTCGAGGTCTTTTAGCTGTAATTCGATATCTATGATTTCCTTATCTCGTATAGGGTCAACGCTTCCTTCAACGTGGGTAACGTTCTCATTTTCGAAGCATCTCAAGACATGAATGATGGCATTGGTCTCGCGGATATTACCGAGAAATTGGTTACCTAAACCTTCACCTTTTGAAGCACCTCTTACCAAACCTGCAATATCTACAATTTCTACGCTGGCAGCTTGAACTTTCTGAGGATTCACAATCTCTGCCAATCGCTCCAAGCGGTGATCAGGAACAGTCACCTGTCCTAAATTGGGCTCTATGGTACAGAATGGATAATTGGCTGCCTGAGCTTTTGCGCTTGAGAGACAGTTGAACAATGTACTTTTTCCGACGTTCGGCAAACCGACAATACCACACTTCATATCTAATGCTTTAGGCGGGCAAAGATATACTAGAATCTTGTTAGCAACGTGTGTATATATGGGAAGAGTGTAATTCGTTGTGCCCCCAAGAATTGGCCTATTTTTGTAGTAATAAAAAATGTGCAGTACTCATGTCACAAGAAAACCTTCAAGCCGTCGTATCGCAAGTACGTAGGGATATTGTAAGAATGGTTCACGCCGTAAACTCAGGGCACCCTGGTGGTTCTCTAGGTTGTGTGGAATACCTCGTTTCGTTGTACTTCAAGCATATGAACCACAATGCTGCAGATTTTAAAATGGACGGTATAGGTGAAGATCTGTTCTTCCTTTCAAACGGCCACATCAGTCCAGTAATATATTCTGTACTTGCTCAAGCAGGTTACTTT
>CAJWZE010000068.1 GCA_913049845.1 uncultured Cryomorphaceae bacterium
TCCTCCACACCCATCTCTAAAAGCTGCTGCACGAGCAATTCACCCAAGTTTTTCTGCTTGGCTGTGGATGGCACTGTTGGCGAACTGGCGTCGCTTTGTGTATCTATTTGAACGTACTGTTTGAATCGATCTAAAAGAGAAGGGTACCTCATAATCACTAATTCTGATGAAGGGTTGATGGCGCAAATACAGTGCGCACGATGGTTTCAATAAGTATGCGTAAATCAAGCAAAAATGACCAATGCTCGACGTAATAAATATCCGCTCGAATTCTCGCCTCGAGCAATTGCTCGTTTTCTGCGCTATCGCGGCCGCGTAGACCTCGAGTTTGTGCAAGACCTGTGAGGCCTGGCTTAGCCCAGTGGCGTACTTTGTAGCTACCAATTTTTTGAGCATATAATATCCCGTCGCCTTGCGTGTGTGGACGCGGTCCCACCAATGACATTTGACCCAGAAGAACGTTGATCAACTGCGGGAGCTCGTCTACCCCAACCTTTCTCATCCAAGATTGTAAGGGATTGCTCTTACCGTTTGCCTTCAATGTGCGTAGCTTTAGCACGGTGAATCTTTTGCCCTCCAATCCTTCACGAGATTGCATGAAGAAAGGATTACCTGCTCCAGAAAGCACAAGGGCACCAGCAAATAATGGTAAGGCCCAGGAAAGAATAGAGACAATAAATAGTAACGAAAAAAGTATGTCGAATGAGCGTTTAATTCCTTTGTTGGTCCAATTAGACAAAGGCTCTTTTCGCTCCGAAAACAATGGAATACCTTCGAGGGATTCCAAGAAGAGTTCGCCCGCGTAATTCACCCCCATTTCGGGTAAAAATCTGAATCTCATACCTTGTTCCAAAGCGTATTGCTGTGCGGCCGAGTATTCTTTCGAACTAGGCGGGTACCCGCAAATAAGATCTTGTGCATTGAGTGCGTTATGACCAAGAAGTTCTTTGGACGCCACCGTTCCCGCGTAACGCCAGCCAAGTTCTGGTCGAACCGCTACTAAATTTACTAGCGCCTCGGTAGTAGAATGCGTGCCGGCAATGATGAAATTGCGCTGCCATTTGCCCTTGGCCATTTGGTTGCGTAAGAATTGGACAAAAATCAAACGGTAGATAATCACACTAGTGTAAAAAAGACTGAAATAGGTCGCTAGAAACAAGCGACTGTAATAATAGCCCTTCAAGCCTACCACAATAACAGCGAGGATAGCCATTTGTCCTAAAGCACCTCGCACGATATTGGCCAGCACATTGCGCTGCTCCAAACCACTGGTGTACGAGAACATACCCGCCCAACGTCCTGCACCGTACCAGCTCACCAAGGTGAGCACGAGAAGCTGCAAGTAGTAGTTGTAGTATTCTGGATTTGAGATGCGTAAATCGTCAAAGCGCCACAATCCTAGAGCCACAAATAGGGTAAGGAGTAACACACCGTCTATCAAAAGCGTACCTAGACGAAATATTTGAGAACTCTGATTATGCATTTTTCTTCGGCTAAAAGATACTTACTTTTACGACGATGAGCACTAACCAAACTCCCATAGTCTATGCAGACGGTATAGGACCGGATCGAGCAGCCCTTTTGATAGAGGAGTTTGGTATCCGTACGACTTCACAGTTTCTGGAACATTACCCGTTCAGATATGTCGATAAAACTCAATTTTATACAATAGCACAGCTCCCCGCTGCCCCGGTCGAAGTGCAGATTAAAGGTCAAATCAGCAATATTGATGAGGTAGGACCACCGCGCCAAAAAAGACTTGTAGCAACGTTTACCGACGATACGGGATACATAGAGCTCATTTGGTTTAAAGGCGCTCGGTGGATACGCAAATCAATAAAGCTAAACACCCCTTTGGTGATCTTTGGGAAGGTAAATACATTCAATGGCAAAAAGAGCATCCCCCATCCAGAAATATCAGAGCCTGCGCTGAGTAACGAGGTCCAATCGGCCCTTGAACCGGTATACTCGACTACGGATAAGCTCTCCAAGAAAGGCCTAAACTCGAAGGGTATAGCCAAGGTGATGAAGACTTTGCTCCGAAAAGAACTGGAGCAGATTAAAGATCCTTTTACCATTGATTTTGCCAAAGAACACGGTGTCATTTCAAAGAAACAAGCGCTTTATTGGATTCATTTCCCGAGCTCAAGAAAGCACCTTGAGGCAGCTAAGAAGCGTATCAAGTTTGAAGAGTTTTTCTTCCTTCAACTTACCCAGCTTCGAAACAAACTGCGAAATAAAAGTGTCGTCAAGGGCTACCCGTTTGCGGAAGTGGGTCAAACGTTTCTAAACTTTTATAACAACCACCTACCCTTTGAGCTTACTGGGGCACAAAAACGAGTAATCAAGGAAATACGTGCGGATGTGGCCACAGGAGCACAAATGAACAGGCTTGTTCAGGGAGATGTAGGCTCGGGAAAAACGATTGTCGCTTTATTAGCGATGTTGCTTGCCATCGACAATAGGTTTCAAGCAGCACTTATGGCGCCTACGGAAATCCTAGCAACCCAACACTACCAAGGACTTAAAGAGCTGTGTGAACCCGCGGGTATCACTTTAGAACTGCTAACGGGCTCAACCAAAAAAACAAAGCGCGCCTCGATACACCAGCGGCTCAAAAGTGGCGAATTGCACATATTGATCGGTACGCACGCCCTAATCGAACCTACGGTGAAATTCGCCAACTTAGGATTAGCAGTGATTGATGAACAACACCGTTTCGGAGTGGCGCAGCGGGCTAAACTGTGGAAGAAAAACGAGCATCCACCGCACGTTTTGGTCATGACGGCCACCCCTATTCCAAGGACCCTTGCCCTCAGCATCTACGGAGATTTAGACATGAGCGTTATCGATGAACTTCCACCGGGTAGGAAGCCAATTATGACGCACCACCTCTATGAGGAAAATAGGTTAAAGCTCAACGGCTTCATACAGCGAGAAATCGCGAAAGGACGCCAGGTATATATCGTATTTCCGCTCATTGAAGAGAGTGAAACCCTCGACTTGAAAAATCTTCAAGAGGGCTATGAGAAGTTGTTGCGTGACTTCCCAAGACCGCAATACCAGATTGCCGTGGTACACGGACGCATGAAACCGAAAGACAAAGAAGGCGAAATGAAGCGCTTTGCATCGGGTAAAGCTCATATACTCGTCGCTACTACAGTAATTGAAGTAGGCGTAAATGTCCCGAATGCATCCGTGATGATTATTGAAAACGCAGAGCGGTTCGGATTGAGCCAATTGCACCAATTGCGGGGCCGTGTAGGTCGTGGAAGCGAAGAAAGTTTCTGTGTATTGGTCAGTTCATCCAAACTAAGTAATGACGCCAAAACCCGCTTGGAAACCATGGTGCGTTCACAGGACGGTTTTGAGATTGCCGAAGTCGACATGAACCTCCGTGGGCCCGGCGATATGATGGGTACACGCCAGAGTGGTCAGCTTCAATTCAAACTAGCCTCTTTGACCCAAGACGGCAACATATTAAGCTGGGCACGAAGTGTCGTGGAACAATTATTGTCCAAAGATCCTCAACTAAATGACGAAAATCACGTTCCTTTAAAAGAACATTGGAAAACTTTATACAAAGACCAATGGGGCTGGAACAGGATTTCATAATTCATGGTAGACATAGTAAAACAATTTATGAAGGCACAGCATCTGCTGATGCAACGCAGTGGTGGGTATTCTTTCATTCGGACAAATGTGCTCAAGCTTGTCGTATCCATTGGCGTGATACTGCTCCTATTTTTCTTGTTTGACCGCTATGTCATTGACCTCAGCGCCGCAGCAAAATGGGCCACCGGCTTTTTCTCACCAGGGGGACTCATCGGGCTCTTCTTCTTGTCCGAAGTAAGCATTGGCTTCATCACACCGGAACTCCTCATTGTTTGGGCGGACGAAACCCTAAAGCCCAGATGGATGCTTACCCTATTAGCATTATTGAGCTATTTCGCAGGTATCATAGGTTATTTTATGGGCCAATTCTGGCGAACCCGTGCCTTGGTTCGCAATCTCTTATTGGACCGCTACACCCAGACCTTCGAGCAACTCAACAGATTTGGTGGTCTACTTATCGTTATAGCAGCATTAACACCATTGCCCTACCCTATAGTCAGCCAGCTCAGCGGTATGAATAACTACCCGTTCAAAAAATTTGCCTTACTTACCTTGGTTCGTTTCCTTCGATTTGCACTTTATGGAGCCCTGCTCTATAATTTGTTCTAACGTTCCAATTTTCGCGCTTTTTATTCTCTTTCAATAGTGTAACTTTGGAACCTATTGAACAACCCAATTAATGAATATTTCTTACCAGTGGTTAAAACGCTTTCTAGCTGTTGATTTAGATGCAAACCGTGTTGATGAATTACTAACCAATACAGGACTAGAGGTCGAGGGTATACACGAAGTGGAAAGTATCAAGGGAGGCTTACGCGGTGTTGTTGTAGGTGAAGTATTGACCTGTGAAAAGCATCCAAACGCGGATAGACTCCGTGTAACTACCGTAAATATTGGTGAAGATGAGCCCGTACAAATTATTTGTGGCGCATCGAATGTTGCCGCGGGCCAAAAGGTTCCCGTAGCAACCTTAGGAACACGTTTGTACCCCGGCGGGGAAGAACTAAAAATCAAGAAAGGTAAAATCCGCGGTGAAGTAAGTTTAGGAATGATCTGCGCGGAAGATGAGCTCGGTTTAGGAAACGACCACGACGGTATTATGGTGCTCGATACATCGCTCAAACCGGGCACTCCATGTGCAGAGGTGTTCAATGTTGAAATTGATTACGTTTTCGAAATTGGCCTAACACCAAACAGAACAGATGCTATGGGGCACATCGGTGTTGCCCGTGATCTGCGTGCCGCACTGCTTGTCAAGGGTGAAGAAAGTCCAGAGCTTATCTTTCCAAAAGGCACGTATCAAACCGAAGGCAATAATCCTATAAAACTCACTATCGAAAGTGATATGTGCCCTTCTTACTACGGCACATACTTTACGGGAGTGCAAGTGGCCGAAAGCCCGGATTGGTTGAAGAACAGCCTCACAGCTATCGGATTAACTCCAAAGAATAACGTTGTGGATATTACTAATTATGTGTTACACACATTTGGACATCCACTTCATGCCTTTGACTCGGAAAAGCTGAACGGTCATGAGGTCGTGGTGCGCCAAGCTAAAAAGGGTGAAAAGATAACTACGCTTGACGGTGTCGAGCGCGAGCTAAGTACAAGTGACCTAGTTATTGCCGACGAGCGCAAACCTGTTTGTATTGCAGGTGTGCTCGGAGGTTCAGATAGTGGCGTAAGTGAAACAACAAGTTGCGTTTATTTAGAAAGCGCTTATTTCGATGCTGTGAGCGTTCGAAAAACAGCGAAACGTCATGCAATCAATAGCGATGCAAGCTATCGCTACGAAAGAGGTGTAGATCCAAATATTACTGCTGCTGCACATACTTATGCAGCTGCACTTATATGCGAATTAACAGGTGCCACTGCTGGTCCATTGGACCACCAAGGTTCGAAAGATTTCCCCAAACTCGAAATCACATTTAGCTTCGAAAAAGTTTGCAAATTGATAGGTGTGGGAATGAGTATTGAAACCGCATCTGATATATTGAAATGGTTAGATTTTGAAATTATTGGACTCAACGGGGACCAGTGGACGGTGAAAGTACCGACCTACCGCGTAGACGTAACCAGAGATGTAGATATTGCTGAAGAGCTTCTTCGTATCTATGGTTTCAATAATGTTGCTGTTCCCTCGGAAATGCGAATTAGCGTGGCAAAGCACGACCCGCGTCCAAGAAGAATCGAGAAATCACTCTTGGACCAACTTACCGGTAACGGCTTCTTCGAAATCATGAACAATAGCCTTTCTAAAGGAGCCGATTATGAAACATTGCAATCCGAAGTTTCTGAAAATCTGATAGAGATGCTAAATCCCTTGAGTCAAGACCTCAATGTGATGCGAAATAATTTGCTGTTTGGGGGATTAACTGCCATTAGCTTCAATCAAAAGAGGCAACAATCAAGCCTGCGCTTCTTTGAACGCGGTAAAACTTATGGGAAAGGAGGAAATGGTTCTTTCGAGACTTCAGTAATCGACTTGTTCTGCTCCGGAACAAGAAATACTGATCACTGGAAAGTCGCTGCCTCTGATAATGATTTCTTCTATATGAAAGGCTTGGTTGAGGGCTTGCTTAGCAGATTCGGATTTACCGCTTCTATGACTCGGAAAGACCACAGCCTATATGGGGAGTTCTTAAGCATCAAAGTAGGAAAAACCACTGTCGGACACATTGGCTCCGTACACCCAATAGTCCAGAACCATTTTGATGTTAAAGGCACCGTTGCGCACGCCTCGTTTGATTGGGAGCGAGTAATTCACCTGGTGATTGATAATGGAACGCAACCTTTTGAAGCGCTACCAAAATTCCCGAGCGTTCGTCGAGACCTTGCACTTCTTGTAGATACTACTACCACTTATGCTGAAGTTGAAGAGACCATTACAAAAACTGAGGGTAAACTGTTGAAGAATGTCTTCCTGTTTGATGTATACGAAGGTAATAAACTTCCATCCGGCAAGAAGAGCTACGCGATTGGTCTGACCTTTCAAGATCCAAGGAAGACACTGAATGACAAAGCTGTTGAAAAGAGTGTAGGCAGAATTGTCCATCAGTTGAGTGAACGATTAAATGCTCAATTGCGTTAATCAAATATGCTAAAGGTCGCTTGGGCCCCTATCTATCATCATCCTCTTCCTGAGAACCATCGCTTCCCGATGGCCAAATATTCGCTATTACCAGAACAATTGATTCATGAGGGCACGCTTAGTGCAGGCGATTTTTTCGCCCCAGGTATGCTCACACCCGGGGAAATTACCAGAACACATTGTCCCAAGTATTGGAAAGAGCTAGACGAGGGCACCTTAGACCCAAAGGCACAGCGCAAGATTGGCTTTCCTTTGAGCAAGCAGCTAATCGACAGAGAACGCACTATCTGCAGGGGCACCATTGATAATACCGAATTTGCCTTACAATACGGTTGTTCTATGAATATTGCTGGAGGTACACACCACGCTTTTTACGACCGCGGAGAAGGATTTTGCATCTTAAACGATATCATCATTGGGGCACATCATCTTATAGATAATCACGGTTTTGAGCGAATTCTCGTAGTGGATCTCGATGTGCACCAGGGAAACGGAACTGCGGCGCTTGCGGCCGGTGACGAGCGAATATTTACTTTTAGTATGCACGGCGCAAAGAACTATCCCTACCACAAGGAGCAAAGCGATCTTGACCTGCCTCTACCCGATTTTATTACCGA
>CAJWZE010000069.1 GCA_913049845.1 uncultured Cryomorphaceae bacterium
ACTTAGATAACCTTGTTGTAAATCTTCAATAGTAATCTCTTCAAGACCTAGTGCTACAAATGCAGCATTAGAAGGATGTTCTACCCCTGTCTTGATTTGGCATTGCAGGTTAAAAAGCAACAAACAAAAGAAAACAAGGGGGCGGAAATTCATTATCGAGAAAAGATTATTTAGAGATTAGTAACGGTATTCGTCTGACTTGTATGGGCCGGTGATAGGCACACCAATGTAGGCTGCTTGCACTTCGGTTAATTCTTCTAAATCGGCACCAATTTTGGATAGATGCAGTCGGGCTACTTTCTCATCTAAAGTTTTAGGAAGCGTATGAACTTTTCCTGTTTCGAATTCTTGTGGGCGATTCCATAAAGCAATTTGTGCTAGTGTTTGGTTGGCAAAAGAATTGCTCATCACAAAAGATGGGTGACCGGTAGCATTTCCAAGATTCATTAAACGGCCTTGAGACAACAGAATGACTTGTTTTCCATTTTCAAGGGTATATATATCGACCTGAGGCTTTATATTGTCTTCGGTTGCGTGAGTTTTTAGCCAGGCTACATCTATTTCGTTATCGAAGTGACCGATGTTACCTACAATTGCTTTGTCTTTCATGGCTTCGAAATGCGAGCCAGTAACAATGTCTTTATTTCCTGTTGCTGTAATAATAATGTCAGCACGAGTGATTGCTTCGTTCATTCGCTTTACTTCAAAGCCGTCCATTGCCGCTTGAAGAGCACAAATCGGATCAATCTCGGTCACGATAACCCGTGCACCCGCACCACGTAATGATGCTGCAGTTCCCTTACCAACATCGCCATAACCTGCAACAACAGCTACTTTACCTGCCATCATTACATCGGTAGCGCGTCTGATTGCGTCGACTGCAGATTCTTGACATCCATATTTATTGTCGAACTTAGATTTGGTTACGGAATCATTTACATTAATGGCTGGAAGAGGTAAGGTGCCGTTTCTTTCACGTTCAATCAATCGTAAAACGCCGGTGGTGGTTTCCTCGGAAATACCATTAATACCGTTGGCTAACTCTGGATATCGATCCAGCACCATGTTGGTGAGATCTCCACCGTCGTCCAAAATCATATTCAAAGGCTGACCATCAGGAAAATGCAACGTTTGCTCGATACACCAGTCGAATTCCTCTTCATTCATCCCTTTCCATGCATATACCGGAACACCAACAGCTGCTATAGCTGCTGCTGCATGGTCTTGGGTAGAATAAATATTGCATGAACTCCAAGTTACATCTGCTCCTAGGTCTACTAAAGTTTCAATGAGTACAGCAGTCTGAATGGTCATATGAAGGCAACCTGCAATACGAGCGCCTTTGAGAGGTTGTTCGCTTTTGTACTCCTCACGGATGGCCATTAATCCAGGCATTTCAGCCTCTGCGAGTTCTATTTCTTTACGCCCGTATGCCGCTTGAGAGATATCGGCCACTTTATAGGGAGGTTTACTGTTTGGTAAATCTTCTTTGGCAGTTTCTTTAATGGACTTGGTAGAAGAATCTATCGTTTCTTGAGACATATTATGTATGTTTTTAATTTAAATATTTGTCTAAAATAGCTTTTGTTTTTTCGTAGTCGCCTTGGGTTCCTCGGGATCCCAATTCTGTTGTAATGACATAACCGGCAGTGTCAATAAATACTTTGAAGGGTATGCCCATAGATATTATTTGCTCGCCCACACCGTTTGCGTCAACTAGCCAGTTAAAATCATAAGGATTTTTATTGGCAAACTCTGCAACCTGCTTAGGATTATCGGCTAAAATGGTATTCACTGCTAATACTTCAAATTGGTCGCTATACTCTACGCGCAAAGAGTCCATTGCTGGAAATACCATTAAACATGGCGAACACCATGTTTCCCAAAAGTCTATAAGTATAATTTTTCCTGTATAATCGGTTATTTGAGCTGTGTTACCATCTAAGTCTTTAAAGCTAGCTCGTTGCAATACACCTTGAATGCGTAGCTGATCTTCGTTCAAATTATGCCGATTGATGCTACTCTCTTCGGACTCATAACCACTGTTTGAGCAGCTAATGAATGTGAGAGCAACTAATAATATTGCAATATCTAGCAAGTCAATATGAGAAAGTTTACTGGTCATTTACTATACATTCTTTCTGGTTGATCAATAAAATAGTTAGAAAAATTGTGAGCGTATTTTATAGATTATAAAGATACGATTTCATTCCGATAAAAGTTCCTTTGCACATTATCGTGTGAATTTTCTCAGAGCCTCTTATCTTACTGCATGCAATATTCATCAACAGATAGCAGTTCGATTGCGGTAGCGGCCCTGAAAAACCCGTCTATCTCTACCCAAAAAATCTATGATTTTATCATCGTAGGGGCCGGTATTGTTGGTCTTGCTACGGCGTACAAATTGCACAAAAATTTTTCAGATGCCACTATTTTAGTACTCGAAAAAGAAGGTCGTGTGGGGACGCACCAAACCGGAAAAAACTCTGGGGTTATCCACTCGGGAATCTATTATAAGCCAGGCAGTTATAAAGCGAAAAACTGCCGAGAAGGTAGGTTGCAATTGGTCGATTTCTGCAATGAAATGAATGTAGCAATGGAAGTTTGTGGTAAGGTTATTGTAGCAACCAAGGAAGAGGAATTGCCTCGCTTGGACGCGATCTACCAGCGTGGTATCGAGAATGAAATTGAAGGTATTACGATGATTAATCTCGATGAACTTGCGGAGATTGAGCCACATGTAAAAGGGGTGAAAGCCATTCATGTTCCTTGCTCTGGCATCGTAGATTACGTGGGAATGTGTGATCGGATGATGGAAGCAATTGAAGGAGATGGTCGTGGATATGTCCAATTTTGCGCGCGTGTACATGCTATTCGTGAGACTTCAAGCGAAGTACATATTCAAGCAGGAAACAGTAGTTACAAAGGGCGTTATCTTATTAATTGTGCGGGCTTATACTGTGATCATGTGGCTAAGTCCGCGGGATTGAATTCGCCGGTGAAAATAGTACCGTTTAAAGGAGAATATTACGAGCTTAAACCTGAGTCAGAGTATCTAGTTAAGCATCTTATCTATCCACTTCCAAACCCTGAATTCCCATTTTTAGGAGTACATTTTACCCGAATGGCTTTAGGAGGTGTAGAATGCGGCCCCAACGCTGTTTTTGTATTTAAACGCGAGGGCTATGAAAAGTTCGCTTTTGACTTTAAAGAATCTCTGGAGTCCTTAACTTTTCCAGGATTCTGGAAAATGGCAACCAAGCATTGGCGTATGGGTCTTGATGAGTATAAGCGCTCGTTCTCCAAAGAAGCCTTTGTAAGAGGATTACAGAGCCTAATTCCAGAGGTCCAAAGTCATCATTTGAAACATTCGCCTCCAGGAGTCCGTGCAATGGCTTTACAACCTGATGGAGAAATACTGGATGATTTTTACTTTGAACGGGCAGACCGCCAGATTCATGTGCTTAATGCTCCAAGTCCGGCTGCTACCGCTTGCCTATCACTGGGAGATGAGTTGGTGCGGAAATGCGAAAAGGATTTTGAGTTATAGCAGATAACCTTGGTGCCCAAAAATATAATTATAAAAAAGGCATTAACTATACTAGCCTGAAAACAAAAGAACATAAAAATATCGTTGATTGAATATGTAGAACTTACTTATGTGTCCTAAAGTAGCTATAAAAACCGATTCTCTGTCAAAGCGCTTGTATGCTCAAGACGCGTCTATGTATGAGGAAATCCCCAAAGGAGTGGCATTTCCAGAGTCTGGTGAAGACATCGTCTCTTTGGTGAAGCAAGCAGCAGCAAAAAAGTGGAGTATAACAGCGCGTAGTGCGGGTACTTCTTTAGCTGGACAGACGACTGGAGATGGGTTGATTATGGATGTATCAAAGTACATGGATAAGGTGCTCGAGTGGAACATCGAAGAGCGATGGGTGCGAGTCGAGCCAGGAATTATCCGCGACCAATTAAACCAGATGGCGGCTTCAAATGATCTACTTTTCGGACCAGACACAGCTACGACTTCTCGTTGCATGATTGGTGGGATGATAGGTAACAACTCAGCGGGTATGTATTCTATTAAGTACGGTAGTACTAGGAATCATATCCTAGAGATGGAGGTGGTATTGAGCGATGGTTCAAAAATGATTGCCAAGCCACTGAATACCAGTCAGTTGGAAGAAAAGATAGCTCTGCCCAATTTAGAAGGCCATATATATAGAGAAATCATTGAGCTATTAACAGAACACAAAGAAACGATTATTACACAGTATCCCCATAAAGAAATCAAGCGACGTAATACCGGATATGCTCTCGACGCTTTGTGTGAAATGAGCCCAATCACCGAGGGTGGTAGGTCTTTTAATTTATGCGAGTTACTCGCAGGTAGCGAAGGAACTTTAGCAATGACTATTTCTGCTAAATTGAATCTTGAAGAAATCCCACGCTATAATTGTATGATTATACCTCATTTTAGGAGTATAGAAGATGCGATGCATGCAACCGTTGAAGTTGTTAAAAAAAATCCTTCTGCAGTTGAACTAATTGATGATATAATTTTAGATGCGACAAAAAATAATTTAGAACAAGTAGAAAATAGATTTTTCTTGCGCCAAGCACCAAAATGTATTTTAGTGATTCAATTCGAAGGTGATAATCGAGTTACTATGTTCAAGAAAGCAAGAGAATTAGCACAACACTTGGAAAATGAGTTTTGTGCTTATGCATGCGTTGAATTATTTGAATCAGATGAAATACAGAGAGTCTGGGACCTTAGAAAAGCTGGTTTGGGATTACTTATGGGTTTAGGTAAAGAATCTAGAACCCCCGCTTTTTGTGAGGATACGGCCGTACGAGTGAAAGATTTACCTGCCTATGTCAAGGATATTGAGACTATTTTGGACAAACATGACACCCATTGTGTGTTTTATGCGCATGCTTCTGTTGGAGAATTACATTTCCGGCCCATGATTGATACTACGAGCATTGAAGGGGTTACTAAGATGAAACAAATGGCGCAAGAATTTGCTGGAACCGTGCGACGTTACAGAGGATCTCTTTCTGGAGAGCATGGCGATGGTAGGGCACGAACCCCCTTTATTGAAGAGGTTTTAGGCGCGGATATAACACCACTAATTGAACGTGTAAAAGATATCTGGGACCCCGAGTCACGATTTAACCCTGGTAAAATTGTTAGGGCCGAACCTATGGAGAAGGGCTTACGTTATTCTCCAGAATACCGCCCATTAGTGGTACCAACTGTATTTAAGTGGCGGAAAGTTGGGGGTTTTACTGATGCATTAGAGCTTTGTAATGGCGCTGGAGTATGCAGAAAGCTTGCTGAAAGCGGAGGTGCGATGTGTCCGTCCTATATGGCGACCAGAGACGAAAAAGATTCTACCCGTGGAAGAGCCAATGTATTCAGGCATGTATTTTCAGGAGGTGATCCAGAAGGTTATGGCTCTAAAGATCTTAAAGACGCACTTTCCCTTTGCCTGAGTTGTAAAGCCTGTAAAAGTGAGTGTCCTGCCAATGTAGATATGGCCAAAATGAAAGCGGAGTTTACACATGGCTATCATCAAAAGCATGGGGTAAGTAGAAAAGAGGAGTTCTTTGGGGATCCAGGCAAACACTACCCACTAGCTGCTCGTTTTTCAAGCTTGGTTAATTTAGTGGCAAAGTCTCAGATTGGTAAACAAGTACTCAAGCAGTTATTTGGGGTTTCACCATTGCGTGATCTTCCGGAATTTAGCTCGGAGTGCTTTAGGGATTGGTTCAGAAAGAATCCTTCTCCAACCACTAATCATAAAGTTATTTTATTGGCCGATTTATTTACCAATTATCATGATCCAATAGTTGGAAAACATGCGGTTCGGGTCTTAGAATCCATGGGCTTTGAAGTTATGCTCTCAAGAGTACAGGAATTAGGGCGTACTTTTTTGTCGAAGGGGCTCTTGGATAAAGCCTTAGAAACGGCTGAAACAGTGGTGGAAGGTCTAGCCCCTTTTGCTCAAAAAAACTATCCTATTATAGGCCTTGAGCCTTCAGAAATATTAACGATTCGGGACGAATATTTGGATCTAGTGCCCGATGCGCAGCTTCAGGCAGCAAAAACACTGGCCTCCAAGACCTATACCTTTGAGGAATTTGTAGCCCTACACAAAGATCGCTTTCCTACTACTAGATTGAATCCAACATCCAAAGCACCTAAAGTGGTACTACACGGACATTGTCATACAAAAGCTTTAATTGGAAATACAGCTACCATTAAAGCCCTTGAACTGGCAGGCTATGATGTTGAGGCTATGGATACGGGCTGCTGCGGGATGGCGGGTAGTTTTGGGTATGATCAGGAGACCTATGAATTGTCTATGGAAATAGGGTGGCAGCGGCTGTTTCCACAACTTGGAAATTTAGTAGCAGAGACACAGATTTGTGCGTCTGGTTTTTCCTGCAGGCATCAAATTAAAGACGGTACAGGCATGGGTGCTTTACATCCAGCTACTCTTATTGCTCAGCGGATAGGTCATTAAGTCGTATTAATAACAAGTAAATACCAGTTATGGGCTACCAACACACTTTGTTACTGTTTAACTCTGTTGGTTATGGGCAATCAACTCTCTAGCTGATTGCAACGTTGCCTCGGTGATTTGTGCACCACTCATCAGGCTCGCTACTTCTCTAATATGTTCTTGATCGTCTAGACGTAAAATAGTGCTAACCGTACGCTCACCCTTTTCAGATTTATACACTATATAGTGGACGTGCGCCTGACTTGCGATTTGCGGTTGATGAGTAATTGCAATTATTTGACAGTGTTGGGCTAGACTCCGCATACTTTGGCCTACTTTTTCGGAAACCTCCCCACTTATACCAGTATCAATTTCATCAAAAATCATTATTGGTAAGTGTTGCTCCTTTGCCAGCACGCTTTTTAGGGCCAGCATGACTCGGCTTATTTCTCCACCTGAGGCGATTTTTGCCAAAGCCTTGGGCAATTCTCCCTTATTGGTACTTAGGTAGAAAACTACATCATCCGCACCGGATTCAGTACACTCTACTCGCTCAGTATGTGCAGAATCGGTTTGTTCTTGCTTAGGTAAGCCAAACCAACCATTAGTATCATAAAGCCAATTTACCTGAACTTGAAGCCGCGCATGTGGAATGCCCAACTGTGC
>CAJWZE010000070.1 GCA_913049845.1 uncultured Cryomorphaceae bacterium
GGCCCTAACTGTCCTGGAGTTATGACAGCTGGTGAAGCTAAAGTGGGTATAATGCCTGCTTTCATATTTAACAAGGGGACCGTTGGTATCGTAAGTAAGTCGGGAACATTGACGTACGAAGCAGTGGATCAGTGTACAAAAGCGGGTTTAGGTCAAACAACTGCCATCGGTATTGGGGGAGATCCAATCATTGGTACGACTACAAAGCAAGCAGTTGAGCTTTTGATGAATGATCAAGAAACTGAGGGTATCATTATGATTGGTGAGATCGGTGGTCAGTTAGAAGCAGAAGCTGGTAAATGGATCAAAGATAACGGAACGAAGCCTGTAGTTGCTTTCATCGCGGGTGAAACTGCACCTGCAGGACGCACTATGGGCCACGCAGGAGCGATTATTGGTGGTGCGGAGGATACAGCTTCCGCCAAGAAGGCGATCCTACGCGATTGTGGTATCACAGTTGTAGATTCGCCCGCAGACATAGGAACTGCAATGGCTAAATTATTGGCTAAATAATCGAGAATTTGATAAATACAGAGCCGCTTCACACTGTGGGGCGGCTTTTTTGTTTTAAACCGCCTTACCTTTACTAGTATGAAACAAGTTAAATGCCCCGCTTGTGCCGCTTGGTATGATGTTGATTCAGTGCTAGATAAGTTTGCGTATCAATGTTCTTATTGTCGGGCACCCTACTTGGTTAAGACCAAAAAACAGTTAGAGCACGAGGAGGAGATGAAAGCTCCAGTGAGCAATCCGCCATTAGTTTGGAAACACTGGGGTGATATGCATTGGTTACTTGTTATAGTAAACAACATTGGCGTGGTCATTCAGACGATTATTTTCGCCATTGCCACCATAATTGGAATATTATTAGCACCGTTGTAGGATATGGAATTCTTGTCACCTAAAACGAAAGAACGAATCTCGAAGCTAGAGGCTGAAAATGCAGATTTGCAGCGGCAATTAACCGAGCAAAAGGGTAGTGATTCAAAAAAATCATTGTTGCCTTTTGTGTTGGTGATTGTTCTATTGTCGGCTTTATCCGTGTATCAATTTTTAGGGACATCTACTTTAACTGAGGATGAAATAGCACAAAAAAGTGTAGAGCTTTGGCGTGCTGGTGATAAGATAGATACGGTTTTTACCCCCTCAGATAAGCTTATTTATTCAGTTCAAATAGGGGCTTTTAAAAACCACTCAATCAAAGAGTTGAGCTATAAATTTAACGAAGCTTCCCTAATTCATAAAGATAGCCTCAGTCTTTTTGTGATTGGAGAGTACGAATCATTGCCTGATGCGCAAAGCGTCTTAGGTGTTGTAGTAAAATTGGGCGTTGAAAATGCCTTCATTATTGCGCAGAAAAACGGAAATGCCGTAGGTTTGCTTACTGAACAAAACCGAGAATAATTAACATTATGGGTTTATTAGCAGGAAAGACGGCCATTATCACAGGTGCGTCGAAAGGAATTGGAAAAGGAATTGCTGAAGTTTTTGCCCAGCAAGGTGCCAACGTGGCATTTACATTTCTTAGCTCTGTCGAAAGAGGTCAGGCGCTGGAAGAAGAATTGAACGCACACGGCGCCAATGTGAAAGGCTACCGTTCAGATGCTTCAAAAATGGAAGATGCTGAAGCACTTATTGCCCAAGTAATTGAGGACTTTGGAGCTGTAGATATCGTAATAAATAACGCGGGTATCACTAAGGACTCACTTTTGCTGCGCATGACTGAAGAAGATTTTAATCGTGTTATAGAGGTAAACCTAAATTCAGTCTTTAATATGACCAAAGCCGTACAGCGTACATTCTTGAAGCAACGCTCTGGATCTATTGTGAATATTAGTTCAGTAGTAGGTGTTAAGGGCAATGCAGGTCAAGCAAACTATTCTGCTTCTAAAGCAGGTATTATTGGCTTTACAAAGTCCGTAGCGCTTGAGTTAGGTTCACGTAATATTCGTTGTAACGCGATTGCTCCTGGTTTCATTGAGACTGAGATGACAGCCGTTTTAGACGAAAAAACAGTACAATCTTGGAGAGAAGGAATTCCTCTGAAGAGAGGTGGTAGCGCGGAAGATGTGGCGAATGCTTGTTTATTCTTAGCTTCAGATATGAGTGCTTATGTCAGTGGACAGGTGCTCAATGTTTGTGGTGGAATGTTGACTTGATGAATAGCGTAGTAGCTGCTGTAGTTGCACTTGGTGCAGGATCTTTAGTTGCTGCGTTTCTATATTTTAAACGACGGACTGAATCCCCGTGGGATTTAATTCTTTTGCGTTTTTCTTGGATCGGATTATTGGTCTACGCGCTCATGGCGCCACCTCTTAAAAATGAAAGTAATAAATCTCTAAGGCCTGTGTTGACTATTGCCTTGGATTCTTCGAGCTCTTTAGCAGTTTCTGGAGATAGTCTTGCTAATGCTGCCGTTGAAAAATTTGAGGCAATTGGTTACGAACCCATTATAAGGGACTATAATGCGAGCTTGGTGCCATCGAACGGTGACTGGGCTTACGTTGGCGATGGACATATTTCAAATCTCGCAGGACAGTCTTTGCCGAAATACTATTTATTAGCCCCTTCAAAAACTCTTAAGCCTTCCAACCTCATTCAAGGTATTGTCGTTCCCCAGCGTGTTCTAAGTAACTCTAATATGAGCGTCACGATACTTGCTAGTAGTTCTCCTGAAATCAAGGTGTTCTTCAACGGCACGGCTTATGACGGGCAGAACTGTAACCTACGAGCACCCAAAAAGCCTGGGATTTATAACTTACTCGCAGTAGCTACATTAGGTGAGCGAATGGACAGCCTATCAACAATAGTCGATGTTAAAGAATATTTAGCAACCATAGTGGTTGCGAGTAACGCACCACACCCTCACGAGGCAATGGTACGCCGCTGGTGTGAGAGCAAGGGTATAGCTGTTGAGCGTATTGCATGGAATGAGCTCGAGCGGGTTTCCTCCATAAATGGTCCATTGGTGTCCATAGGTGGTGGTAAAGTTGCTATGGAGAAGGCTCGTGCCAATATTAAAGTACCTATACTTCATCTAGATGGAGGAGCAGCTCCAGGGTTTACAAAGCGTGTTTCAATACCTTCTATACTTAACTTTACTTCATTGGAGATGTATAGTAAGGTTAATAATGTAACGATTTTACAGGCCGATTATCTGGACACGCGTGGTGTTCATTGGTATAAAAGTGCATTGGCTTCTGAAAGGACACTTGAAGCATTTCACGCGCTACTGGAAGAATTAATGCAGCGTTATGAACCTGCCCAACTGCGACTAACGACTCCACAGAAACTTGCTGTAGGGGAAAGTGCTCAGATTGTTGGGGCAGTAGTCAATAGTCGCTTAGAAGTACTGCCTGCAAATTTTAGTATTGAGGTTAATCAAGGTGCTACACTCGTTGAAGAGGTGACGCTTAGTCCAGAAGGGAATAGTGTTATAGGGAGTTTCACGCCTACAGTTCCTGGTACTTATAGGGTAGAAGCTGTGGCCAATTGGTCGGGTGGAGCCTTAAAGACCACTTCCAGTCTGCAAGTAAAAGATGTCGATGTAGAAAAGATTCGGCCGAGAAATCAATCCCTGATCAACTCTTGGGCGAATGCCGGTGCTCTGGACGGTGCAACACCCTTAGAAAATGTAGCTCCTACAGTCCTAAGTTTTGAGCAAAAAAATCCCCAGCACCTTCACTTATGGTATTGGGGATTAGCCTTATTAATTGCATCGGCTGAATGGATCATTCGCCGACGTAGAGGTCTCGTTTAGAGATTGTTTGATAGGAATTCTCCTAACTGAGCAGGTTCCATATTCTTGGCAACGATAACTCCGTTGTCGTCGATGAGGATGTTTTGTGGGATGAATTGAATACCGTAATACGTCGAAATCTCATTTTGCCAGTATTGCAAATCCGAAATCTGCGGCCAAGGCAATCCATCTTCTTTAATTCCTTTTTGCCATAAAGCGCCATCACGGTCCAAGCTCACACCCAAAATATTAAAGCCTTGCTCGTGGTAGGTATCGTAGAGTTCTACTAAAGCTGGGTTTGCAGCGCGACACGGACGACACCAAGATGCCCAGAAATCAACTAGAACGTACTTACCTTCTACTGCTAGAACATTTAGTGTGCCTCCGGACGCTGATGTTTGAGCGAAGTCTTTAAACTGCATTCCTATGGCCGAACGGCCCATGGTTTCTACGCGCTCTGCTAGTCGTGTATAATCCGGTGCTCCTTGAAACTTAAGGCTAACCTGATCTAAAACTGCCTTTAGATCTTCATAAGTCAGATTACTGCTTTGAGACGAAAGGGCAATAGCTGCACCAAGAATATCATTGCGCTTGGCAAACTCAATCTTCATACGCTCTTGGCTTTCCATCAAATTCATCGCTTCTTCACGGATTTGATTCTGTGCTTCAACATTGTTTGAATCCATTGCAGCCACATATTTTTGCTCGAGAACTTGCATAGTTTGTCCAAAGAATGCGCTTTGGTCATTCAAGGCATTTGCACTATCATTCATAATGCCAGCTTCAATTTTAAAGCCGGATAACTCGTCGAAGGTGATGTTTACATCTGCACCATCGTGGAAGTAAACAGCAGGTTGCCCTAGTTCCGTGACCTGTACCATGGTGAATTGATTATCGAAATCATCTAGGTTAGCAGTGAGTAAACCGTCGGTAAGAGTTCCTTCATATACTACAGAATCACCTTCTAATGTTACTTTAATTGGGCTATTTCCGGCACTTGGAATATCTATGTTTAGCTGAAAGCCTTCAGAGCTTTCTACACTACAAGCAAAAAATAAGGCAGCAACTGCGCCTCCTATGAAAAATTTCTTCATTGTTTGTTTAAGTTTATAGCCTGCAAATTACAACACTTACGATGAAGAAAATTCTTTCCCTACTGTTAATTCTTTCTAGTGTCCAATTCTCTTCTGCAAAGGAAGGCATGTGGATTCCGATGCTTTTAAACAAGAACATCGCAGATATGCAAGCAATGGGCTGTGAGCTCAGCGCCGAAGATATTTATAGCATCAATAACAGCTCCCTAAAAGATGCAATTGTAAGCTTTGGTGGTTTCTGTTCAGGTGAGTTCATTTCTTCCAAAGGGCTCATCCTTACCAACCACCACTGTGGTTACGGTCAGATCCAAAAGCAAAGCTCGATGGAGCACAACTACTTAAAGGACGGTTTCTGGGCGCGTTCCATGGACGAGGAGTTGAAAAATCCGGGGTTGTTCGTAGAGCAATTGGTCTATATGGAAGATGTGACCAATTCCTTGGTGAACTCCGGCGATAAATTCAAAGAAATCGAGGCGGCCTTGATTGAAGCCAAAGAATTGGACAACCCAAACCTCACATACAAGGTCGTTCCATTTTTCGGCAACAACCAATTCTTCCTGTTGGCCACCATTAAATACAACGACGTCCGCCTTGTGGGTGCGCCACCGAGCTCTATAGGTAAATACGGTGCAGATACCGATAATTGGGTATTTCCACGCCACACGGGAGACTTTAGCCTCTTCAGAGTATACGACCAGACGGGTTCACCGTTTTCACCTGCACAGCATCTGAAAGTGAACATTGCACCACGCACCCCGGGAGAATTCACCATGGTCTTCGGGTATCCTGGCCGCACTCAGGAATATCTAACGGCGGTTGAAATGGATCAGCTGGTCAATGTTGAAAACGCCCGTCGCGTAGAAATCCGCGATGTTCTCTTATCCATCATGGACAGTGAAATGCGTGCTGATGCAGAGGTGCAGCTCAAGTATGCTTCAAAATATGCTCGTATTGCCAACGGATGGAAAAAATGGATTGGGCAGATTGAAGGGGTCCAATTCTCCAAAGGCCTTGACCGTAAACGCAAACTGGAGGCGGAGTTTATTACCCGAATAGCGGCCGATGCCAATCTTTGGGATAAATACGGCGGCCTCTTAAACGATATTGCAGTCCTAAGCACAAAGATGGCCGCAGCAACCTACAAGCGCAACGAGTTCATCGAAACCATTTACTACGGAATGGAGTGGTTCTCATTGATGAGCCAACTGCGACGCGCGAAATCTGATGTTGATATGGACGTGGCCCTAGTTGAGTTCAATCAGAACTACAGCCGCACGGTCAGTGAAAAAACCACCGCGGCCATGCTTTCTATGGCGTTGGCAACCTTCCCAGACCTATTGGGTGATATGGACGAGGCGACGTTTGTAAGTACGGTTCATAATGAGATTGATGCGCTGGTAGAATTGGCCACTAAAGATGAGCCTATTGAATTAACAGCAGTTGCACCTACAGCCAGCAACTTCAACACATCGGCATTCCAAGCATTTTACGCTGTATCACCGGACAATGCGTTGTTGCAAAAGGCGACCGAACTCTCGGCCGAATACATGCGTGCATTGATGGAAGTATTCCCTGAGCGTAACTTTTACCCAGATGCCAATAGTACGCTGCGTGTGACCTATGGAAAGCTAGAAGGGGTGAGCCCTCGCGATGCTGTATCCTATGGAACCACTACGTACCTCGACGGTGCTATGGCGAAATACAAGCCAGGCGATTACGAATTTGATATGCCTGCGAAATTGATCGAGTTGTACGATAACAAGGACTACGGCCAATATTCCGAAAACGGCAAGCTTCCGGTGTGTAATATCGCTTCAAATCATACCACGGGTGGAAACAGTGGATCTCCAGTGCTGAATGCACGTGGAGAGCTCATTGGATTGAACTTTGACCGTATTTGGGAAGGTACCATGAGCGATGTGAACTTTGATGCAAACATCTGTCGCAACATCATGGTTGATAGTAGATATGTCCTGTTCATCATCGATAAATTTGCCGGCCAGCACTGGTTAATCGATGAAATGGATTTGATCAAGTAAATGAAGAAATACGCATTCATTTTTGGTAATCTTTTGGCTGCGGTTTGTGGTCGAATAGGTTAGGATTTCTATTAATCGGATGTAACTTAATGGTCCTATGAAGAGCACTGCAAACCTCCTGGATTTTATCACCAAAGTTGAATATTACAATAAGATCATTCCTGATGTTAATAATCGTACAGTGGCCGATTAGTATGTTGTTTGCCTCCTTAAACTAAAGCTTACATCTACTGGACGTTCTGATTCAGCGGCCTTGATTAAAACGCATATATGTTCGAATATGTAATCAGCCGAGTTATGG
>CAJWZE010000071.1 GCA_913049845.1 uncultured Cryomorphaceae bacterium
ATCTAAGGTTTTGAAAGACAATGGTTTTGAGGTAGAAATTCTGAGTAGAGGTGCTGCGGACGATTCTTATGATGAATTGAGCGAAACAGCAGCGGCTGATTGCAAACTGTGGGTGAATTGCACCCCTGTAGGTACTCCAGGAATTGACCCTCATCTTTTACCCTTACCTTATGAAGTATTAAGTAAGGAATTCGCCATATTTGACCTCGTATATAAACCCAACCCTACTCCCCTTATGAAGGAAGGTCTTAATCGAGGTGCAAAGGTTTTAGGAGGAGAGAAAATGTTAATTGAGCAAGCAAAAAAATCATGGCAGTTGTTCCATGACGCTTACTACAAAAATTTGTAGATGATGAAACAAGAAGAATTGAACCCGAAGGACATACAACAGGAGATGCCGGAGCAAGTAGAAGCTCCAGCAGCGGAAGAAGCACAAGAAGTCGCAGACCCAGTTGGAAAAACAGAGGCAGCCGACGATCAAGTACGCACAGTTGAAGCAGAGGACGATCATGAGGAACCCAAGGAGCAAAAGCTTCAGATTCCTGATTTCGATACCCTGGATTTGGAACAATCTTTAGAAGCCATTAAAAAATACGTAGGAAGTTATCCTGCGTACCGCATTAAAGGAATAGTTGAAAGCGGACGTTCACGAATGTTGCGTGAGCTTAATTCACAGCAAAACGAAGCGAAAGACAAATACCTTGCTGAGGGTGGAAACATCATCGACTTTAGGTACGACCAGCCGATGCGCAAGCAACTCGGGGCCGTTTATGGCGGCTACCGCGACGCCTTGAGAAAGCACTACAGTGAACTTGAGACACAACTAGCAAATAATCTCAATACAAAGCTTTCAATTATTGAACAAATCAAAGAACTACCTAAAATAGAAGGCAGCGCCAAAGAAAAGTATGATAACTTCAAAGCAATGCGCGAGCAGTGGAACAATACAGGTCTCGTTCCTAAAGCAGATGCAAGGAATGTATGGGCCAATTACAACCACCATGTCGATAATTTCTTCAACTTCCTACGCTTGGCTTATGACCTAATTGACAAAGAATACCAAAACAATTTGGAAGAAAAGTTGGCAATGATCACCGAACTCGAGGCAATGGTAGAAGGTGGTGCATCAGCAGAACTCTTTAGAGCACTGCAAAGGGCACATGGCCGCTGGAAAAAAATTGGTCCTGTACCAAGAGAACAGAAAGAACTTATATGGGAAAGGTTCAAAGCAGTCACCGCAAAAATTCATGAGCAACGTGAGCAGTTTAATGAGCATATCAAAGTTCACAACGAGGCTAAAATAAGTGCGAAACGTGCGATTGTTGAAGGCATCAAAGGACTGACTGCTGATCTGCCTACAAAGCACAGTGGGTGGCAAAAGGCCAGCAGAGCACTCAACGAGTACCGCGAAGAATTCAAAGAGATTGGCTTCGTCAAAAGCGAGGAGAACGACGCAGTTTGGGAAGATTATAAGGTTGCCCAAAGAGAGTTCAATCGTTTGAAAAACGCCTTCTATAAAGAGGAGAAAAAGTCGCAACGTGAGAGTATTGAGAAAAAGCGTGAATTGATAGAATTAGCCCACAGCTTGAAAGACAGCGAAGACTTCGGATCTGCCGCGAGCGCGCTGAAAAAAGCACAGGCGGATTGGAAGAAAACCGGGTATGTACCTAAAAAAGAAGGAGACAAACTGTGGGAAGAATTCCGCGGAGCATGTAACCACTTCTTCGACCGAATGAATGGTCAACGTAAGGCGCGTGAAAAAGAGGTAAGCGCAGCAAATAAGGCTAAAGAGTCCAAGTTAGCTGAGCTAAAGGATACGAAGGTAGAGAGCGTAGAGGATGCTATTGAGCTAATCGAAGCTTGGGGTGCGATTGGCAGACCGAATAGAAAGCTTGATGCACTGTTCAATACGCTGTTGGAAGATAAGCTTCGCGGCCTAGGTTTGGATAAATCTATACTTGAGCGCACCCTGTTTGAAGCGAAGGTGAGAGCTCTTGTAGAAGCGGATGATCAACAAGGATTGCTGGCACAGCGATCTTGGATACGTGAGGAAACCGATAGAGCCAAAAAAATACTCCACCAGCTTGAGAATAATATTGCATTCTTTGGTAACGCGAAAGGTAACCCACTCTTAGAAGCTGCCCAGAAGAATATTGATGTTCAAAAGACACGTGTTGAAGAATTAGTAGCCCTGCGCAAGCTTTTCAATTCTCTGTTGAAATAAAGTATCATGGACTTTAAGCTACTGGCGCCATTCGAGCCAATGGGAGATCAACCTACGGCAATCAATGATTTGGTGGAGGGCTTAAACAGTGGCCAGCGCGACCAAGTATTGTTGGGTGTGACCGGTTCAGGGAAGACCTTTACCGTGGCAAATGTTATCGAACGTACGCAACGCCCGAGTCTTATCCTATGTCACAACAAAACATTAGCAGCACAGCTTTACGGCGAAATGAAGGAATTCTTCCCTGAAAACGCCGTTGAATACTTTGTCAGTTACTACGATTATTATCAACCCGAGGCCTATGTGCCTTCCTCAGGGCTGTACATTGAAAAAGACCTAAGTATCAATGATGAAATTGAAAAGCTCCGTCTGAGTACAACCTCTTCCCTATTGTCTGGACGACGCGATGTAATTGTCGTCGCATCCGTATCCTGCCTTTACGGTATGGGTAATCCAGAAGCGTTTAACGCGAGCGTTGTGAATTTAAAAGTAGGGGAAATGATTAGCCGACAGGCACTTCTGCATGAATTCGTCAATGCGCTATATGCTCGAACCACAGCAGAATTCAAGCGAGGGTCTTTCCGTGTTAAAGGCGATACAGTAGACATCTTCCCTGCCTATGCAGAAACATACTTCCGCATTAGCTTTTGGGGAGACGAAGTGGAATCTATTGAACATATGGATCTTATTAGCGGATCAAGAATAGAGTATATGAAGGAAATGCGTCTATTCCCAGCGAACTTATTTGTTACCGAGAAGGACCAGCTTCAGAATGCCATTCACCATATCCAAGACGATTTAATGGCTCAAGTGAACCACTTTAGAAATGTGGCGAGACCTCTCGAGGCGAAGCGAATAGAGGAGCGGACCAATTTCGATTTGGAAATGATTCGAGAGCTCGGTTATTGTTCGGGCATTGAGAATTACAGCCGCTACCTAGATGGGCGAGCACCCGGCGTCCGTCCTTTCTGTCTGCTAGATTATTTCCCGGATGATTTCCTACTTGTTATCGATGAAAGTCATGTGACTATACCTCAAGTTCGAGCAATGTACGGCGGAGATCGTTCGAGAAAAGAAAACCTAGTAGAATACGGATTTCGACTTCCTGCCGCATTGGATAACAGACCATTGAAATTTGAGGAGTTTGAACGATTGCGCGGCCAGGCTCTATTCGTAAGTGCCACTCCAGCCGAATATGAATTAGAACTCAGTCAAGGGGTCTTCGCGGAGCAGGTCATTCGTCCTACTGGCCTTTTAGACCCCGTAGTTAGTGTGCGTCCAAGCAAAAATCAGGTTGATGACCTCATTGAAGAGATTCACAAACGAGTTGAGATTGATGAGCGCGTATTGGTTACTACACTGACCAAACGGATGGCGGAAGAATTGACCAAATATTTCACCCGTTATGATATCCGATGCCGCTATATTCACAGTGATGTAGATACGTTGGAACGCGTAGAGATTATGCGCGATTTACGTTTAGGAGTCTTTGATGTTTTGATCGGTGTAAACTTGCTTCGTGAAGGCTTGGACTTTCCAGAGGTGAGTCTAGTAGCTATCATGGATGCTGATAAAGAAGGTTTCTTACGAAGTGAACGTAGTTTAGTTCAAACCATTGGACGTGCAGCGAGAAATATCAACGGTCTAGCTATCCTCTACGCTGATAAAATAACGGATAGCATGAAGCGCACCATCGATGAGACAGACCGTCGCAGAAAGAAGCAAGACAAGTTTAACAAGGCTAACGGCATTGTTCCTCAGGCTTTAAAACGCAGCAGGGAAGAAATTCTCAGCAAGTCTAGTGCCGTCGCAAGAAATATGGAATACGAGGTAAGCAAGGTGAATCTCAAAGCTGCGGCACAAACCATGAATTACACTACTCCCGAAGATCTCGAGGCGAGCATTCGTAAAGTGCGCAAAGACATGGAAGAATCCTCAAAAACGCTCGACTTTATCGAAGCTGCAAGATTACGTGACCTATTAATTGAACTTGAAGGTAAGAGAGAGAAACGCTAAATGGTAATCAAATTACTCTAAAGTCACGCCGATGTTTTATGTCATTTTAGGAATGGGCCTACTTTTCTTTGGATTGGGGTTCATTATCACTGAAAATAACGCCAGCTCTTTACTCAGTGGCTACAACACTATGAGCAAGGATGAGCAAGAACAATTTCCTTTAACCGAATATCTAGAACGATTTAAAGGCTTTCACATCCGATTCGGCATTATATTCATTGTTCTTGGCGTTGTGTTCCATTTGACCAATATCGAGCTCTTGGGCTGGCATATGAGCATCACTCCCATCCTTGCCTACATCTATTTTTTCTATCAGACCAAGGATTTGAGTATGAAGGTAGAGTCACAGAACAATTCATTTAAAGTTGGCATCGCAGTTCTAATAGGTACCTTAGTGTTCGTTATCGGAATGTTTTACTGGTCGGGCCGTCCTTCGGAAGTTGTATTGGACGGTGATGTTTTAAGAATTTCCGGACCTTACGGAATAGACCTACCACTCGAAAAAATCGAATCTTTGGGCATCTCAGAATCCCTCCCAGAGATCTCTACAAGAAGATACGGCATTTCTACAGGAACTCTTGCTAAAGGAAAGTATAGAGGACCTGAAGGTGATTACCTGCTACTCATTGATAAACCCTACGAAAAGGTGTTGCGGATTGACATAAAGAGTGCAGATCCTGTGTTGATTTCACTCAAAGAATTGGACGAAGAGAAACTACTCCTAGAGCTCAAGGAATCTTTAGAGCTTGATGCCCCGAAAGTTTCCTCGGAAATACACTTCAATATAATTTCTCAAGAACCCCATCCCGTATCCTTCATTCATAGTGATTGTCGTGCGTATAGCTAATACTGCAACCTTGAAATTTTCAGTTCTAGAGGCCTCTACGAAGACCGCCGATAAATATCCTACGAAAGCCAGAAAAGGCACTGCCAATAATGATTTCTCTTGTATTAGGCTCACAACAAACAGTATAAAACTGACATAACGGTAAAACGTGAAAACTGTCGGGAATAAGTGGGTTATTTTCAAATTACCGGGATGCGATTTTGCTAATAATGGTCGTGCAGCACCAAACCGGAATACTTGATATCGGAATTGTTTCAATGTCGCGCGGCGCTTATGATAAACATACGCCTGCGGAATAAAACGGCTAATAGCACCTGCCTTCTGTAAACGAAGGCTTAGTTCTACATCCTCCCCACAGACGAACTCCTCGTCGTAACCGCCAACTTCCTTAAAAAGTGTGGCCGACATACCCATATTAAATCCTCTAGGTTGATAGGAAGTTACCGAAGCTTTACCCCCTCTAATCCCACCGGTGGTAAGAAAAGAGGTCATTGAAAAATTTATGGCTTTTTGAAGGTCCGTAAAATCGGCCGAAGCGGCGTCTGGTCCACCGAACAGCGTAGTATCAGGATACTCGGATAGGAAGGAGTCAATGCCTTTCAGATAACCACTTGGAAGGATACAATCTGAATCTAAGAAGATAAAATATTCAGCTTTAGCGAGCTCAGCAGCACGATTTCGCGCATCGCTTACAGGAAGAAACTCGTCGTAATAGATTTGAAGTGGTAGCGTATCGAAATACTTTTGAAGTAAGGGACGCAGTTCGTCCCGAGGAGTACCATCACCAAGGATAACTTGGTATTGATCTTTGCCATATTCGAGTTGCTCTAGGCTTGTCAAAAATTCAGTAACCTCATCCGGACGTTTGAATGTAGGTGAGATTAAGGCGTATTTCACTAGAGCCATTAGAGGCCAATTTTTTTGTCGACGGTATAATCGTGCTTTTTCGTGCTTTCTCGCAGCAATAGTTCTGCGATGAAACCCACGCCAAACAATTGGACACCAATTACATTCAAGGTCAATAAAATAAAGAACAACGGGTTCTCGGTAATCAAACGTGCCTCTACCCCTGCACCCAAGGCCCAGAGTTTATAAATCCCTAGGTAGGCCAACACTAACGCTGATAGCGCGAACATAAACGTACCTGCAGCACCAAAGAAGTGCATAGGACGTCTTCCGAATTTACCCATAACTGCCAGAGTTGCCAAGTCTAAAAACCCATTAATAAAGCGGTCCAGGCCGAATTTTGTAGTACCGTACTTTCTCGCTTGATGCTGTACCACTTTTTCACCAATCTTATCGAAACCCTTGTTCTTGGCTAAGAATGGAATGTATCGATGCATCTCGCCGTATACATCAATATTATGCACCACCTCTAGTTTGTAGGCTTTTAGTCCACAGTTAAAATCGTTCAATTTAATCTTGGAGATTCTTCGGGTGGCAGCATTGAAGAGTTTCGTTGGAATGGTCTTGCTGAGTGGATCGTAACGTTTTTGCTTCCAACCGCTTACTAGGTCATATCCATCATCCAAAATCATTCGACGCAGTACTGGAATTTCTTCAGGGCTGTCCTGTAAATCCGCATCCATGGTGATGACTACATCTCCCGAGGCGGCCTTAAAGCCTTGATTCAGGCCAGCGCTCTTACCTTGATTCTTACGGAAGGAAATGGCTTTGACGTTTTCGTTTTTACCGCGCAAGTCCTCAATTACCGTCCAACTATTATCCGTTGATCCGTCGTCGACAAAAATAATTTCATAGGAAAATCCTTCCCGTTCCATCACCTTGGCAATCCAATCGGTCAATTCAGGAAGACTTTCATCTTCATTGTATAACGGAATTACAATACTTAAGTCCAATTTACTCAT
>CAJWZE010000072.1 GCA_913049845.1 uncultured Cryomorphaceae bacterium
TAAAAGATCCGAAGAAACCTATTGGCTCGTTCATTTTCTTAGGGCCTACCGGTGGAGGAAAAACGCAGTTGGCAAAAAAATTGACTGAATTACTCTTCGATAATGAAGACAACATGATTCGCATAGATATGAGCGAATACATGGAAAAGTTTGCTATCTCGCGCCTTGTTGGCGCGCCTCCGGGATACGTTGGGTATGAAGAAGGTGGCCAATTAACCGAACGTGTTCGTCGCAAACCGTATTCAGTCATTTTACTCGATGAAATTGAAAAAGCACACCCAGATGTGTTCAACCTCCTTCTTCAGGCATTAGATGACGGTCAAATCACTGATAGTCTGGGTCGTAAAGTTGATTTCAAGAATACTATAATTATAATGACTTCTAACCTTGGCTCGCGTCAGCTGAAGGACTTCGGTACAGGTGTTGGTTTTGGCACGACAACAAGGGACCAGAACAAGCAGAATTTGGAGAAAGGTGTTATACAGAGCGCGTTGAAAAAGGCTTTTGCACCAGAATTCTTAAATCGAATCGATGACGTCGTACTCTTTAATTCCCTCACCAGAGAGGATATCCACGAAATCATAGATATCGAATTGAAAGGTTTGCTTTCTCGTGTGGCCGAATTAGGCTATAAAATTTCGTTGAGTGAAGAAGCCAAAGACTTTGTTGCTGATGAAGGTTTTGATGAAGCCTTTGGCGCGCGTCCTCTAGCTCGCGCCTTACAAAAGCTCATTGAAGATCCGCTAGCGGAAAGAATCATAGGTAAGCGACTCAACGAGGGAGACGAAGTAATCATTGACCTCAAAGACAAATCGTTAACCTTCGAGATTATAAAAGGTAAAGAGGAAATAACTGACGAGACTCCCGAGGCACTGCCAGAGTCGACAGAAGATTCGACGAAGGACAAAGCTTAGATTTCGATAATAGCATTGGCCTGTTCTTCAGTGAGTTTGTGTCCGATAGCATTTAGCATGGGTGATGGACGTACCGTAATAAAGTGCTCCCTCACCCATTCTTTTTGATGTAAAAAATCATTTTCCAGGTATATACCAACAAGGTTTCCTTTTTCTATGAACACAGCACCACCCTCGGATAATTCGATGATCCACGATTTTTGATTTGACGATCTTAACAGTGCCAGAGCTTCCTTGCTGCTCCATCCGTTACACTCCGCTTCTTGAAGGTAATTCGAAAGCCAAGTTTGTCCACTTACGTAAGAACCAAATTTTCGGAGCGCCCCGCTCCCTATTGCCTTTTGAACCACCCATTTGATTTCTCCCTTCCCATTTTCGAAAGCATACAACCCAAACTTGAGAGACTGCTTCTTCTGCGCCTTGTTCAATGGAGGCCAATGTTCTCTAATCTTATGGTCCTCATATATCAATGCAAGTGTTTCGTTGGGTAACAGGGTATAATCCAAGGAATGACACTCTTTCATCAATCGCTGGTACTTGGTGGTCTCTTGTTGTGTTGAGAAGTGCTGGGTAATACGTTGCTTAATATTATTGGCCTTGCCTATGTACAAGGGCAAGCCAAAAGCATCTTTAAACTGATATACACCAAAGCTCTTGGGTAGATTGTCATATTGCTCATTGGGCAAATGATCGGGCATCTGTATACGTCTTAAAAGGCCAATTTTAGGATCGGTCAGCATCTTTTCGTCGTAATCTGCATTCATGCAATGGATAAGGACTTCAGCAGCACACAAAGCATCACTAAGGGCACGGTGCGGATTGTCGTTTTCAACCTCTAATTGTCGGGCTAAATTTGAAAGAGAATAGCGACCAAATTCAGGAAACATCGCACGGCTGTATTTAACCGTACACAATTTATCCATTCGCCAAGGTGTCCCACACTCTCTGAAAGCACGATCAATAAAACTATAATCAAAGTTCACGCTGTGCGCTACAAATACATCACCAGACAATTGCGTGAGGAGCTCAGGAATTAAATCTTTGAAAGTTTGGGCATTAGCAACCATATCATTATCAATACCCGTGAGTAATTGAATGTTATACGGGATAGATCTATCAGGCTTGACAAGTGAAGACCACTTATGTGTAATCTTCTTATTTTCAACATGGACTATTCCTATTTCGGTGATATCATTGCCCGAGGGTCTCCCCCCTGTTGTTTCTATGTCTACTATTACATATTTCACATCAGCAAATTAGCTAATAGGCTGGTTTAACCTCCACGCTTTGTTCTATATTTATCCTTATGGAACTATTGATCTGGATTTTATTGATTGCAGGTATCGCAGGTGCGGTTATTCCAATAGTTCCAGGGCCTATTCTTACATCCGTCGCGCTACTTCTCGCTCTAATTTCTCACCAACTAAATGGTATAGTATTCTGGTTCTTTGTTGTTAGTGGAATATTGATCTTTCTCATTGACTTTTTTATGCCGGCATATTTGACCAAGACATCTGGAGCGTCAAAAAGGGCATCCAACGGAGCACTGATAGGAATGGTATTGTCATTATTTACTGGTCCAGGCCTTTTTTTGGGCGCCTTTTTAGGAGCTTTTATTGGTGAATTCTCGATTACTTTAGATGCTACAAAAAGTGTACGTGCAAGCATTTATGCAGTTCTAGGCGTATTTAGCGGCATGGCAATAAAGTTGCTTTACACACTAACAATACTCGGTATTTATCTAATTTACTTGTATTTATGAGAGTAACCGTTGGTACTAAAATAATAGACTACCCTTATTTGGAATGGAGCCAGGGTATCATTTTGTTTACCGGTCCTTCGGGTAGTGGTAAGACAACTTTACTTAGGTCTCTTCACGGTGAATTACTCGTTGAAGATGCGTTTGAGAATTGGCCAAAGAAGAAAACGGCCATGATGCCACAGCAAAATACTTGGATTCCATATTTAAAATTAGGTGTACAATTGAGGCAATTCGGTGGTCCTGCTGCGGAGAACTTAATGCACCAATTACAGCTTGAGAGACATTCATATAAATACCCCAATGAATTGAGCGTTGGGCAGTTACAAAGATTTTCATTGGCCCTAACCCTAAGCTTAGATAGCTCTGTTTTTCTTTTGGATGAACCTACCAGCGCTCTTGACGATGATCTTGCTGTCCTTCTATTTGAATTAATAGATAAAAAATTAAAGGAATCGGACCTCACTACTATTTTGGCTGTCACCCACGATCCTAGAATGAAAAAGTACTTCAGTACTGCTAAAACTTGGCAGCTATGAGCAGATTAAGAGCAGTTTTGAGGGGTCAATTACGTGCTAAAGGCATTCAATATGCAATACTCACTCTACTCACAGTTCTTGTTGGCAGCGGTTTTTATGCTGCTCGAATTACGGAATCATACATTTTCAATAAGTGGACTGAGAGTGCACAATATGCAGATGTGATCGTTAGTTATAAAGGATCACCGTTACAGATCGTTGCAAGTACATTGTTCAGAATAGAGAATCCAACTGGAAATATTGATAGCACTATCTCTGACTATTGGGAGAAACACCCAATGGTAGCGGCCTCTTGCCCTATATCTATAGGTGACAATGTTAAAGGCTACCCGCTCATAGGGACTTCGCTTGATTATTTTGATTGGATGAAGATCAATCTTGTTGAGGGTCATTTGCCCAATGGCGACGCAGACGTGGTCGTAGATGAATCCTTGGCTGAAGCACTAGGATTGAGCATTGGCGATGAACTTCATTCCTCGCACGGTGGAGCTTCAAGTGGTGAGAAGCATGACCATCATTATTTACGAATTGTTGGACTTGTACAAGCCCCAAGAAACGCGGACCAACAGGCCTTTTTCACCACAACGTCTGCGTATTACGCAATGCACAATAGTAAAGGTAGAGAAGATATAACAGCCCTTATGTTACGACTGAAGAGCAAATCAGCACTCGTCATGTTACCAAGAGTCTTTGATCAACGTCCAAATGAACAAGGAGCTTTTCCGGTCTTCATCTTTGCTCAATTACAGAAGCAATGGGCACCAACCCTTGCTACTATAAAAAGGTACAGCATTGTCGTGCCAGTGGTACTATTGCTAATGTTTGTATTCATAATAGCCTATCTAAATGGAACTGAGAAAGAGTCAAAGCGCTTTTACACATTGCAGAAATTACCAGAGTTAGAAATTTTTTGGTTGCAACAAGGTTTATCAATTATAGCCGTTTCTATGGGCGTAATAGTTTCTTATTTAGTCTTACGCAGCTTGTCAAGCTTTTACTTGCATAAGGAACATGGCTTGATTTTACTACCGTTACTTGTAGTTCTAATACTTGGTATCTTTCATTCCAAGCGTTCATGAAAAATTTAATAGCATTATTTTTTGTTGTAATAAGTCTCAATGTTAATGCACAGCAGGTTTTGCCGTGGGAGATACTAGCCGTTCCGTACTCCACGACTCCTGATGGTCTCTACGAGCCCCAATTTCCAATATGGCTCAATAAATACAAGAATACTGAAGTAGTCATTCAAGGCTATTTAGTGCCTGTTGATGTTCAAGGCAATCAATATGCATTGTCAAGATACGCCTTCTCTTCATGCTTCTTTTGCGGTAATGCGGCACCTAATACAGTAGTTGAACTCGTATTCAAGGAACGCCCTGATGACTTAATCACGGATCAATTCGTAGTGGTCAAAGGTACCTTAGTCTTCAATGCCGATGATCCGTTTCGTTTGTTTTTCATACTTCAACAAACAGAATTTGCAGGATGAAAAAGTTGATGTTTCTCGTTTTAGTACTCTTGGGAAATACAGCTTTTTCCCAAGTCAAGATAAAATGGAGCACCTTCGAACGATTACAATTTGAAGAGGTTTATGACGCTGAATCTGCCGCATGGCTCCTAGCTCCCATTTTTACAGAAGATTTGAATAAACTGGACGGCGAGGAGATTAAAATTACAGGCTACATCATCGCACTTGACGTAATCGGTGATGAATACGCGCTCAGTGCGTTTCCATTTGCCAGCTGCTTTTTCTGTGGTGCCAGTGGCCCTGAAAGTGTTATGGAGTTGTTGCTAGAAAATAAAGAGAAATACCTAACCGATGAAGTACACACTTTTGTTGGAAGATTAAGATTAAACGATGGTACAGGAATATTCCCGATTTCATTAGACAAAGCAAAATCAGTCGACTGATGAAAAGAATATTGATAATACTATTTACGGTCATAGGAATTCTAGCCATTTTGTTTTTGGCAGGTCCAAAACCTGCTCACCCGGTTTACTTGAGTGAATTGCCTGTTCTTGCCTCCGCTTTTGACGAGTTAGAGGATTCAATAGCCAATTTTGAAAGACAGCATAATGCTTTAGAATGTGCGTACACAGAAATATTATGGAACGATTCCTTAAGACAGACTCACTGGGCTTTCCTTTATCTCCACGGTTTCAGCGCGACCAAACACGAGGGCGATACTTTTCGTTATGCATTGCCCAAGGCATACGGTATGAACGCTTTATATAATCGAATGGCTGGTCATGGACTAAAAGAAAATGATGAAACACGAATGTCTACTTTTACAGCCGAAGCCGCCTGGGCAAAGGCACTCTATGACTTTTCTTTGGCGAAAAAATTAGGCAAAAAAGTGGTTTTAGGTTCATGCTCAACCGGTTCATTATTAGCTTTAAGACTAGCGATGCTTTTTCCTGATGACGTAGCTGCTGTTATCAATTATAGTCCGAATATGGGACTTCCAGACCCAAGCTCCACTTTGCTCAATGGTCCATGGGGTTTACATTTAATAAAAGCCATTTCAGGCAGCGATTTTAGAATAGTGCCCGAACGCTCTGACAGTATTCGTATCATTTGTAAACCAATGTCTTACACCTGGGAGAGTGTAGTTCAGATGCAGCATCTCGTGGAGACTGCTGTTTCAGAGCAAGAGCTAAATAAAATAGAAGTTCCAGTATTAAATATGGTTTGGTACGAGGATGAGGATCATCAAGACTATGTAATTGATGTAGCCAAAGCGAAAGTTATGCATGATGCGTTAGGTGGACTAAAAAAATGGGTAGTAACGGGTGCGAAAGAACACGTTGTGGTAAACCATCAGCTTTCTAATGATCTCGAAACGGCCTACGCAGAGACGTTTAAATTCTTAGACCGAATACTTCACTAATGGAATTCGCGAGACCACAATGGCTATGGGGTTTTTTACTTATAGTGGTACCTGTTTGGATACATTTTTTCGGTATTCGAACAAGGAAGATTAAAGTTATTCCTTCATTGCTATGGCTTTCTAAGGACAACCCTTCCCGAAGAAGTAAATCTCGATTAAAGGACCTAATTGTTCTTTTGCTTAGAATATTGATGATAGTTTTCGTAGTGCTTTCACTCTCTGCACCACGTTCTGTATTAAGTACTAAAGTAATTCAGGTGGACAACTACCCTTCGAAATGGACAGCACGTGATTTATGGCTGCCTGGGCTCATTGAAAACCTCGAAGATGGCTTTTATCAATTGTACGATCGGCAAGGTACATATTTAGGTACATCTGAAAAGGCTGCTGTTTTTGCCTTGTTCGACAATATATCGTCCACTCTTGCCCCGCTAGTACCTGTATCCGATGCCCTTCTATTGAGTTATGGTTTTGATGAAGCAATCTATTCACCTGCTTGGATTCCAACCAGACAAATCCAGTTAAGCACGCCAATTACTATGGAAGCAAACGCTCTTGGTGAGTTGTTTTTTCAATGGGACGGACTTGGAGTAGTCAATTTAAAGAAGGATGGTAAGGTCGCGGATAACCGGATTGATTCTACATACCGGATTTCCTTAGAAGAATTAACCAAAGGCCAAAATATTGTTCTGGATATAGCACATGATTCTATACCTGAGGATGATTTATTCTTTTGGGGCTCCAATTCAAAAGGGCGTCGTCTTGTATTGATTAATGATTTACAATATCCTGTGAATGAATTTATTAACG
>CAJWZE010000073.1 GCA_913049845.1 uncultured Cryomorphaceae bacterium
AAACCGCTTTTTTCATTGACAAGGGCCATAAAATACAATTGCGCTGGTTTACACATGAAATCGAAATGGATTTATGTGGACACGCTACACTTGCAACAGCGCATTGCCTTAAATCAATTTTAAATTATTCAAACGACAAAATTGTATTTGAAACATTAAGTGGCGATTTAAATGTTAGTGCAAAAGGTGGCTTTTACTTTTTAGATTTCCCTTCGCGCACGCCTAAAATTGCCGCTCTTCCTGAGATAATAAAAGAATCATTAAGCATCGAGCCCAAAGAGATTTATAAATCTAGAGACTATCTACTGGTTTATGAAACCGAAGAAGACATAAGACGTATCCAAATCAACAGGCAGTTATTTGATCAAATAAATCTTGAGCCCGGAGGCGTAATTGTAACAGCTAAAGGTGATAAAAGCCATTTTGTCTCAAGATTCTTTACTCCACAAGCATCTATTTTAGAAGACCCGGTAACTGGTTCTGCACATTGCTCTCTTATTCCATTTTGGTCAAAAAGGCTTGGGATACAGAAACTGGATGCAATTCAGGTTTCTGATCGAGGTGGTATTTTAAAATGTGAGAACAAAAACGATAGAGTAATAATAGGCGGTTGTGCAAAAACATATTCAATTGGAAACCTATGGATTGAACAACCCATAAAAAGCAATTGAGAAGACTCGCATTTAATTAAAGCCAAGACTTATGATGCGTTTACTCCTAGGTACGCTTAAGCCAAGCTAAACTTGTGGGACAGCTCCAGTAGCAATTATAAACTTCATTTTTCCTCCTTAGTTATTATTTTTTATTACTGTCTAAGAGTACTAGAAAATATAGGATGTAATCTATTTTCTGTAACCGCCTATCTTTGTTAGGAATGAGAACTCTGATCTACCTTACCCTTTTACCGTCCTTCTTGTTAGGACAAGCCTTCGTTCATCCAAAAAACAACCAGGCGTTTTTACAGGACGAGGTGGCAGAAATCCACATCACCGTATCGGCTGCTCATCTAAGTACACTATTGGGTGACAGCCTTTTTACCGACTACCACTTTCCCGCCGTTTTTCGCTACCAAAGCACTGATTTTTCAGACACCCTTCAGAGCGTAGGTTTTAGGGTCCGAGGGAACACCTCTAGAAATGCAAAGAAAAAAGGGTTTAAGGTTTCGTTCAACGAATACGTAGTTGGACAAAAATTTAAGGGCATTGAAAAAATGAACTTAATCGGCCAGCACAATGACCCGTCCTTATTGCGCTACTGGACAAGCCTGCATCTTCTGCATAAGTATGGTTTAATTGTTTCTAGAACAAGCTTTGTCAAGCTATACCTGAATGGAAACTACAGGGGTCTATACCTCAATGTAGAACACATTGATGATGAATTTCTCCAAAAAAGATTCATTGATGATGATGGCGGCAACCTCTTCAAAGCAAGTTGGGGTGCCAACCTAAATTACTGGGGTGCCAACCCAGCCTCTTACCAAAGCGTCTACGAAATTAAGACCAACAAGGATTCTAACGACTATAGTGCATTTATTCTCTTTTTAGACTCTTTAAACAACATCATCAATAGCGACTTTCCGTGTTACATCGAACGCAACTTCGAAGTCAACCATTACCTCAAAACACTAGCTACAGAAATACTAATTGGACATTGGGACGGTCACGCCTTCAACAAAAACAATTTCTACCTTTACCGGCAGCCTTCCAACGGCAAATTTGTCTTCATAGAGTATGATCTTGACAACACTTTTGGTATCGACTGGTTTGGAGTCGATTGGGCCAATAGGAACCTCAACAATTGGCACGAAAGCAACCGCCCACTGATTGAGCGACTTCTCAACGTACCCTATTACAAAGATGTTTTTAATGCCTATCTCGATACCCTTTTAACAGACCTCGATACCTCTTCACTGGCGACTGTGTTAGAAAATAAGCAAGACCTCATCAAAGGTGCCGTACTCTCTGACACCTACTACAATAAGGATTATGGATTTCAGTATGCCGATTTTCTTGCAGCCCTTTATGACAGCCACGGCGCACATGTGAAAACTGGTTTGCTAGAGTACCTTGACGAGCGTATTGCCAGCGGTAAGGGACAGCTACAGTGGATTGGGAGCTTAGAGCCACCCTGCGATGTGCAGCCCGAGGAGCCGGAACTCAAGCTAATCAAGATTGTGGATTTATTAGGACGTGAAACCAACTTTAGAACGAATACTCCTCTGGTTTATATTTACGATGACGGCTCTGTAAAAAAAATCTTTGTTTGGGAAACATAGTATTCATAGATTTTTGAAGAGGAAGTACAATGGCCTAAAAGCTAGCATCACTTACCTACCGATTCCCTACTTTTGATACGCTCAAAAGAATTCAGACGTTGTATTCTAGGCAAAACCCACGAGAGCAGATTATGAAAATAATTGCAGGACCCTGTGTTATTGAAAGTATGGACTTGCTGCGCGAAATCGCAGCGGAATTGGCCCGTATTAAACATGAGCTGAACGTGGAGATCTACTTCAAAGCCAGCTTTGACAAGGCCAATCGTACATCCTTAAGCAGTTTCCGCGGTCCAGGTATCGAGGAAGGCATTGCTATGCTTGAAGCTATTCGCAATGAATTTGGACTGCCCATTACGACCGACTTTCACACCCCTGAGCAGATTGCAAGCTGGGGGAATCGTGTAAATATCATTCAGATTCCAGCGTTTCTATGCCGCCAGACAGACATGCTCATTGAAGCTGGGAAAACCGGCAAGATTGTCAATATCAAAAAGGCCCAATTCCTCAATGTAGAGAAAATGAAGTTCGCTGTTGACAAGGTAAAATCTACGGGAAATAACCAGGTTTGGCTCACCGAACGCGGCACTTTATTCGGACCCTCTGAGCTCGTAGTAGACTTTAGAAACCTGAAAAAGTTAGCTACACTTACTGAACATGTGGTAATGGACTGTACCCACAGCGCGCAAGAAACCAGCAGCAACGACGGCACTACTAAAGGTAACCGTGCCTATGTTCCTTATTTTGCAAAGTCTGCCAAGCTATGGGGGGCTAATGTGTTTTTCTTAGAAGTACACCCACGCCCTGATGAAGGACTTTCAGACGGTCCTAATATGCTCGCATTAAGCCATTTAGAATCTATCGTAAAGGAATTGATCTTACCGTGAGCATCAACAAAAGAACTATAGCGTCCATTGAAGCACAGGCTAAATCTATCTTGGATCTAGCACAGCACGATACCAACGACTACGAATCGGCGGTAAAAATGATAACGGCATGTCGTGGGAAGCTAATCTTTACTGGAATGGGAAAAAGCGGCATTATCGCTCGAAAGCTTGCCGCAACCTTCTCTTCTACCGGTGTCCCCTCCTTCTTTGTTCACCCAGGAGAGGCATACCACGGTGATCTTGGAATGATTGAAGCAGCCGATGTGTTGTTCGCATTTTCAAATTCAGGAGAAACGACTGAACTGATCAACCTCTTAAAATATAGCCGATCTAAGAGCGTCATTGGTATGTCCAATAATCACAACAGTACGCTAGCCAGCTTTGCTACAGTGCACCTCGAGTGTACAGTGGATAAGGAGATATGCCCATTGAATTTAGCACCGACCACCAGCAGCACTGCAGCCCTTGTGATTGGCGATGCTATTTGTGCTACCATTATGGAGATGTCGAATTTCTCCGAAGAAGACTTTGCTGCCCTGCACCCAGGTGGGAGCTTGGGAAAGAGTTTGTTGACCAAGGCAAAAAACCTAATGATAACTGAGGTTCCATTTGTCAACCCAACAGATTCATTGCACGAAGTGCTGCTGAGAATTTCAGAGGGCCGTTTAGGTCTTGCTTGCATAGGTAGCAAAAATGATGTTTTAGGCGTAATTACAGATGGTGATATACGGCGCGCCATAGAGCATACTGAAAATTCAAAAAGCCTAGTGGCAGAACAAATGGGCTCGAAAAATCCAATATTCATTGAACCCGAAACAGGGCTGCATCAGATGAATCTTCTTTTTAGACAAAAGAAGATCGTTTCTGTACTAGTCGGTTCATCAAATGATTTAAAAGGCGTAGTCCAATTCTACGATATTCACGATGGTTAAACTAATTCGAATTCTAGCGGTTTACTCTTAATACCCTTAACAAAAATTGCAATGGAATCGAAAGAAACCATCTATATTGTTGGCGCCGGTATTAGCGGTCTTATCGCTGCCTATGAACTAGAACGGGCAGGCTATTTTCCTATTATCTTAGAAAAATCAGATGGTGTTGGTGGACGCGTGCGCACAGTTTCTATAGGTGGCCATCGCCTCGACATTGGTTTTCAGGTTTTACTAGATGGCTATCCAATGGCAAAAAAGTATTTGGACTATGAAACCCTGAATCTTCGGCGGCTTGCATCGGGTGCTCAAGTCTACGTAGACGGAAGACGCTATGTGATTGGCGATCCTTTACGAGACCTTAAAATGTTGGTGCCAACCATTACTGCAAAAATAGGCAGCATTGGAGATAAGATAAAAGTGCTTAGACTTAATGCACAGATGAAGCGTAAAACCATCGATGAAATCTTTGAAAGCGATGAGATGACTACCTTGGAATACCTCAAGAATTTCGGCTTTTCAGATGTTATTATTGACCGATTCTTCCGCCCCTTCTTTGCCGGAGTTTTCCTCGAACCGGAACTGCGTACTTCAAGCCGTATGTTCGAATTTGTCTACAAGATGTTTGGCCAAGGTTATGCTACCATCCCTTCTGCAGGAATTGGAGCCATAAGTGAACAACTCAAAAACAAGCTCTCCACGACTGAATTCAGGTTTGGTGCAGAGGTTAATAAAATCACAAGCGATAAAATCGCCTTAAAAACAGGAAAAAAAATTGACCATAGTGGGGTTATTGTCACTGCTAACGCTTCCTCGCTTATCTCCAACATGCGGGATCAAGGAACGGATTGGAAATCATGCATGAGCCTGTATTTCGAAATTGGAAATTCGAATCTTCCAGAGGAGACTATTGGCTTGATTGCAGATCCTGAAAAATTGGTCAACAATATTTACGGATATACTGACACTGATGGCAAGCAAATATTATCTGCAACTGTATTAGAATTTAACGGCAAGTCTGAAAAAGAGATTACAGCAAAGGTCGAAGACGAGATTCGCGAATACTGCGGTATTAGTGCTTTGAATCATATCTGCAACTTCTACATTGAACAAGCACTGCCTGATCTCAGCAATCTGAAAATGACGGCACAACCGGGTGAAAGTATACTTATGGAAAATGTATTTCTCGCCGGAGATGTGCTCTACAATGCCTCACTAAACGCGGCTATGGAGAGTGGCAGATTGGCCGCGCAAGGATTGCTCGAAAAGAAAACAGGAATACTCGTTTAAAATCGAACTTCAAATTTTACGGCATACTTTGTTATAGGGTTGGGTATGTTTATCGAATACAACGGCTTCAGCGCTCAACCTCCTTGGGTAAGCCCTGGTAATTTTTTTTGAAGTGTTTAAGAAGCATCACTTCATAATGACGCTTGCGACGTTTCGCTTTTTTCTTATTCGCCCGCTTTCCAGTGCGCTTATCCTTTACAATGTAGTCGAGGTCTTTCGCTTGGTCAATTTTTTCAAAATCCTTAATCTGGGTGCGTTTCATTTCAATACACTACTATCAACTATTACATAGTACCTTTGTTAATGTTCATATACACCGAAAAGAATTGAACCATGGCCCAACTAGAATGGCAAACCGTCAAGGAATACGAGGAAATCACATTTAAGCAGCTTAACGGCGTCGCACGTATAGCGTTTAACCGTCCTGAGGTGCGTAATGCCTTTACTCCAAAAACTGTCGATGAACTTTGGGAAGCGCTGATCTTGTGCCACGAGAGCCAAGACATTGGTGTGGTGCTCATTACCGGTGAGGGACCTTCGCCTAAAGATGGCGGTTGGGCATTCTGCTCGGGAGGTGACCAGCGCGTTCGCTCTACTAGAGGATACAAAGGAGAGAACGGTATCAATAGGTTCAATATCCTGGACGTTCAACGTCAGATCCGATTTATGAACAAGGTCGTGATCGCCGTAGTGCCAGGTTGGGCAGTGGGTGGTGGCCACAGCCTTCATGTGGTATGTGATATGACCATCGCCTCTAAGGAACACGCCATTTTCAAGCAGACTGATGCGGATGTAGCGAGCTTTGACGGCGGGTTTGGTTCTGCCTACCTCGCACGCCAAGTAGGTCAAAAAAGAGCCCGCGAAATCTTCTTCCTTGGTGCGGAATACTCTGCACAAGAAGCCTACGAGATGGGTATGGTAAACAAGGTAGTACCGCACGAAGAATTAGAGCAAACTGCGTACGATTGGGCACAAGAAATCATGACCAAGAGCCCTACGGCCATCAAGATGTTGAAGTTTGGATTCAACCTCATTGACGATGGTTTGGTGGGTCAACAAGTCTACGCAGGGGAGGTAACGCGTCTTGCCTACGGCACAGATGAAGCCGTTGAGGGCCGCAACGCCTTCCTAGAAAAACGACCTCGAAACTTTTCTAAATTTCCCAAGTTCCCTTGATGTGTTGATAAGATACGTTAATACATTTCCTCATCTTAGACTACAGAGGTGCGTCACCCGAGGCTATATCGCCTTGGTTGAAATGGACTCTTTAGTGCCACGATGAAATGACTGCTTCCGTAAGGGGATGGAATCCTTATCTTTAATACCTAACTTATGGAAACGATACCCTTGAACGCAGGTAAGGCGATTAAAGAAATTATTTCTCGGAGAGAAACCACAAAGGTTCTTGCACAAGAGCCGTGGTCGCCTACACTCACAAGTGAGGCACAAAACAACTTAATCGATACATTGCTGGAATTAGCGGCTTTTTCGCCC
>CAJWZE010000074.1 GCA_913049845.1 uncultured Cryomorphaceae bacterium
GAAGGACCAAACATCATCAAAGAAGGCCACCACCAACGGTTTAAGCTTTCCTGTGCCATAGTCTTTTGTTCCGGCGACCCTTGTGCCAACTTCATTACGATTTCATACCCTTGTCTTTGATGGAAGCTCTCTTCCTTACATATCTTGACCATAGCACGAGCATAAGGACCGTACGAGGTTCTTGTAAGCATAACCTGGTTTTGTATAGCAGCACCATCAACCAACCAGCCGATAGTGCCCATGTCTGCCCACGACGGGGTAGGGTAATTGAAAATAGAACTATACTTAGCCTTGCCGCTTTGAAGGTCGGCAATCATTTTCTCTCGAGGCTCGCCCAGTGTTTCTGCTGCAGAGTACAAATAAAGTCCGTGACCTGCTTCATCTTGAACCTTTGCAAGTAAGATGAGCTTGGCGCGTAGTGAAGGGGCGCGAGTAATCCAATTGGCCTCAGGCTGCATTCCAATGATTTCACTGTGTGCGTGTTGAGAGATTTGGCGGATGAGGGTTTTGCGGTACTTTTCAGGCATCCAATCCTTTGGTTCGACCCTATTTTCAGCGTCTACGTAGGCCTGGAATTTGTCCTCTAAAGAAACGTTGGTTCCCATATTCTGTTTATTTGGTTACGTACAAAGTTAAAACACAACACGCTATCTTCTGTTATGGTTTAAAATTCGGGTTTACCTTTACCCCTCAAATCACGAAGTATGCTGAAGTTTTTTAAGAAAAAGATAGAGCAAAAGCCGTCATTAATGGCAGGTACGGCCAAATCGACAGACACTTCTTTCTATTCGCTAACCATCTCTGAGGTGCGCAGAGAAACAGAGGATGCGGTTAGCATAGCCTTTGATGTTCCCGCAGAGCATAAGGACAAATTTACTTTTTTACCAGGTCAGTATTTGACCTTGAAGACAACCATAGCAAACGAGGAAGTGCGCAGATCATATTCAATTTGTGCCGCTCCAAGTGATGGAGAACTCCGTGTGGCTGTTAAAGAAATAGAAGGCGGAAAGTTTTCTGTTCACGCAAATAGACACTTAAAACCAGGTATGACGCTAGACTCTATGCTTCCGATGGGGAATTTTAAGTGGCAGCCAAGTAGCACCCCTGCGCACGTTGTTGGTTGGGCTGCAGGATCAGGCATTACACCTATTATGTCCATTGCAAAAACTGTATTGGAAAGCGACGCGAGCAGTACATTCACGTTATTTTACGGTAATAAGAACAGCAACAGCATAATCTTCAAAGACGCTTTTGAAGACTTGAAAAACACCTACGTTGATCGCTTAGAGGTTCATCATATCCTTAGCCGCGAGGACCAAGGCAGTGACATTACCAAAGGCCGTATAGACGCAGGGAAAGTCAAGGCCTTCAATGAGAAGTTCTTCGAGGTTGGGTCAACGACCGCCCATTTCTTGTGCGGGCCATTAGGTATGATAGAGAGTGTTACAGAGACGCTCGAGTCTTTGGGTACACCTAGGGAGAAAATACATTTTGAGTTGTTCAACACAACAGCGGCAACCGCCGCTAAAAAAGAGGTTTCAGCATTAGTATCAGGCACGTCTGTTGTTACAATTGTTTTGGACGGAGAGGAGACGTGTTTTGAAGCAACAGGCAAGGAGTTTATTTTAGACGCAGCGTTGGACGCGGGGGCTGATGTTCCTTACGCTTGTAAGGGAGCCGTATGCTGTACCTGTCGCGCTAAAGTCATCGAGGGATCTGCCGAGATGGTTTTGAACTATGCCCTCGTAGAGGACGAGGTTAAGGACGGATATATTCTGACGTGTCAAGCGCACTCAACGAGTGAAAAGGTTGTGGTCAGCTTTGATGAGTAAGGGCAGTCCTAGAAAGAACGGCGTGAGCGATGAGCCAGGACCGTCGTTTCACAAAAAGAAGCCTAAAAACGCTAAGGATTACAACATTGGTAAGGGAGCAAAAAAGCGTCTAAATAAGGCAAAAAAACATAGCGCTAGAGGCCGTCCAGGGAAATAGAAGAAAGCTTCTTGTGCAACAGGACGACCTTTTATTTTTTCCAAGAATTATTTGTGGTGTCAACATCTAATAGACGCATACTTGGGTCGATATTGACTTCAATGACCTCTTTGCCTTTGGAAGGGATTTTGAATTCGTACGCAGGGTGTGTCCACGCCCACGGAGTGAGCACATCATAATTAGATTCTTTTTTTGCACCGTACATGCTCACCAAAGGTATGTTGTAATACTCAACCAACCCGCCAGCATACACTACTTCGAAGTCAAGAGGCATTGGAAACTTGCCCCTACGTTCGAAAACAATTTTTGTTCCGTTCATCACCGGGCTAACTTCCGAAACACTGTAGTCAACAGACTTAACTTGGTCCTTGTAGTAGCTCAAATACCAATCCAGCTCTAAGTCGCTTTCCCGTTCCATTATCCGTAGAAAGCCGTAGGGCGTTGGGTGCTTGAATTGCCAAGCGTTCCAATAGCGTTTCATGCCGCGTGCAAAAGCGCCCTTTCCAATAATATATTCAAGCTGATTCAAGAACAGCGCACCGGCGCTGTAGCTGCTGATACCGTAGACCCTATTATAGTTGAAGTGGTCGGCAGGCGTGCTAAGCGGTTCCCTCAAGCCAGAAGCGTCTAGTTTGACATAACTGCGGTATGCGTTAAGGTGAGGGTTTTTGGCATTGCGCTCAAACAGAACGTTCATACATTCTTCTTCTGCATAAGAAGTAAACCCTTCGTCCATCCATGGGTATGCCGACTCATTGGTCGCAATGACACCATAGTACCAGCTGTGTGTTGCTTCGTGAACAAAGAGCCCAGCGAAGCCTTCAAATTTATCTCCGCCCCCTAGAATCATTGTACACATCGGGTATTCCATTCCGCCGTCGCCGCCTTGAATGATTGAGAATTGGGGGTAGGGGTATGCTCCAAAATTAGCGGCCATAAAGTCAAAGTACCTCTGTAAATAAGCTGTTTTTAGCAGCTCCCAGTTGTCTTCATTCGCCGTTTTCGGATCAAACAAAAGATGTACTATTGGGCCATTTTGAATATTTATTTGCCGGTGAACATAATCGGGATCTGCCGCAAAAGCGAAGTCGTGAACACCCTCTGCTTTGAAGTGCCAGCGCCGCTTTTTATTCTTACGAACGCGCACCTTTTCCACTCCGCCGTAGCCGAAACCTACCTGATCAGGATTTTGAATAACACCAGTGCCGCCGATTAGATAATCGCGATGCGCATCAATAGTTACATCGAAATCTCCCCAAACGCCGTAAAACTCGCGACCTACGTATTGATCAGGGTGCCACCCATCCTCGTCGTATTCGGCAAGCTTTGGATACCATTGCGTCATCGTAAAATCAATCCCCTCTTTATTATCGCGTCCCGAACGACGAATTTGCAAAGGCACTTGAGCGTTCCAAGCCAATTCAAATATGGTTGAGTCTCCAGGAGTTATAGGTTTTGCTAGATCAGCTTTTAGTATAGTTCCTCTCACCGACCAGGAAGTTTCCATACCGTTTTGGGTCAGCGACTGAACATCTTGGTAGCCTATTTCCTTGGCACTCAAGCCATAAATACGGTCTTGGACACGGCGGTCCGGGTCCTCGATTGTTCGGCTACGCACATCCATCATGCTCTCCGGCTGGAAAGCGTTGAAGTATAGGTGGAAGTATACCTTTCGAAGGGTGTCTGGGCTGTTATTTTTGTAAGTGATGGTGCTTGTTCCGTTGTATTGATGAGATTCAACATCGAGATCAATATACATTTCGTAATTAACTGCTTGTTGCCAATATTGGGCGTGAGCGCCCATTGCGACGAAGGCGAAAAAAAGTGAAAGGAGTTTTTTCATTGGTTCAGCATTACATAAAGTGATTTAATCGGCCATTTTCATGCAGGCGCGGCCCTTTTTCTGTCAATTGAAGCGTACACACTTCGTTGTATGCATCGTGTTCCAGGAACAGATGGTACCCTCTCTCAGCAGCCTCGGTAAGGATTCTTTTTCGTTCGTCAAGAGTAAGCAGTGGACGTGTATCATACCCCATGACATATGGTAATGGGATGTGCCCGGTTGAAGGCAAGAGGTCTGCCATAAACACAAGCGTTTTGCCTTTGTATTTCAGTATTGGGCACATTTGGGCGTCAGTATGTCCGTTTACCACGAATGCGTCGAATCCCAAACCGGTGTCTACTCTATGTGCGTCTTCCGCAGCCTCAATGAACCGTAGTTGCCCGCTTTCTTTGAGCGGCAGAATGTTTTCTTTTAGGAAGCTCGCTTTTTCCCGAGCATTGGGTTTAGTTGCCCATTTCCAGTGTCGAGCATTGGTCCAGTAAAGTGCGTTTTGAAACGCCGGTTCGTATCCTGTGCGGTCCTTGTTCCATTGTACCGCGCCACCAACATGGTCAAAGTGAAGGTGCGTGAGGAAAACATCTGTGATATCATTGCGATTAAAGCCGTGAAGTGCTAGAGAAGCGTCAAGGCTGTGGTTTCCGTGTAAGCAATAATGACTGAAGAACTTTTCACTCTGTTTGTCGCCAATTCCTGTGTCAATTAAAATTAGCCGATTATCGTCTTCGATAAGTAGAGAGCGCATAGCCCAAGTGCAGAGGTTTTTTTCGTCTGCCGGATTGGTTCTTTCCCACAAGCCCTTGGGAACAACGCCGAACATAGCGCCGCCGTCAAGCTTGAAACAACCTGTGTGTATTGGGTATAGGGTCATCTTGGATAGGATTTTTTCTAAGTTACAAAAGGGACGGTGGAATTTACTGCGGTGTTTACCCTAAACAATATAACTGATTGTGCGTTAAAAAAATGTCCTAAATCAACTGTTTTAGAAGACAAACAGTATAAGTCTACTGGATGGACTTTTCGTAAGCCCAAAGCGAGCAAAAACAATTATGTTAGGGCTATTAATAAAATCGTATTCTTACTATGAGCGCTAAAGATTTAGCTAAGCAAATTCAACAGTTTGAAGCTCCGTCCCCCGTGTCCTGGAAGCACTACTTAATTGATGGTAAAATGCTCACCTGGAATGGCAATATGGAACAAGTCTACAGCCCTATGGGATCCATTAATTCTGATGGAATCACCCAGAAACAATATTTGGGAGAGGCGCCCACCCTGGACGAAGGTACCGGTCTGAAAGCGCTGGCCGCGGCAAAAGCAGCGTACAACAATGGCCGCGGTTATTGGCCTACTGCTAGTGCTTCAGAGCGTATTAGCGCGATGGAAAAGTTCTTAGAGATTATGAAGACAAAGCGCGAGGAGGTGAGTACATTTTTGATGTGGGAGATTGCCAAAAACAAGAGCTCTGCCTACAAGGAGTTCGATCGTACGGTAGACTATATACAAGATACTATCGAAGAGTTTAAAGAGCTCAACAGGCGCGGATCAAGGGTGGCTCGTCAAGGTTCTATTATTTCTCAGGTACGAAGAGGGCCGCTCGGCGTTGTGCTTTGTTTGGGTCCGTATAATTATCCCTTGAACGAGACATTTTGTTTGTTAATCCCGTCTGTCTTGATGGGTAACACCATTATTTTTAAGCCGGCTAAATACGGTGTGTTGCTGTTGACACCATTACTTGAGGCATTCAAGCAGGCGTTTCCCGCGGGAGTAGTAAATATTCTTTTCGGCCGAGGACGCACGTTAGCCGGCCCAATTATGAAGACGGGCGACGTAGATGTCCTTGCTCTCATTGGAAATTCCAAAAGCTCGAATGCCCTAGTTGCCCAGCACCCTAAGCCAAACAGGTTACGCCAGGTGTTAGGATTAGAGGCCAAGAACCCTGGCATCGTGTTCGATGACGCGAATATTGACCTTGCGGTTAAGCAATGTGTTAATGGCGCTTTGTCTTATAATGGGCAACGTTGTACAGCGCTCAAGTTGATTTTTGTTCACAAGGGCGTTAGCAAGGAGTTTATAAAAAAATTCTGCAAGGCTGTGGATGCGCTAAAACTAAACCATCCACAAACAGACTCCATGTTAACACCGCTGCCAGAACGCAACAAGGTCGAGCAAATGCAAGCCTATGTAGATGACGCTATTGCTAAAGGCGCGGTGGTAATGAACACAAATGCTGGTGCGGTTAGCGACACAGCGTTCTTCCCGACGGTACTGTTTCCAATAAACAGCGGTATGGATATTTTCCACGAGGAGCAATTTGGTCCCGTAGTGCCGATTGTAGAGTATGACAATTTGGAAGAGGTAATGGATTCGATTTCCAAATCTGATTATGGTCAGCAGTGTAGCCTATTTAGTGAAAACGAAGCGACAATTGCCTATGCCGTAGATAATATGGTAAACCAGGTGTGTCGTGTGAATATAAATGCAGCATGCCAACGCGGACCAGACTATTTGCCATTTACGGGTCGAAAGGACAGTGCTGTTGCTACATTGAGCGTACACGATGCATTGAGAAGCTTTTCGATTCGCACAGTGGTTGCTACGGGAGAGGATCAAAAGAAACTTGTAGGAAGTGTAATCTCTAGCGGCGAAAGTAAATGGATGACAACAGATTATTTGTTATAAACGACGATCTAAATCTGTTGAAAACACACTGATGTAGGTTTGGTAGGACGTTTGTTTTCTGCGAATTTCTTCGCTACGTCATAGCTAACGCAGCCTTATTTTAAATAAAAAGCCCCAGTTCACATCACGAACCAAGGCTTTTCTAATTTTGAGGTTCCGAGCGGACTCGAACCGCTGTAGCTGGTTTTGCAGACCAGTGCCTAGCCACTCGGCCACGGAACCTTAG
>CAJWZE010000075.1 GCA_913049845.1 uncultured Cryomorphaceae bacterium
ATTGGTCCGTACAAAGGTGGATTGCGGTTCCATCCAACGGTGAATTTGAGGGTACTCAAGTTCTTGGGCTTCGAGCAAATCTTTAAAAACGCACTCACTACGCTGCCATTGGGCGGTGGTAAAGGTGGGTCAAACTTTGATCCCAAAGGCAAATCGGACGCCGAGGTGATGCGCTTCTGTCAGTCGTTTATGACTGAGTTGAGCCGCCATATCGGACCAGATACCGATGTTCCAGCCGGTGATATCGGCGTTGGTGGTCGTGAGATTGGATATATGTTCGGTCAATACAAGCGACTTCGCAACGAATTCACCGGTGTATTGACTGGAAAGAGCCTAAGCTGGGGCGGTTCTTTGATACGTCCGGAAGCGACAGGTTATGGAACGGTATACTTTACCAAAGAAATGCTGGCCACCAAAGGCGACAACTTTGAAGGCAAGCACGTAGTGATCTCTGGTTCTGGTAATGTGGCACAATTCGCCGCCGAAAAATGCCATGAATTAGGAGCTAAAGTCATTACCCTATCAGATTCTTCGGGACACATTGTTTGTGATGATGGCTTGAGCCGTGAGCAGTTGGAATTTATTATGGAGCTTAAGAATGTGCGCCGTGGTCGCGTTCAAGAGGCTGCCGAAGCGTTCGATAATATCACCTTCGCTGAGGGTACTCCATGGAACGTTCAAGCGGATGTTGCGTTGCCGTGTGCAACTCAAAATGAATTGAAGGGGAATGACGCACAGGCCCTGGTAAATAATCGAATTATCGCTTTGGGTGAAGGGGCAAATATGCCGTGTACTCCTGAGGCCGTTGAAATTTTCCAAAGCAATGGAGTGCTCTTCTCTCCGGGTAAAGCATCGAATGCAGGTGGTGTAGCAACTTCAGGTCTGGAGATGAGCCAAAATTCCTTGCGAATGAGCTGGACCCGTGAAGAGGTAGACGGCCATTTGAATAGAATCATGAAAGATATCCACGCAGCTTGTGTGAAATACGGTACTCGTGAAGATGGTTCTATTGATTACGTGGGTGGCGCAAACATTGCAGGCTTTGTAAAAGTCGCAGATGCAATGCTCGACCAAGGTGTCGTTTAAAATTTCTGCAAACACATAAATAGCCCCCCCACTTGGCGCCTTTTTATTGGCTTACCTTTGAAATGTGGACCACCACTCTAACACAGCTGTGGCACAATTCTCTGTGTCGGACAGATGTCCCATGTGGCCGCGGGTGGAAATGAACTTGTATCCAATTCCCGGTGCATCTATCCATTCTTGCACGTCTGCAATAGGAATAACAGTATCTGATTCTCCCGCAAATACGCCAATCTTTTTTGGTCTCAATGATTTTGGTGGGTCAAACAGCAGTCGGGTTCTGTCCGCTCGAATTTTCATTCCATGAATGGCTGCAATGACGCCCTCCACGCCCATTTCTAAACTGTACTCAATCTGTTGCGCAATTTTTTCGCTTAAATGCGTCCTTAACTCGGCACTAAAAAGCTGCGGAATCGCAGCGCGAATAAATGATTTTCTATTTTGTAGCACGAGGACCTCTGCTTTCTCTCGCATTATTTTGCGTGCCGGGCTATCGGCATGCGGCGTGGAGAAAAATAATCCTAGCCCGCTCAAGTTATCGTACAACTCCGCATAGGCCAATGCAACATAGCCGCCCATGCTATGTCCTAGTATAACGGGTTTTTTCAAGCCAAGAACATCAATTACCTTACGAATAGCATCGGCAACATCTTCCATAGAGTGTACTTCACTTAAATTTCCACTTTGACCGTGACCAGGCAGATCGACTCGAACGACCTCTCCCAGCTTTTCAAAGCGTTTAACCAGGCCGTTCCACATTCTGCTGTCCTCCAAAAACCCGTGGAGCAGAACGAGTGTGGGTAAAGAAGAAGGTGCCCCTGTAGCTTGGTAAAATACGGGCGCGCCTTGATATTGAATACTATTCATCACCTGGACATAAAAGCCTCGATTTCTTCCAAAGTCTTGGGAATTTCCCGAGTCAAGTTTTCATGGCCGTCTTTCGTTATAACTATATCGTCCTCAATACGAATACCAAGACCTTCCTCGGGGATATAGATGCCTGGCTCCACGGTAAAGACCATACCTTCCTCAACAGGAATAGTCCACAACCCGTAGTCGTGCACATCCAACCCTAAATAGTGGCTGGTACCGTGCATAAAGTACTTCTTGTACGCTGGCCAAGCCGGATCTTCATTCGTCACATCTTCGTCACTGATCAATCCCAATTTCAAGAGCTCTACGGTCATCAGCTCACCTACCTTCTTGTGGTAATCGTCGAGCATAATACCAGGACGAAGCAATTCAATAGCTCCTTCATGCACACTTAAAACTGCACTATAAACTTCGGCTTGGCGAGCCGTGAATTTTCCATTGACCGGAAAACAGCGCGTTACATCACATGTGTAGTTTCCATACTCGGCACCTACATCGAATAGCACGAGATCACCGTCGTGGCACTTGTCATTGTTTTCAATGTAGTGAAGCACATTGGCATTATTTCCGGAAGCTATGATTGGCGTGTAAGCGAATCCACGGCTTCTGTTTATCAAAAACTCGTGCATGAATTCTGCCTCTAATTCGTGCTCCCATACACCCGGTTTCATGTATTTCAAAATACGTTTATATCCCTTCGTCGTGATCTCTGCTGCTTTACGCATTACCTCAAGTTCGAGTTCCGATTTTGTGCCTCTTACGCGGTGTAAAAGGGGTTGGCTGCGCTCAAATTCGTGCGTATGATAGTGCTCTTTGATCCAATTGTTCATTCGGTCTTGGCGTAATTCAGTGTCAATATGCGCTCTCAGATGCTCGTTACCATTGAGGTAAATTCGATCGGCTTTGACGGCCATTTCGTTGAACACTCTTTCAAACTCTGACAGCCAGAAAACGGTTTTAATACCACTGATGTCGAACGCCTGACTCTTAGTGTATTTCGCCCCTTCCCAAACCGCGATGAGGTCATTAGTTTCCTTCAGAAATAAAACTTCTCGAAGGCTATCTTTATGAGCATCTGGGAATAAGACGAGAATACTTTCTTCTTGATCAGCACCACTGAGGTATAAAATATCGCTGTGCTGCTTGAACGGAAGATGCCCATCTGCACTGGTTGGGTATATATCATTCGAGGTAAAAATAGCCATTGAATTTGGCTTCATCATCCTCGTAAATTTTTTACGATTCTCAATAAAAATCTGGCTCTTCAGTTGGTGATATCTCATCTTAGGTCTCGACTATATTAATTTAGATACGTTCTATGGTGATTTTCATCATGTTTCCAATGTAGACAAAAGTCTGTGTCGTAAATTTGAAAAGCTAAAATTAGGCTAATAAACTTTAAATTGCTTATGGCATCAACATCGAAAGGGCTTTTCGGCTCTTCACTAGCTCGCAAGTACTGGATGGCGGCTACTGGATTGTTTTTGTGTACATTTTTGGTAGGGCACTTATTGGGTAACCTTCAGCTCTTTGTAATAGGCGAAGAAGGTCAACTTGCTTTCAATGAATACGGTAAGTTTATGACCACTTTTCCTTTAGTAAAAATTCTTTCATACCTCACCTATGCTTCTGTAATACTTCACACTGTGGATGGGATTATGCTCGCCCGCCAAAATAGAGCCGCACGTCCTGTGGGTTACGTAAAAGAAAATCAAGGGATAAATACTTCTTGGGCTTCTCGTAAGATGGCACTTCTTGGTTTACTCACGCTATTCTTTATTGTCGTCCACATGAAGAGCTTCTGGTATGAAATGCACTTCGGTAAGCTTGGTACTGATCCCAATGGCAATAAAGATCTTTGGACTTTAACAGTAACTGCCTTTGAACAGTGGTGGTATACTGCTTTCTACGTGGTAGCTCTTGCAGGTTTGGCCCTCCACTTGAGTCACGGTGCTTCGAGCGCGTTTCAATCTTTGGGTGTAAACCATCCGAAATACACACCGCTGATTAACAAAATGATGACTGCTTTCGCATGGTTGATTCCAGCAGGATTTATTGCTGTAGCGATATTCTTATTTGTTGTTCAACCAGGTCAAGAACTATAACTCCCTTACTATGGCATTAGATTCTAAGATTCCAGCGGGCCCATTAGGCGAAAAGTGGACAAAGCACAAAGGCGAGATTCCATTAGTATCGCCTGCAAACAAAAGATTAATAGATGTAATCATCGTAGGTACCGGTCTAGCCGGTTCTTCTGCAGCAGCTTCTTTAGCTGAGATGGGGTATAACGTGAAAGCATTCTGTTTCCAGGATTCACCTCGCCGTGCGCACTCTATTGCAGCACAAGGGGGCATCAACGCAGCCAAGAATTACCAGAACGATGGTGATTCGGTATACCGTCTTTTCTACGATACGATCAAAGGCGGTGATTACCGTTCAAGAGAATCCAACGTTCACCGTTTGGCTGAGGTAAGCCGCAATATAATTGACCAGTGTGTCGCTCAAGGTGTTCCTTTCGCACGCGACTATGGTGGTTTGCTAGACAACCGCTCTTTTGGTGGTGTCCAGGTAAGTCGTACTTTCTATGCAAAAGGTCAAACAGGCCAACAATTGCTATTGGGTGCCTACTCTGCATTGAACCGTCAGATTGCTAAGGGTCGTGTGAAAATGTTTGCGCGTCACGAAATGCAGGAGCTCGTTGTGGTAAACGGTAAAGCTCGCGGTATCATAGCGAAGAACCTGGTTACAGGGGAATTTGAGCGCCACAGTGCACACGCAGTACTTCTTTGTACTGGGGGCTATGGAAATGTATTTTTCCTATCAACGAATGCAATGGGTTCGAACGTAACTGCTGCTTGGAAAGCACACCGTAAAGGTGCCTATATGGCGAATCCTTGTTTCACGCAGATTCATCCGACTTGTATTCCAGTAAGTGGTGAGAATCAAAGTAAGTTGACCTTGATGTCAGAGTCCTTACGTAATGATGGTCGTATTTGGGTGCCTGCTAAGAAAGAAGATGCGGAGGCCATTCGCGCGGGTAAACTTCACCCGAACGACATCGCTGAAGAAAATAGAGATTACTACCTTGAGCGCCGTTACCCGGCCTTCGGTAACCTTGTACCTCGTGATGTTGCCTCTCGTGCAGCAAAGGAACGTTGTGATGCGGGCTACGGTGTAAACAAGACAGGGGAAGCAGTATACCTTGATTTCGCAGCAGCAATTTTACGTTACGGAAAAGAGGAAGCGCTTGTAAAAGGGGTGAAAAATCCATCTGATGTCGATATTAAAACGTTGGGTGAGAAGGTCGTTGAAGCCAAATACGGGAACCTCTTCCAGATGTACGAGAAAATCACTGCATCTAACCCGTACAAGGAGCCAATGATGATCTACCCGGCAGTACACTATACGATGGGCGGTCTATGGGTAGATTATAATTTGATGACTTCGATTCCGGGCTGCTTCGCCTTGGGTGAGGCCAACTTCTCAGACCACGGTGCAAACCGCCTTGGTGCCTCAGCATTGATGCAGGGCCTTGCAGACGGATACTTCGTAGCACCTTATACGGTCGGTGAGTTCTTGAGCAAGGACATTCGCACAGGAGCTATTTCTATAGATTCTCCTGAATTTGAAGAAGCAGAAAAAATCGTTCGTGAACGTACAGATAAGTTCATTAATAACAATGGTACTAAATCTGTTGACTTCTTCCACAAGCGTCTTGGTAAGATCATGTGGAATGAGGTAGGTATGGCTCGTAACGAGAAAGGATTGAAGCAAGCCATTGCCGATATCCAAGCGTTACGCGAAGAGTTCTACGCTGATGTTCGTGTTTTAGGTTCAGCCAATGGCATGAACCCAGAATTGGATAAGGCGGGTCGTGTAGCTGACCTTATCGAACTCGGAGAGTTGATGGCGAAAGACGCGCTTGAGCGCAATGAAAGCTGCGGTGGACACTTCCGTGAGGAGTACCAAAGCCAGGAAGGTGAGGCCCTTCGTGATGACGAAAACTTCACTTTTGTAAGTGCTTGGGAATTCACTGGAGTACCAGCTGAAGCCAAATTGCACAAAGAAGAATTGACTTTCGAGAATGTTGAATTGAAGACTCGTTCGTATAAATAATTCAGACTATGGATTTAACATTAAAGATCTGGAGACAAGTAGGCCCTGAAGCAAAGGGTGAAATGAAAACTTACCCAATCTTGGGTGTAGAGGAGGACATGAGCTTTCTTGAAATGCTCGATTACTTGAATGAGCAGCTTATCGACCAAGGCATTGAGCCGGTAGTGTTTGATCACGACTGTCGTGAGGGCATCTGTGGTATGTGTTCGCTCTTCATCAATGGTGAAGCACACGGACCAGGCCGCAAAATCACTACGTGTCAGTTGCACATGCGTGAATTTAAGAGTGGTGATACTATTTACATTGAGCCGTTCCGCGCCAAGGCGTTCCCTATCATCAAAGACTTGATGGTAGACCGTTCTGCTTTTGACCGCATTCAGCGTGCCGGAGGATTCATCTCTGTAAATACCTCTGGCAATACTATTGATGCAAACGCTATTCCTGTAACCAAGGAAAATGCAGACAAGGCTTTTGACGCTGCAACCTGCATCGGTTGTGGAGCTTGTGTAGCTACGTGCAAGAACTCTTCGGCAATGTTGTTCGCCTCTGCGAAGATTAGCCAGTTCTCATTGC
>CAJWZE010000076.1 GCA_913049845.1 uncultured Cryomorphaceae bacterium
CCAGCGGCATTTATTGCGGCAATTTTGGTTGGGAACAACGTCGCGCTGGTCTTATATGGGAACTACATGCACCAGTTCATGGCACCCTATTTTGAGCAGTGGTCTGCATTCGAATACATAGTCCTACTCGCGGAAACCTCCATCTCAACGATTATAATCCTCGTCTTCGCTGAATTTTTACCAAAGACGGTTTTTCGTCAAAATGCCGAAGGGCTGATGAAGATATTGAGTGTTCCGGCCTATTTGATTTTCTGGGTACTTCGAGTACCTAGCGCACTTTTATTGGGTTTCAGTCAATTTTTCTTGAAGCACATCTTTAGAATGGAGGTAGAAGAGGAAAGCAATGACTTCGGGCGTGTGGAATTGGACCATTTTATCAGAGAAAGAGTGCCCAACTCTGTTGAAAGTGATGAAGAGGTTGATCCTGAATTAGAATTCTTTAAGAATGCCTTGGATTTCCCTGAGACAAAGGCAAGAGAATTCATGATTCCTCGTACGGAAATTAAAGGGGTAGAGGTGAACACTGACCTTAAAGAGGTACATGCTTTATTTATAGAAAGCGGTTATTCCAAACTCCTTGTATTCAACGAAAACGTCGATAAAATTATTGGTTATGTGCATGCATTTGAGCTCTTCCGAAGGCCGGAGAATCTCCAGCGCGTATTGCGCCCGGTGAGTTTTATCCCGGAGAGCATGAAGGCAGATGAAATCCTGAATTTATTTACCAAGGAAAAGCGTAATATCGCCATTGTGTTGGACGAGCACGGTGGAACGAGCGGGATGATCACATTGGAAGATGTTATTGAAGAAATTTTTGGTGAGATTGAAGATGAACACGATGCCGAGGCACTTCTGGAGAAGGAAGTTCGGCCTAATGAGTGGTTGTTCTCTACTCGTTTAGAGGTAGGCGATATCAATGAAAAGTGGGGATTGAGTATCCCTGAAAGTGAGAATTATAACACCTTAGGAGGGTACATTTTAGATGTGTACCAAAGCATCCCCACCAAGGGTACGGTTGTGCGAAGTGACCAATACTTGTTTATCGTAGAAAAAACTACATTCAATAGGCTCGAAGAGGTCCTTGTAAAGGCCATTTAATTGGCTCAAAATCTTATATTCGCAGACTCATCACAATAATTGCATAATAATGGCAACAATTGAACGTATCAGACAACGCTCAGGTTTATTGATCGTTGTAGTGTTTGTAGCACTTTTGGCATTCTTACTTGGCGACTTGTTTAAGTCGGGAGGTTCGAAGTTTTTTGGAGATCCAAATATAGTTGGTTCAGTAAATGGCGTGGAGTTATCGCGTCAGGAAGTGAGCAAGAAGATGGAGGAGCTCAGAGCAGGTAATCCTGAAACATACGCGAATACTTCTAGCGTGCAGTTGGTAAACTTTGTTTGGACCAACTTTATGTCAGATGCTATCCTTGGCGAAGAATTAGACGCAGCGGATATGAGCGTATCTGAGCAGGAGATCTACCTTGATATTATCAATAATCCAAACATCCGCCAAAGCTTCGCAGGTGCCAACGGTCAGTTTGACGAGAATATGTTCAAAAGCTACTTAGCACAGGTTCGTGATAACAAAAATGTTACTGAGCAGAGCGCAGAAATGTGGACGCAGTGGTTGTCTTTTGAGAACGCTGTTGTTAATCAAGCGAAAAACTTCAAATTCACCAATGCGATTGAAAAGGCAGTATTTATGCCGTCTTCATTGGTGGCGGCAGAGTTTGCACGCAGCGACGCTCAGCACTCGGCACAGTACGTTTATGTGCCTTATATCGATGTCAACGAAGACGAGATTGACGTATCGGAAGCGAATGCTAAAAAGTACTATAATTTACACAAGGACGAGTTTACTCAGAAAGACGGTCGCAATATTGAGTACATCAACTTCCCATTAGCACCATCTCAAGCAGATCGTGATGCCCTGAAGTCAGAACTTGCAGCACTCTCACTGGAGTGGTTCTCTGCAGAAGACGATAGTGTCTTTGTAAATTTGCACAGCGATGTTCGTTTTAACCCTGAATATTTTACCATCGATCAGTTGGTGGGTACAGGTATTGATACGCTCGTTGACGGCCAAGATGTAGGTTACCAAAAAGGGCCGATTGATTTTAGAGGTTCGTTCTCTGTAGTAAAACTGGTTGATAAGAAATTTTTAGCGGATAGTGTTCAGGCGCGTCACATTTTGATTCCATTTGCAGGTGCTACTCGAGTAGATCCAAGTATAACTCGTACACCGGTGGAAGCTAAAACTTTGGTAGATAGCTTGTTTGCATACTTGCAGGACAACCCATCAGCTTTCGAAGCAGTGAGTCAGGAATATTCTTCAGACGTTGTTGCTAAGGAGAAAGGTGGTGACTTAGGATATTTTGGTCGCGGTATGATGGCGAAGCCATTTGAAAATTTCTGTTACTTCGGTAAGGAAGGAGATTTAGGTTTGGTACCAACGCAGTTTGGTTTCCACATCATTGAAATCACTGACCAGAGAGGAGCGAACCAAGCATACAAAATTGGCCAAGTGATTCGTGAAGTACTGCCATCTGATGAAACTATTCAGGCATTGTACGGTCAAGCGTCTAATTACGCAGCATCTGCACAGAGTGCTGATGACTACCGCGTGTTAGCCACGAAGCAAGGCTTGTCTTTGCGTCCTGCAAGAAACCTCGCACAGTTTGAAGAAATAGTTCCTGGTTTGGGTACTTCTCGTCGAGTTGTACGGTGGGCTTGGGATGAAGATCGTAAGATCGGAAACATCGGTCTATTGGAAAATGACGGTAAGGGATACGTGGTAGTTATCCTTACGGACAAACTAGAAGAGGGAATAACTCCTTATGAGTCTGTTGCTGCACAATGTTTGGAAGCTGTAAAGAAAGAAGCTAAAAAGGCAATCATTACAGCACGTCTTGAGGCTGCCCTTAGTGCTGCTGCAAGTATTGAGGATGTTGCTAGCGCTGCTGGCAAGCAGGTGCGTACCTTGAACTTCAAGGTGGGTCAAGCTAACATTGCAGGTGTAGGTAATGAAGCCAAGGTAGTGGGGACAGTTTGCGGAATGCCACCAGGTGAACTAAGCGGTGTGATCGCTGGAGAAAGTGGGGCATTCGTTGCAATTACTCAGCCAGCACAACCTGCACCTATTATAGATTTCTCTAACCAAGCGCGCACAACCCAACAGAGTCTAAGAAATTTGGTAAGTGTGCAAGCATATAAAGCATTACAAGACAAAGCAGATATCGAGGACAAGCGTCACTTTATGTTCTAAGCAGCGTTGAAAGGTAAAAAAGCCGCCCCTCGTAGCGGCTTTTTAAGCCATTAGGGCGCTATTACGTCTACCGATTGGAAGAGCGTTTATGCGAGTTTTAGCTATAAAAAGGTTTATTCTAGATGCGTTAAGAAAGCCTGTTCTGGCGTTCGCCGTCTAGTTTTATAAAGATGAACAACAATAGGGTGAAGCCCCAAAGAGAGGAGCCACCATAGCTGAAAAATGGAAGAGGAATACCTACGGTTGGGAATAGACCGATTGTCATGCCTATATTGATTACCCAATGGGTCAAGAAAATACTTGCCACGCCGTAGCCGTAGAATCGGCTGAAATTATCTTTCTGACGCTCAGAGAGCAAAATAATACGGCCAATGAGTAGTCCGAAGGCCAGCATTAGTAAGAAGGTGCCCAAAAATCCCCATTCCTCACCAACGGTACAAAAAATATAGTCCGTGCTTTGCGCCGGAACAAAGTCTAATTTGGTCTGTGTGCCATTTAAGAATCCCTTACCAGTCCATCCTCCAGAGCCAATAGCAATTAGGGACTGTAAGGTATTGTAGCCCGCCCCCGAGGGATCGTTTTCTAGGCCCAATAATACCCTAATCCGTATTTGCTGGTGCGGTGCCAAGACTTGTTCCATAACAAAGCCTACACCGTACGTAATCGCCACGGACATGCTAGTGAAGAAGGCGTTGTATAATAGGTAGTGACGTTGTTTGGGTAGAAATAGAAAAATCACGAATGCAAGTATTCCTAAGGCGACGAGTGCAGTTTTCAATGGAAGTACTAGCCCAGCTACTGCCAGTGCGACACCTGAGAGTGCTATGCCGATATAGTAGCCAGGCATTCCGGCGCGATAGACAACAAAGATTAAACTCAGATAAACCAATGTTGAGCCCATATCTGGCTGTAAAGCTATAAGGATACCTGGTACTCCTAATATGGAGAGCCCAAAAATCCTATCCTGCCAATTCTTCATGGTCTTTCTCGGTAAGCTTGCGTAGAAAGCCAACATCAATGCAGTAGCAAATTTTCCTACTTCAGACGGTTGCAGGCTGAATCCTCCCAAGCCGAACCAACTTTGAGCACCACCAATTTTCTTTCCTACAAACAAAACCAGGATCAAAAGAAGTATGCTCAATGCATACCAAAGGGGTGCAAAATTCGTCCATATGCGGTAGTTGGTAATCATAGTGAAGAATATGATTAAAAGTGCTCCTAAGATGAATAAGCCTTGTTTGCCGTATTCCTGGTCCAAGGAGAAAATACTAGCCGACTCTTCGATATAGACGGCAGCGTAAATACTTATCCAGCCCCATATGCAAAGCAGAAAGTAGAGGCTGACCAAAACCCAATCGAACCCAATACGATTTCTGTTTCTATTGCCGTATCCCATTAAAAGTTTGCTTTGTAAGTGCTATCTTCTCCATGAATGGCCAAATGCTGTTTACGGTATTCTTTATGTAGATTTCCTTCCAACATACGTTGCTCTAGCCTCGGCCTTGTGATTGTATCGCTCAAGTAGAGCTCTGTCATCAGACTCGATATAGGTGCTGCCCATCTTGACCCCCAATAACCGTTTTCAATAATGACTGCAATGGCAATCATTGGATTGTCCTTCGGCGCAAAGCTTACGAAGATACTGTGGTCTTGACCGTGCGGATTTTGTGCTGTACCCGTCTTTCCGCATTGAGAAATGTGATCCAAGCGTACGGCCTCAGCAGTACCATTCTCAAATACATCGTACATTCCTTCAATAACAGTCTCAAAATGGATACTATCAATGGTTGTATACTTCGGATTGAGGAATACGCTGTCTATCTTTGAACCGTCAACGCTTTTAATGATGTGAGGCGTGTAATAGTAACCTCGGTTCGCAATGGCAGCTGCCATATTTGCCATTTGAATGGGAGTTGCCAATAATTCGCCTTGACCAATGCCGTTACTCACAGAGGTGGCCCCCTTCCAACCCGTGTATCCCAAAAATCTATCGTAGAATGCAACATCAGGAACCAACCCTTTCTTTCCCGTGGGTAAGTCATTACCGAGGTATTTACCAAGGCCGAAACTCTTCACGTGGTTCGACCATATTTCTAGGCCCTTACGAGAATCACCTCCATAGTCCACTGAACGTTGGTAGACCGAGCAGAAGTAGTTGTTGCAACTTTCTGAAATGGCTTTTCTCAAATTCAGCGATCCGCCCTTACAGTGACATGTAACTGTCAAGCTCCCGTAATGCCAACCGTTTCTGCAGGTCAATGTTGTTCTAGGGGTAATCACCTCTTCTTGGAGACCTATGAGCGCCCCAACCAATTTGAATGGTGATCCTGGTGGATATTCAGCTAAGATTCCTCTGTCAAAGAGTGGCTTATTAATGCTATCGTAGTAGAGCGAGGTATAATTTCTACTCCGTAACCGCCCAACCAATTCGTTCGGATCGTAACTCGGTGCAGTTACCATTGCGAGGATCTCTCCAGTTTGAGGCTCTATAGCAACAATACTTCCGCGTTTCCCGCTCATTAAACGTTCCCCAAACAACTGAAGATCTAAATCAATACTGCTTATCAAATCCTTTCCGGGCTCCGGTAGCACATCATGAGCCCCCTCTTGCCAGTTTCCTATTCTGCGATTCCTATGGTCAACTGTGTAAAACCGCTTTCCGTGTTGGCCCCTAAGTACATTTTCATAACTCTTATCAATCCCACTTTTTCCTGAAAGGTCTCCCATAGAATATCCTACATTTTTACGGATAAAGTCCGTATTGACCTCTCCAATAAATCCCACTACGTTGGCGGCACCTGCCTTTGGATAGTTTCTTAAGATGCGTTTTTGAGGGTAGAAGCCGGCAAACTTTTTTAGTTCTGTATTGATTCTCGCGTAGTGCTCTTTGGGTAGCATTTTCATAAACATGCTACTGCGGAAATAGCTGTACTTCTTGGCTTTCTCAAGACGCTTTTTGATATCTGAGACCTCTAGATCGAGCAATTGACCAAGCTGTATAGTATCTAAATCTTTGATTAAATACGGGCTAATCATAAGGTCATATGTCGGGCTATTACCCACCATGAGCTGACCGTTGCGATCGTAGATGTAACCGCGCGGCGCGTAAAGCTTTTCAGCCTGCGTAGCATTGCGTTCTGCCCGTGCCGCATATTCGTCATTCATAATCTGAATGTTGAACAAGCGCAAACTAAAAATCAATGTGATTAGGACGATAACCGAATAGAATGCTGCT
>CAJWZE010000077.1 GCA_913049845.1 uncultured Cryomorphaceae bacterium
TTTGGTGCAACATTTGCGTTAAATTTATCGTTACCTAAAAAATCAAACTTATGAAACGATTATTTGCAGTATTAGCTCTTGCTTTTCTTTCTTCCTGTGTAATTGTAGATCCAGGTTATGTAGGGGTGAAATCTACCTTAGGAAAGCTGAAGCCAAAAGCCTTTCAGCCAGGTCTGATGACTGTAAATCCTCTAATTACTAGAGTAGTGGTTGTTCCAACAAGGACTGTGAACCTTGAGGTTCGTTTGAACCTACCGTCTAAAGAAGGGTTGAATGTACTTGCAGAAATCTCTATCCTATACCACATCCAGTCTAGCCAAGCGCCAAATGTTATTCAAACGGTAGGAGAGCGCTACGAAAATGTGATGATCCTGTCCGTATTTAGGTCTGCTGCTGCCGATGTCTGTTCCCGCTATATGGCTAAGGACATGCACAGCGGCCAGCGCGCAGTGATAGAAGATGCCATCAAATCTCATATGGATAGTTTATTGATTCATAGAGGATTTGTGATTGAAAGCGTTTTGATGAAGTCAATTTCATTGCCACCGGGATTGTACGAGGCGATTGAAAGCAAGCTCGAGGCAGAGCAAATCGCTCAGCGTATGGAGTTTGAACTGCAACAAGAGCGTCTTGAGGCACAACGCAAGAAGATTGAAGCGCAGGGTGTAAGAGATGCACAGCAGGTACTGGCTGAAGGGTTATCTGATGAAATCATAAAATGGAGATCCTTGGAAGTTTTGGAAAAGCTGAGCTCATCTCCGAACGCTAAGCTGATCATTACAGACGGCAATGCACCCGTCTTAATTAACGAAGACGGTAAGTAAAAGCTACCTAGAATAACCAGAATCTGGGCCCAATTTTAGATGCCTTTTTTGCTAAAATTTAATGGATTACGAGTCCAAAACCTCGGAATAAATACGTTCGGGAATTGTTGCTTCGAATTAACGTATCCAATATAATTGCAGTATTAACATAATTTAAATTATGGAACATAGTCCTTTACGTAATCTTAGATACGACATCCCAAGTTCGATTGTCGTCTTTCTCGTGGCTTTACCTCTATGTTTAGGGATCGCATTGGCCTCAGGCGCTCCACTCTTTTCCGGCTTGATAGCTGGTATTGTAGGTGGATTGGTTGTTGCTCCATTGAGTGGTAGCCCGCTGGGCGTCAGTGGACCTGCGGCCGGACTTGCAGTGATTGTTTATGGTGCCATTGAAGAACTTGGTGCCTACCCAACGTTTTTAGCCGCCGTAGTTGTTGCTGGAATTACACAAATGATTCTAGGCGCTCTTCGTGCCGGGGTCATTGGATATTATTTCCCTTCCTCGGTAATTAAAGGAATGCTCTCAGGTATCGGTATTATCATTTTCTTAAAGCAGATTCCGCACGCTGTAGGATATGATGCTGATCCAGAAGGAGATTTTGCTTTCATACAACATGACGGCCACAACACCTTCTCAGAGTTAACATGGATGCTTAAAGCATTGAATCCTACAGCTACACTTATTGCCGCAATTGGTCTGGTCATATTGATTCTTTGGGAACGTCCATTTATGAAGAAGTTAAGCTTCACTACGATCATTCAAGGACCCCTCGTAACAGTGGTTATTGGGATTTTATTGGCAATGAGTTTAGGTGCTGAGGAAGGATGGATATTGGGAGCGGATCATATGGTGGCGATTCCAGTAACGGAAGGTCTATCAGGATTTGTAGGCCAATTCACCTTGCCTGATATGACCGCGTTCGCAAACCCCGCTATTTACACTATTGGTGTTACTATGGCAGTGGTAGCTTCATTAGAAACCTTGCTTTGTGTGGAGGCAACGGATAAACTAGACCCCTTCAAGCGTGTTACACCGACGAATAAAGAACTGTGGGCCCAAGGTATTGGTAATGTTGTGAGCGGTTTCATAGGTGGTTTACCGATTACTCAAGTTATCGTGCGTTCTTCAGCGAACATTCAAAGCGGTGGTCGTACGAAAGCATCGGCTTTAATGCACAGTGCTTTATTGTTGACTTGCGCCTATGCGATTCCGAAGGTTTTAAATATGATTCCTTTAGCAGCGTTAGCAGCGATTCTTTTGATCGTGGGATGGAAGTTGGCGAAGCCAGCATTATTTATTGCTATGTGGAAGAAGGGAAAGAGCGAGTTTATTCCCTTTACCGTTACCGTTTTAGGTATTGTGATGACCGATCTTCTTACGGGTATCGCCCTCGGATTAGTAGTAGCTATCGTATACATCTTATGGGATAATTTCAAACTTCCATATAAGTTCGATATTACAAGCTACAAGGCTGGTAAACCTATTCGCATTGAGTTTAGTGAAAGTGTAAGCTTTTTGAATAAGGCCAGCATTCAACGTACACTGAATACTTTGCCAGATGGAGCTACAGTTGTTTTAGACGCTCAAAATACCTTAAGAATACATCCTGACGTCGTCGAGATTGTTGGGGAATTCCAAATAAATGCAGCCACCCGCGATATCACTGTTGAGTGTTTAGGTTTTGATTCAACTATTTCTGAAACACCACTGGAAGATTTTGAAGAAAATGTCTTGCTAAAGCCTAAAGCTAAAGCCACAGGAGTACGAAAGCTCTTCAAAGGAAAATAACATGAAACATTGCAGACTATAAATTGACAAGATAAAGGTCGTTAAGATTCAAGTGGTATCTGGTAGACCTTCCTTGCGTCCAGTTACAGCTAAAGTACCACACATAAAAGAAACCTAGATTTGGGTACCTCACAAAAAAACCAGCGTTTTGCGCTGGTTTTCAATGTTTTAGCGGAGAGAGAGGGATTCGAACCCCCGGTACCTCTCGGTACGCTGGTTTTCAAGACCAGTGCATTCGACCACTCTGCCATCTCTCCGAGAGAGTTCAAGAACTCCCTGAGTGGGCGGCAAATTTAAACAGGAATTCGTGTTTTGCAAGGGCAATTTTGCAATTATCTTTGAGGATGATGAAAACTTACCTGAAAGTAATATTTCTACTTACAATAACCACTTTACTTAAAGCACAAGAGTTGCGCTTTGGATTGCAGCCAATCCAATATGTTAGTGAGGTTAAAGGTCCCTACGTGGACTTTTATAGCACCCTAGATGCGAGTACTATTGCTTTTGAAAGGGACCATGACTCCCTTTGGCATGCAAGATTCAAGTTGGCCTTATCTTTTGAAGGTAAGGTTGATGTGGTTCGTTTTGAGTATGCCAGTAAAGACTCAGCTAGCAGTGCACCTTTAATGCTGCAGAAAAGTACGTTTACCTTCGAATCATTCGGCGAAGGGCAAAAACTACCTCTGGAGATTTTCCTTTACGACGAGGTATCAAATAGTGACTGGAGTTTTAATGATACTATTGAGTTTATATCGAGTGATTTTTGGCTGTCTCAGCCTATACTCCTTGATAATGTCGATGTAGTACCAGCTAATTACGTCAAGCGTGGCGTTTCAGTGGTGCCCGTACCGTCATTAGGCATACCGGTTTTCGAAAATGAATCGACCCTGAGTATATACACCGAGGCGTTCGTTACTTCAGGGAAATATATTCTGCAGTATAAATTGACCGATAATTACGGCAATGTTGTTCCCGGATCTTCAGGTTTTACACGTTGTATGCAGGGGAGTACAACAGTTTATAGGAAAATTAATTTCTCCAAGCAGAAAAGCGGTCAGTATCAATTTATTATAGAGATGCTCGATAGCACAGGTCAAGCGGTTTCCGAGCGCACTAGCCCATTTTATTGGTACAATGATAAAGTTGATCAACAGCTGTGGGATGGTCCCGAGGTAAATATTACCAGGGCGGTTTTTGAAAACGGCTGGGGACAGTGGTCTAAGGTGAACGAGTATTTACGAATGATTGCACCCATTGCTTCTTTATCTGAGCGGCGTATCTTGACTAATCTCAAAGATTCCAAGGATACGGCTAGAATTGCTTCATTTATCGTGAATTTTTGGATGGATAAAAATGCCATAGATCCCTTAGAGGCGTGGAGCGGGTATTTGGTTGTTGTAGACAAAGTGGATCAAGAGTTCGGTAGTAGAACTGTACCTGGCTATAAATCTCAAATGGGTCGAGTATTTCTTCAATATGGCGCTCCTTCACTAGTTGAAGAACGTTCGTTTGACGGTCGCAATTACCCTTATCAAGTATGGCAATACGACCAGTTGAGGAGTTCAAGCACACCGTTACAACAGAACCAGGTTTTCATCTTTGTAGACCAAGAGCTTATAGGCCGCCAATATACCCTCATACACAGTTCCGCATTGGGTGAAGTGAAAGATCATAAGTGGCAGTATCATTTGACGCGACATACGAATGCGGGGCCTGATATTGATGCAACCTCGACGCAATACAGTAGAGATAACTTTGGTGAGCGTATTTCAAATTCAATCATCATTGGTAACCAGGGAACGTGGTTTGATAGATTTTAGTCGCGGATGAAAGAAAAGATAGCGGTTGCCATTCTGAATTGGAACGGGAAGGCCTTATTAGAAAAATACTTGTCGGGCGTTATTCAAGATAGCAAGCCGCATTCTGTGTATGTTATTGATAACCATAGCAGTGATGACAGCGTTTCCTATATTCATAATAATTTTCCAGAGGTTCAAATCATCCAAAACGGCGAAAATTTGGGGTACGCTGGAGGCTACAACGAAGGTTTAAAGCCATTGAAGGAAAAGTATGTAGTGCTTCTAAATAGTGATGTTAGAACAACTCCAAGGTGGTTGGAGCCTATTTCAGTACATTTTGAGAATTATCCAGGTTGTGGGGCAGTTCAGCCAAAGATCAGATGGGAACGTGAGCCTGAAAAGTTTGAGTACGCTGGTGCCTCTGGTGGATATATAGATGCTTTAGGATATCCGTTTTGTCGCGGGCGTGTGCTATACGAGCTTGAGAAGGACCAAGGACAATATGATGATGCTCGACCAGTTTTCTGGGCGACTGGCGCTTGTTTGGCAGTAAATATGGAGGCTTTTCTTCGTGCAGGTAAGCTGGACCCAATGTTGTTTGCACATATGGAAGAAATAGACCTATGCTGGCGCATGCAACGCGCTGGTTATGAGGTATGGGTAGAGCCAAAATCTGAAGTGTATCACCTCGGTGGTGCTACGTTAAATGCAGATTCTCCGCGTAAGACGTATTTGAATTTCCGCAATAACTTAATCATTCTCGTCAAGAATCTTCCGCAGCTAAGAGCTATGGGTGTTGTCTTTGCTCGACTTATTTTAGATGGTGTAGCAGGAGTGAAGTTTGTTCTTCAAGGGAAGCCGAAGCATACCTTGGCTATTCTTAAAGCACATTTTGCCTTCTACGGCAGGGTTACTAAGATTCAACAGAGTAGAATATCTCACACCACATTGCCATTGTTGCCTTTGAAAAGATTAAAAGGTACTTATTCGGGGAGTATGGTGTGGCAGTTTTACGTCCGCGGTTTGAAAAAATTTTCTGCATTTTTCAAATAATTTGGTTCATTTATGAATCAAATTAGACCGATTCGATTTTTCATTTACTCTGTTGTTAGAGAAAATCTCAGAATTCACAATTTATTACAGTTATCGAGCCGGTCAATTCCTTTACCTTGTCTAGGTAACAAAATCAAAACTATGAGACGCTTAGTTCTACTTGTTCTATTGGTAGTTTGTTCAACCTTAAGAGCACAAACACTTACTCAGACTATTCGTGGTACGGTTGTAGATTCAGAAAGTAAATCACCACTTCCAGATGCAATGCTTATTTGCGATAATGTCCAAGCATTTTCCGACGCGTACGGCCAATTCGAAATAGATGTAGAGATTGGCCGAAAGATTGTGGCTATTCAACTCTTTGGATATGAACCTACCTCTGCAGTGGTGGAATTGAACTCCGCCAAGCAAGCGGTTATCCGTATTGGCATGACTGAAAGCACTGTGAAGCTTGACGAGGTAGATGTCATTGCCGCACCACGAGGTGATGTGAAGAACGAGATGGCCGTCGTGAGTGCCCGTAAATTCTCAGTGGAAGAAACCAACCTTTACGCAGGTTCTCGTGGGGAACCGGCGCGTATGGCGACTAACTTTGCTGGTGTTCAGGGTTCTGACGATACTAGAAACGATATCGTTGTTCGTGGTAATACTCCTGCAGGCATCCTTTACCGTTTTGAAGGTATCAATATCCCTAACCCCAACCACTTTGCCATTCCGGGTACGGGTGGTGGTCCGGTGACGATTCTCAATAATAAATACATTCAGAGTGGTGATTTCTATACGGGCGCTTGGCCAGGAGAGTACGGAAACGCCATTGCCGGTGTATTTGATCTTGAGATGCGCGATGGTAATAATGCGACGCCATTTGAGGGAAGTTTTCAGTTCGGCCTTTTAGGAGTAGAATTGATGGCAGAAGGCCGTGTAGGTGAGGAGAAGCCCAATTCACCTTCTTATCTTTTA
>CAJWZE010000078.1 GCA_913049845.1 uncultured Cryomorphaceae bacterium
GGTATTGTACGGAAAGTACAGCGGCACTGAATTCAAATACGAAGGTGGTGATTACCTAATCGTGCGCGAGGCGGATATAATGGCAATTGTTTAATCCTAACTGATAAAATCGAATAGACATGGCAAAAGAAATTTCATTTGACCTTGATGCAAGAAACAGCCTCAAAGCAGGTGTTGATGCATTGGCAAACGCAGTGAAGGTGACATTGGGTCCTAAGGGCCGTAATGTTATTATTGAAAAGGCATTTGGTGCGCCGCACGTAACAAAGGACGGTGTATCGGTAGCTAAGGAAATCGAGCTAGAAGATAAGCTAGAGAACTTGGGTGCACAGATGGTGAAAGAGGTAGCTTCGAAAACGGCAGATATTGCCGGTGATGGTACCACTACAGCTACAGTTTTGGCACAGGCCATCTATAACCACGGATTGAAAAATGTGGCTGCAGGTGCAAACCCGATGGACCTGAAGCGGGGTATCGAAAAGGCTGTGAAGGCTTTAGTGGGCGAGTTGAAAAGCTTGAGCCAAGAAGTAGGCGACGATAATAGCAAAATCGAGCAAGTTGCTTCGGTTTCTGCAAATAATGACAACTCCATTGGTTCCTTGATTGCTGAGGCTATGGCTAAGGTGAAGAACGAAGGTGTCATCACAGTAGAAGAGGCGAAGGGTACCGAAACCTACGTAGATGTAGTGGAGGGTATGCAGTTCGACCGTGGATACTTGAGCCCGTATTTTACGACCAACACAGAGAAGATGGTAGCTGAGTTTGAGAACCCGTACATTTTGATTTATGACAAGAAGGTGAGCTCTATGAAGGAGTTGTTGCCAATTCTTGAGCCTGCGGCGCAAAGTGGTCGTCCACTGCTTATCATCGCTGAAGATGTAGACGGAGAAGCGCTTGCCACATTGGTGGTAAACCGCATACGCGGCTCTCTCAAAATTGCTGCAGTGAAGGCTCCGGGCTTTGGTGATCGTCGTAAGGCAATGTTGGAGGATATCGCTATCCTAACAGGTGGTCAGGTAGTAAGTGAGGAGCGCGGTATGACCCTGGAAGGTGCTACCCTCGATATGTTGGGTACTGCCGAGAAAGTGACAATCGACAAGGACAACACGACCATCGTGAATGGTGCTGGCGAGGGAGAAGCAATCGCAGCACGTGTTGCTCAGATCAAGGCACAAATTGAAAACACCGCATCAGATTACGACCGCGAGAAATTGCAAGAGCGCTTGGCTAAACTAGCCGGTGGTGTGGCAGTGCTCTATGTCGGTGCGGCTTCGGAAGTTGAAATGAAAGAAAAGAAAGACCGCGTAGATGATGCATTGGCAGCCACTAAAGCAGCTGTTGAAGAAGGTTTCATTCCTGGTGGTGGTGTAGCTTTCGTTCGCGTTAGCAGCGTCCTTGAGAGTATGAAAGGCGATAATGAAGATGAAACTACCGGTATCCAAATCGTATCTAAAGCGATTGAAGAACCGTTGCGCACCATCGTTCACAATGCAGGTCTGGAAGGTTCTGTGGTAGTGAGCAAGGTGAAAGAAGGTAATGACGACTTCGGGTTTAACGCCAAAACGGATACCTACGAGAGTATGTACGAGGCGGGTGTTATTGACCCGACGAAAGTGACTCGTGTGGCTCTGGAAAATGCAGCTTCTGTAGCAGGTCTATTGTTGACCACGGAGGCTACCATAACCGAGATCCCTAAAGATGAACCAGCAATGCCAGCTCCAGGAATGGGCGGCGGTATGGGAATGATGTAATTCTCGGCGTTTAGCTTGAACTAGAAAGCCACCCCGCGGGGTGGCTTTTTTATATCTTGGAGAAAAGAAGTTTCCATCCCGAGATTGCCGCCATCAACCTTCGCTATTCTTTCTGATTTAGCGCTTAAACGCTTCTAAATACTTAGCGATGTACTGTTCGCGATGTTTGTACTTGTATTGCATTACGTAACGCGGGTGTTCAAGAGGTACGAGCTCTGGTGTGAAGTTGTATTCCTTATTGAGTTTCTGCAGGAACTTCAGATTTTTGCCTGTACCAAAGACGATGATGCGTTCATTTTTACCGGCCAATTCAATCTGCTTTTTAATCTGCCCGAGCAAATACGGGGTAAGAGCATTGGAAAAGCTGGCGCGATCGTAGTAATTGAAATTGATCCAATTGCCGTTTTTATTTACCACAAACCCCAGCGGACAAACAGATCCAATTAAAAATTCACGATAGAATTTCTCGGGGCCACCAAAGGCATTTATAGCTTCATAAACAAATACAGAACTAGGCTCGTGCGTTGAAAAGCTTTTAAATGGAATACCACATTCAATCAACCGCTTGGTGTCCGTAAAGGGGATGCCTGTTGCTCCAGCGCCAAGGCGACCTGGATTGATCCCAAGGATGAGATTACGGGATGTATCATCGGTATAAAACTTTTGGTAAAAGGCGCTTAGCACCTGCTCTTGCTCAGGGCTTACCCCTTCGAATGGATTGAGCACATCTAAATCCGCATCGAGATAGTTACGGTCGAAATCGAGGGCACTGTAAAAGGCTAATATCTGATCGGCCTTGGTCACTTCTTATTAAGCTGATTCATGGTGGTGTTCATCCCTGCCAATCCGAAGCTTTGACACATCTTAACCGCGTGCTCAACGAGTGCAGGAAGGTCAATCGCTTCGTCCTTGTTCCATTCGCCGAGCACATAATCTACCTGACGTCCTTTCGGAAAGTGATCGCCAATACCGAATTTAAGTCTAGGGTAATCGCTGCGGCCAAGTTTGGCTTGAATGTCTTTTAGGCCGTTGTGTCCGGCATCGGAGCCCTTGCCTTTTATGCGAAGTGAGCCGAAGGGTATGGCGAGATCGTCTACGACAATGAGTACATTTTCTAAGGGAATTTTTTCCTCCTGCATCCAATAACGAACGGCATTGCCGCTTAGATTCACAAAGGTAGTAGGCTTGATGAGCCTAAAGATTCTACCTTTAATTCTAACCTCTGCAGTCATTGCATAACGCCCGGGTTCAAAAACAACGTTGGACGCCTTCGCGAAGGCGTCCAATGTCAAAAAACCAATATTGTGACGGCTATTTTCATACTCGGCTCCGGGATTACCCAAACCGACAATAAGGAACTTCTTCATTCCCGTTAAGGTACAATTTATTCAGCAGCAGCTTCTTCAGCCGGAGCTTCAGCACCTTCAGCACTTTCTTCTTCCTCTTCCTCCTCATCAACTGCACCTCGTGCTTTCTTAACGGTAACAATAACTGCAGTATCAGCATTAAGGATTTCGAAGCCTTCAAAAGGAACATCGCTTACACGTATAGACCCGCCAATTTTAAGCTCGTCGATATTAAGATCAATACTCTCTGGGAATTGGCCAGGTACTGCGCGAACTGAAAGCTGACGTAAAATCGTCTTTAGTTTACCACCGTTCAAGACACCACGTGCTTGACCGTGAAGAACTACTGGGATGTTCATAGTCACTGCCTTTCCTTCTATTAACTGAATGAAGTCGATGTGCATCAACTGATCAGTTACAGGGTGGAACTGGATGTCTTGAATAACTGCCTCAATAGAAGTATCTCCTACTGTGATTTTAGCAGTCTTTGCTTCCGCAGTGTATACAAGTCCCCTAAATGCTAGAGTAGGAGCAGAAAAGTGAATAGGTGCTTCACCACCATATATAACACAGGGTACATTTCCTGCTTTACGCTCTGCTTTTGCGTACTTAGAACCGACCTCGGTTCTTACATTTCCTTGAATTTCAACAGACTTCATCTAATCTTGTTTATTCTGGTGTTACATTATGAAGTGTCCTGAAATACTCTCGTGGTGGTGGACGTTTTTCATCACCTGTGAGAACATTTCAGCAACTGAGATCACTCGGATCTTCGGGTTTTCTTGTGTTTGTGGAATGGTATCTGTAATGACCAATTCTTCCAATGCGCTATTTGTAATTCTCTCGTGGGCCGGCCCGCTGAGAACGCCGTGCGTACAGTAAGCGCCAACTGTTTTGGCACCTTTTTCTTTTAACATTTCTGCTGCTTTACAAAGTGTACCTCCGGTGTCGACCATATCGTCTACAAGAATAACATTCTTGCCTTCAACATCACCTATCACGGTCATCTTATCAATCACATTTGCCTTCTTGCGCTCTTTGTAACAGACAACTACATCTGCCTCTAGTTTTGAGCCGTAAGCATGTGCACGTTTTGCTCCACCCATATCCGGTGAAGCGATACAAAGATTCTTCAACTTCATTCCTTCGATATCACGAATGAACAACGCTGATGAATACAAGTGATCAACTGGAACTTCAAAGAACCCTTGAATCTGGTCAGCGTGAAGGTCCATTGTCATTACGCGAGTAGCTCCAGCTGCCATAAGCATTTTAGCTGCAAGCTTTGCACCTACTGGTACCCTTGGCTTATCCTTACGGTCTTGACGTGCAAGTCCGAAATAAGGTATGACTGCAGTAATATGTTTTGCTGAAGCGCGCTTGGCTGCGTCACACAGCATCAAGAGCTCCATTAAATTGTCTGCTGGAGGGTTTGTACTTTGAATCAAAAAAACACGGTTACCACGAACTGTTTCCTCGAAGGAAGGGCAAAACTCACCATCACTGAATTCAGTGATTTTCACATTACCCATAGGAATACCGTACTTTCCCGCTATTTTCTTGGCGAGATCCATCGTATGTCGACCAGCAAAAATTTTTACTTCAGGTAGCATTTGTACTGTGTGTCAGTGTTATTAACGCAATTCACGCACCTCCGAAGAGGGGTGCAAATGTAAGTAAAAGAACATTAAAAATTACCCTAAAGAATTGGCGGATTGAATTTCTTAGAGAAAATGTTAGGAGAATTCGAAAAGCCCCTTATTTTTGACCTCCAATTCCACAAAAGCCTAGGTGGCGGAATTGGTAGACGCGCTGGATTCAAAATCCAGTTCCTTCGGGAGTGCGGGTTCGATTCCCGCCCTAGGTACTAAGGCCTTGTTCTATTCCGAGCAAGGCTTTTTATTTTCAAATAGGATTAGCGATATGCACTAGAAAAAACGTGCTACATTCCCTTGCAAGTTTATCTTTGATTTATGGTTCAAACGGAAAAGCAAAAGAAATACGATAAGGCATACCTCAGGATGGCTTTAGAATGGGCACAGCTAAGTCATTGCCGACGCAAAAAGGTGGGGGCACTCATTGTAAAAGATCGAATGATTATTTCAGATGGTTTTAATGGGACACCTACTGGATTTGAGAATCCATGCGAGGACGAGGAGAACTATACCAAATGGTATGTGTTACATGCTGAGGCGAATGCGATTACCAAAGTGGCCAGTAGTAGCGCTAGTGCACGTGGCGCCACATTGTACATCACAATGAGTCCATGTAAAGAGTGCAGCAAATTAATTCATCAAGTGGGAATCAAAAAGCTCATTTATATCAACGAATACAAAGACCGCAGTGGCCTAGACTTTTTGATAAAAGCGGGGGTCGAGGTAGTTCAAATGGACATCGATTGAAACGAGAAAACGTCATTTTATGGGTGGTATTTTTCCTACTCCTCGGAGTTTGGATAGGAAGCAAATTTGGAGAACCTCCTCTAGCAGAAGATAAGATGAGCCAATTCTTCAGTTACTTGAAAGAGGAGTATGTGGAAGAATTGGACGTAGATTCCCTCCAAGCAGAGGCGATGGATTACATATTGTCTTCTTTAGACCCCCATAGTGCATATATACCATTAGATGAAGGTTCAGCTATGGCGGAGCGAATGCAAGGAGGGTTCTCCGGTATAGGAGTTGAATTTGCTATTAAAAAAGATACGCTCGTTTTCGTTCATGTGATGCAGCCCGGACCTGCTGACGCAGCCGGTATTCAATCGGGCGATCGTGTCTATGCTATTGATCGGGACACCATTGTAGGAGATTCATTAACCAACAATGTGGTTACGTCAAAAATAAAAGGACGTCGTGGCACGACAGTAGGGCTCAACGTAATCCGAGGTAAAGAACAACTCTCCTTCGATGTGGAAAGGGATTTAGTACCCATCGAAAGTGTGCTTCATTTACCTGTTGAGGATAGGATAGGATACCTTAAAATAGACCGATTTGCAGAGACTACCCACGACGAATTTGTAGCCCATTTAGATTACCTGACCGCAATGGGAATGGAAGAAGTAATAATTGATCTTCGAGATAATCCTGGCGGTTATTTGCATGAATCCGTAGCAATGGCTGACGAGTTCTTGGGTGAGGACAAAAATATAGTGACTACAAAATATAAGGACGGTTCAACAAATACTTC
>CAJWZE010000079.1 GCA_913049845.1 uncultured Cryomorphaceae bacterium
ATAGTCTTACTGTAATCGTTGGTTGAACCTATTACCTTTGAATCGAAACCATTCAAAGTTGCAGTTTGGTTCATGTCCATCGCTTTACCTTCTGCGAATCCTTCCTTGATGTCAAGTAGTACAATTTCTTCAGCCAATTCGCGACGAACAATATTCTCAGCTACCGTAGCACCTACGTTACCGGCACCAACAACAGTAATTTTCATATCTGTTTAATTTTAATGTTATTCTGGTTCTACAAAGGTACTTCACAAACCTCGATTTTTCATCCTCTAACCAAGAAAACCGGCCAATTGATGTAGGTTCAAAATTCCAACTCTACGTTGTACCTTTATAGCGTCAAAATCACCCAATTATGGTAGCTTTAAAACTTATCGGAATCACTGTTATACTTCTCGGCCTTGCAGTTATAGGAATTACCATTAAAATCTGGGCGAAAAAAGATGGAGAATTTGCTGGTACTTGTGCCTCGCAAAGCCCCTTCTTAAACCCAGATGGGGAAACGTGTTTGAATTGTGGAAAGAGCCCTAGCCAGTGTACGAACAACCTCGAACAAGCTTAATTAGCCTCGTAAGCAGACCATCCTTCGGTCTTTTGTATCTCTAACTCTCCCTTAACATTTCCTACGATAAAGTAGGCTTCCGCATCAGGAAATTGTGCAACCAACTGAAAAGCACTCGGTCCTGCGACCATACAAGCCGTTGCCAAGGCATCTGCCAAAGTCGCATTAGAAGCGATGATACTTGCCGATAAGACATTGCTAATCACAGGCTGCCCTGTTTTTGGACTTATGGTATGTACAACCTTTTGACCGGATTCATTCACCCAAAATTTTCTGTAGTTTCCACTGGTCGCAAGGGACATGGAATCCAAGGCAATGATTGTTTGGAACTGGCCAGGGATACGCTCCTCCGCGGGCTTTTCAATTCCTATGCGCCATACAATATTATTTATATTTTCTCCTTTACAACGTACTTCACCCCCTACTTCTACCATGTATTTTTTGACGCCTTGGACTGCTAAATAATCAGCAATAATATCCACTGTATAACCCTGCGCTATTGCGTTTACATCTACTTGAAACCCTTCGGGTAATGCATACATAGAATCGGCCTCGGGTAAGACCAGGTTGGCACTACCCACATATTGTAGTAGGCTATCCACATTTACATCTTCGCTGTAGGCACCTCCTGAAAATCCCCAAGCTTTAATAACTGGAGCAATGGTAATATCAAATTGGCCAAAAGTAAGGTCAGTGTACAATTTTGACAACCTAATCACACGCGCAAAAGCCGCACTGATGCGAATGGAATCGCCTTTGTTCAGTCGTGAGATTTCGCTCTCGTCAATCCAAAGACTCATTTGCTGATCGATCGATTTGAGGATGCTATCTATTCCCTCACGATAATCCACACCTTGCGGCACCAAATATGATATACTATAGGTAGAGCCTTGCGCTGGACCTTGGTTGGTTACCTGAACTAACGCTGGGTTGGAATTGCAAGAGGTTAACATTACCGATGCGATAAGGAAAGAAAGGATATATCTCATGGGATAAAAATAAAAAAGCCGCTCCTCGCAGAGCGGCTTTCGACATAAATCTTTGGGATTAACCACCGAAGTCATCAAAACTAACGTTCTCTGGCGGTACACCGAAGTCGTCTACCATCTTCAGAACCGCTGCATTCATTAGTGGTGGTCCACAGAAGTAGAACTCGATATCTTCAGGTGCATCGTGGTGGTTCAAGTAATTGTCAATCACCGCTTGGTGCACGAAACCTACGAAGCCATCACCTTCATCATCCATATTCTCCTTAGCATTCCAGTTGTCCTCAGGTAGCGGCTCTGACAATACAAGGTGGAACTTAAAGTTCGGGAACTGCTCTTCGATCTGTCGGAAATCATCAAGGTAGAATAACTCACGCTTAGAACGACCACCGTACCAATAGCTCACCTTGCGGCCGGTCCTCAATGTGTGGAACAAGTGGAACAGGTGCGAACGCATAGGCGCCATACCGGCACCACCTCCAATGTAAAGCATTTCAGCATTCGTCTCCTTGATGAAGAATTCACCATAAGGACCTGAAATAGTTACTTTATCGCCTGGTTTTTGATCAAATACGAACGACGAGCAAACCCCTGGGTTCACGTCCATCCATCCGCCTTTCTTCCGGTCGAACGGTGGCGTAGCAATACGAATATTCAACATCACGATATTACCTTCTGCAGGGTGGTTAGCCATAGAGTAGGCACGGAAAAGCGGCTCTGGGTTCACCATCTTAAGGTCCCAAAGTTTGAACTTATCCCACTCCTCTTTGAACTCGTCAGGTGCCTTACCCAATTTCGGGTGAGAAGTAATATCAATGTTCTTGAAATCTACGGTTGTTGCAGGAACGTCGACCTGTATGTAACCACCGGCTTCAAAGTCTAAGGTTTCACCTTCCGGTAATTTTACTACGAACTCTTTAATGAAAGAGGCTACGTTGTAGTTACTTACAACCTCACACTGCCACTTCTTGATACCAAAGATCTCTTCAGGTACTTTGACGTTCATGTCATTTTTAACCTTGATCTGACATCCCAGACGCCAGTTATCCGCAATCTCCTTACGATTAAAGAATCCCGTTTCTGTAGGAAGAATTTCACCACCACCCTCAGTTACTTGACACTTACACATCCCACAGGTACCACCACCTCCACAAGCGGACGGCAAGAAGATCTTTTGGTTGCTCAAAGTATTCAACAAGGTGGTTCCTGATTCTACTTCTACATCATCTCCGTTAATGTTCAATTTTACCGGACCGCTTGGAGACAAACGCGCTTTTGCCTGCAATAGAATCGTTACCAACAAAAGGATAACGAGTACGAAGACAACTACCGACGAAAGAACTACTGTGCTAGATAAAAACATAGCTACTGTACTTATTATAATTTAATACCCATAAAACTCATAAACGCGATGCCCATCAAACCAGTGATAATGAAGGTAATTCCAAGACCGCGTAAAGGAGCAGGAACGTTTGAATAGCGGATTTTCTCGCGGATAGCTGCGATAGCAACGATTGCCAAAAACCAACCCACACCTGAACCAATACCATACACTACCGCTTCAGCGATACTACCGAAAGCACGCTCTTGCATAAAGAGTGAACCTCCAAGAATCGAACAGTTTACAGCGATAAGCGGTAAGAAGATACCCAAGGCACTGTATAGTGCAGGTGCAAATTTCTCAACAATCATCTCGATTAACTGTACCATCGAAGCAATAACCGCAATGAACATAATAAACGAAAGAAAGCTTAGGTTTACATCTATGAACTCTTCACCCAACCAGGCCAATGCACCGGGCTTCAAAACGTAGTTTTCAAGCAACCAGTTCACAGGAAGAGTAATAGTCAATACGAATGTTACTGCAATACCTAGGCCAACAGCAGTTTTCACTGTTTTCGATACTGCGAGGTAAGAACACATGCCAAGGAAGTATGCGAATATCATATTCTCAATAAAGATTGAGCGAACAAATAAGTTAATTAATTCTTGTCCCATTTCGGCTTATTTTTCTTCGATGAGTTTAGTGTTTTTAGCACGTTGCGCCCAAATGATTAGACCGACTACAATCAATGCCATCGGCGGAAATAAGAAGAACCCGTTGTTGGCATAAAACCCTCCGTTTGTAATGTACCAGCTGTCTGGAATCACTTGGAAACCAAGTAATGCGCCAGACCCTAAAAGCTCGCGGAAGAACGCAACAGCAATAAGAATGACACCGTAACCGATAGAGTTACCAATACCATCCATAAACGCTTTCCAAGGGCCATTACCCAAGGCGAATGCTTCGAAACGACCCATGATGATACAGTTAGTTATAATCAAACCTACGAAGACCGATAGCTGCTTACTCACGTCGTATGCATAAGCCTTGAGAAATTGGTCAACCAAGATTACCAAAGAGGCAACTACCACCAACTGAACGATGATACGAATACGATTAGGAATTAGGTTACGAATCAGTGAGATAATCACATTACCCGCTGCCAAAACAAACATTACAGAAAGTGACATTACGATAGCTGGCTCAAGTTTAACCGTAATCGCAAGGGCAGAACAAATACCTAGTACTTGCACTGTTATAGGGTTATTGTCGTTGAAAGGATCAGAAAGCAATCTCTGATTTTTCTTCGAGAACAACGATTCTTTTTGTTTTACTTCTGTACTCATGGCTTAGATATTTTTGAAGTATTCAGCGTAAGGTGCCAAACAATCTGTGAGCATATCGTTTACACCGTTTGAAGTAATCGTACCTCCTGAGATACCATCCACGGCGTAATCGCCGGCAGAAGTACCCGCTTTCACAACTGATATAGATTTGAACATGCCAGCTTCAGAAATTTTCTTCCCAGGGAATTGTTCGGTAAACATTGGCATAGTGATTTCAGCGCCAAGACCTGGGGTTTCACTCTTATGGTCAAATGTTGCACCTACTACTGTATTTCCATCGCTTTCTAAAGCCAAGTAGCCCCAAACAGGACCCCATAGACCTTTACCGCGCATTGGGATAATGTAATATGTATCTCCATGTTTATCTGCTACGTACAATGGAACCGAACGGTCCATGTTACCTGCCTTGATAGCTGCGGCCATATCAATATCGAAGGCTGCAGAAGCATCTTCCGATACCACTGAACCGCCTCGTAGGGTTAAGCTCTGCTTGATATATTCTCCAAAGGCTGCATCAGATTCTGAACGATCCACCTCAATACCGATAGAAGCCAAAATACTTTGTTTCTTTTCTTGGCTAATATTCGAAGCTTGCTTGCTCTTAAGACCAAGCGACGCTCCAGACAAAAGCACAGCTACCAACACCACCATCACTGTAGCAAATGTGTAAGTATATGCGTTACTATTTACGTTCATCGTGTTATGTGGTTTTGGGATTAGATAGACGCTTCTCGCGACGTTTAATGTTTGCTTCTATAACGTAGTGATCAATCAGTGGTGCCATTACGTTCATAAAAAGAATCGCCAACATAATACCTTCTGGATAAGCAGGGTTGAAGACGCGAATCATAATACCGAAGAAACCGGCAAAGAAACCGTAGATATATTTACCTGTTTCCGTCTGTGCAGCACTTACAGGGTCAGTAGCCATAAAGACCATACCGAATATAAAGCCACCCAACATCAACTGGTGAATAGGATTCAATCCCATAAACTCGTTTACAGCAAAAGCATTAAAAATTCCTGCCATTACTAATCCACCTAAGAAAAAGCTCAACATAATTTTCCATGAACCTACACCCTTGAAGATCAAGAACAAGCCGCCAAGTAGAATCAATAAAGCAGAAGTCTCACCAATCGAACCTGGAATCAATCCCAAAAACGCATTCATTAATGAGTACGTGCCTTCTGGACCGAACTGAGCCATAACCGTTTCCATTGAAGGGTTGCCTAGACCCTGACCAACTGTAGTGGCTAAATCACCCATAGCTGTTGCGCCCGAGTAACCGTCTACAATGTCACCACCGGAGGTGTTGATCCATACTTGATCACCTGACATCCAAGTTGGGTAGGCAAAGAAGGCAAATGCACGTGCAGTCAGGGCTGGATTCAACAAGTTCATACCTGTTCCGCCAAATACTTCCTTACCTATAAGAACGGCAAAAATAGTTGAGGCAGCGACCATCCATAGTGGAATGTCTACCGGCATAATCAATGGAATCAACAATCCAGAAACCAAGAAGCCTTCGTTAACAGGGTGGTTGCGCTTCCACGAGAAAAAAATCTCCACACCCAAACCCGCTGCATATGTCACAGTAATTAGTGGTAATAGCTTTAGGGCACCGAACAAGAAATTATCCAACAACGTTGCTTCTAATCCGATTGCACCATAGTGCAAACGGCCAATGTTCCACATTCCGAAAAGGAGTGCGGGAACCATTGCAAAAATTACTGTCACCATAGTACGCTTTAGGTCGATTGCGTCGCGAATGTGAGCACCAGCATGGGCAGTGTGATTAGGAACGAAGGCCATCGTCTCCAATGCGTTGTGCAATGGATAAAGGATGTTTCTCTTACCATCTTTTTCAACAAGCGGTCTAGTCTGGTCGAATATGTTCTGTACAAACTTCATAATATGGCGTATTACATCATTTCTTTTCTAAGGTCATTCAAACCGTTTCTAACGATTTGTTGCAAGGGTAGTTTAGAAGTACAAGCAACTTCTGCAAGAGCAAAGTCTTCTGGCAATACCTCATAAATACCAAGCTTTTCCATCT
>CAJWZE010000080.1 GCA_913049845.1 uncultured Cryomorphaceae bacterium
TCAGTCGTGTATATTTTGCTAAATTTCAATTTAAATTGATTCTAAATAACTACTTGCGAAAACAAAAATGCTCTTAAATTAGGTTGAGTGCAGAAAACTTCTAAATTATTAAGACTTTCAAGAATATGAAACACCTCCTAATCACAGTCATAATCTGTATTTCAGCACATCAAGCACATGCCATATTAGCGGTGGATGTCTTCAGCACGGGACAAGACACATTGAATGTTCCTATGAATTTGGATAGTGCTTACTTTCACTTCTCTGAAAATTCGAAAAGTGGTCTTTTTGAAGGATATACGATTCAAATTTTTAGCGGTGATCGCAGCGGTGCCAATGCCGTTCGTGCTAATATAATATCTCTGGGAATTGAGAGTGATGCTCGAATGATTTACCGTGAGCCAAATTTTAAAATCCATATTGGTTCCTTTCCAGATGGAAGCGCAGCTGAAAGAGCGCTTGTTGAATGGCGTGTTCATTACCCTGATGCGTTCGTTTTAAAAATGCTAATACCTTGGTACGAGTTACCTACTCAGGATAACTTCGTCCCTTCAGATACTGCACACAGCGAGCAATAACATTTTCTTGAATGTTTCCGTAATACAAGTTAATGTCGCCCCGGTGGTAATTTTTGGTACGAATAACAAAGCTTCCTGGGAATTGAGGACGTTCCGTCACCACCACACCATTGCTGATCGTCGCACTGACTAATTCTTGAAAGAGGGGCTTTTCGTCGCTGACCAAAACATCTTTGTTTATGGAAGCAGGAACCCGTGTGGAAGCTGTAGTCCAGGACAAAGGATTTACTACTCCTATACACTCTACCGGATACTTGTTGTAGTATTTAGCACTAATATGGTAGGTTCTCCACGAAGTGTAACACCCTGTAGACTTGGGCTCTTTGCAAATCGGAATACGCATATCACAATCGTTTACCGGCATGCCTACTAGATACGCAGCAACTAATCGCGCTTCCAGTCCTGAGGAAAATTCCTTCTGTATAAGTCGGATGAGATGGTCTGTTCCCTGGCTATGCGACGCCAAGATGAAAGGTGTAGAAGAGCCGATATGCTTTAAGAAAATCATAAACGCGGATTTCACATCCTCGTAGGCAATAGCATAGGATTTTACTGTTGTTAGGTTTGGAGGAATATTGTATACTTGATAAGCGCTTTGTCTATAGGCGGGAGAATATATGGGCCCAGCAACATTGAAAGCGGTGCTCTGATACTTCACCGGCGTATTGAAGGCGTTCCTGCCCTTCTCGGTTGAAGGGTCTACGTTCCAATTACCTCCTTTTTCAGGAAAATGAACAGTGGGACTAACAAAAAATACCGGAATGTTAAATTGATTAGCAGGACGTAAAGAATAGACTGAATCCGATAAATCAACCTTTTCAGGATGTGCCACCCAATAGCTAAGGTCGGTATAGTCGGGGATAGATATAGGTTCTTCTACCAAATCTAAGGACAAACCACAACTCCCTAGAAAGGGTAAAACAAGTAGTATCAGATTTTTCATTTAAGCCTCTGAAGACGCTTTTTCTTTGATTATCTGGGCCAATTGAAACGCAGGAATCACCCCACTCTGACGCCAGAGCATTTTACCGGACTGGAACAAAACCAATGTCGGAACGCCTTGTACATTTAACGCCTGACTAAGCTCCTGGTTCTTATCAACATCAACTTTGAGGATTCTTACCGAATCACCCATATGATCGCTGAGTTCCTGAAGTATGGGAGGCATCATCTTACAAGGGCCACACCACGTGGCGAAAAAATCGATCAAAGTCGGCGTATCGCTCGAGATGATTTCTTTGAAACTCGCCATCTTACTTTGCAACAGGTTGACCGCGACGCGCCCATTCGCCTATACCGCCTTCGAGGTTATATACTTCTTTGAATCCCAAGGCCTTCATCTGCTTCGCTGCCTTGCCAGATCTGTTTCCGCTGCGGCAGTAGACAAAAACGGGCCGACTCATATTAAGTTTGGACAACGTTTCTTGAAAGTCGTCGCGATAAAAGTCTATCTGTATCGCACCATTGAGATGGCCGCTGACAAACTCAGCATCGGCACGTACGTCAAGAACTAAGGCATTATCAGCGTTATCTATACCCGCCGCAAAATCGGCCACGTTTACATCGATATTTACCCCTCCTGTAGAAACATTTTGAGCCTGACAACCCGCGGTCACCAAGCCCAAAATGACTATGATATTATGTATTACTCTCTGCATTACATCAAGGAGATTAGAACATCGGAAGCACCCATCCCATTCATACCGTCAGCAACCCCTTTAGAGGCTAAAAACTCTAAGGCCTTAGCTGATCGTTGACCGGATCGGCAAAACAACACCAAAGGACGCTGCATTTCCTTGAATTCTGCCCAACGCTCAAGAACTTCATCAAGAGGGATATTCACTGCCCCTGGAACCGGCTCCATAGAAACCTCGCTAGGAGTTCTAACATCGACTAAACTTACGTTTTCGTGGTTGATTGCTTCGTTGATTGTCATCGTATTCAAAATTTATTGGCTTAAAGGTATAGTGAACCTGTCCAAAATAAGCAGAATATGAGTCACGATTACCAAATAGTAATTTCTTCTCCTTCTGGTTTTAAGCTTTCCCCCTCTTCACAACCGAAGGCAGCTTTAAACTCTGGCATATTACTCACTGTTCCTGACACGCGGAATTCTGCAGGGCTGTGTGAATCAGTGGTCACTTGATTTTTAAAGTACTCATCGCGGCCATTGCTCTGCCAAACTTGCGCCCAGCCCAAGAAGACACGTTGTTCGTCAGTGAAACCATCAATGGGCTCAATCTCCTTATCTCCCTTCCAATTTTGGTAGGCATAGTAAGCGAGTGTTAGACCGCCAAGGTCCGCGATATTTTCACCCAAAGTCAATCGTCCATTTACGTTCACACCCGGCAATACTTCGTATGAAGAATATTGGTCAGCCAGCTGTGTGGTCAACGACTCAAACTGTGCCTTGTCTTCATCAGTCCACCAATTCTCAAGATTGCCGTCCGGGCCGTATTTGGCACCTTGGTCGTCAAAACCGTGTGAAAATTCGTGGCCAATAACCCCACCGATGGCACCGTAGTTGATCGCCGCATCCGCATCAGGATTGTAAAACGGCGGCTGCAAGATACCTGCAGGGAATACGACTTCGTTGTTGAGCGGGTTGTAGTAAGCGTTTACAATGTGCGCACCCATGCCCCATTCGCTCTTATCTACAGGCTCGTCGATCTTCGCCAAGTTCTTCTTGGTGAAGTACACCGAAATACTTTTCAAATTCGCAAAGTAGCTGTCCTTTGAAATTTCGAGATCGCTGATGTCCTCCCATTTATCTGGGTAACCAATCTTGTAGGTAAAGGCATCCAATTTCTCACGCGCTTTTTCCTTGGTAGCATCGGTCATCCAAGTCAACTGGTCGATACGACCACGGAAAGCTGTGCGCAAGTATTCGACCATCTCCTCCACCTCAACTTTGTGCTCCTCAGGGAAGAACCTGTCCGCGTACAAATGCCCTACTTGTTGGCCTAACATTCCCGTTGAGCCTTGAACACGCTTCCATCTTGGATTCATTTTTGGCTTCCCGCGCAAAGTCTTTTGGTAAAATTCAAACGATGCAATTTCGAAGGCATCATTCAATGCACCCGAAGCACCATTGATGATGTGCCATTTATGGTATTGCTTCCAAGTATCGAGTGAAAAATCGGCCAACCTAGCTTCTATGCGAGAAAAGAATTCAGGCGCACTGTTCACTACCGTTCTATCGTCCAATCCTAGTTCGGTCATGTAGGCAGATACAGGCATCGAAGGCGCTAAGGCCTGCCACTCACTAACCGTCATAGGGTTATAGCGTTTCTCAGCATCGCGCATCTCCACGCGGGATTTCATAGCTTCAGCCAAAGCGTATTCCAAGGCATAAATAGCTGCTGCATCTAATTCGCTGCCCGTAAGCTCAGCCATCGTCGCGATGTGCGCACGATATGCCTCTTGAAGTTTCACACTTTCTTCATCATCTCGCAGGTAGTAGTCTCTATCCGGGAGACCTAAGCCACCTTGGCCCACGTACAATGCATTGACTTTCGAGTTTTTAGCATCTGTTCTAACATATGCGTTTACTGGTGCACTCACGCCGTAAAATTTATGTTGGGCCAAAAGAACAAAAAGTTCCTCGAGCGAAGTTACTGCATCCGCTGCCTCCAAAAATGGCACAAGTTCGGCAGTACCGCGTTCGTTGCGTGCCACACTATCCATACCGCTAACAACTAGGTCACCGATCAATTGCTCGTCAGAACCTTTTTCAAAGGTCCCGGCGACCACTTCGGTGAACAACTCTTTGAGTCGCTGTTTGTTGGCCTCGCGAAGTTTGTTGAATTCGCCCCAACGCACTTCGGTTTCAGGGATTGGGTTCGCTTCTCTCCAACCACCGGCGGTGTAATGAAAGAAATCGTCACAAGCATTTACGCTTGTATCTAAGTGCTCAAGAGGAAATGCCGGGCGAGCATCTGCCATTTCAGATTCTGGTGCGGCACATGAAGCTAATGCGCCCAGTGATAGAAGTGCTAATTGTTTTCTCATGATGCAGGGTTATGAAGCTTTGCGCTTGAAGGTTTTAAATGTGAAAGAGTGTTTGTGTTTTTCGTCCGCAGGATGGTGTTCTTGGGTGACCAATTCAAAATCGGCCTCGTCAAATGCTGGAAAGAACGCATCGCCTTCAAAGTGGGCGTGAACCTCCGTGACCTCAAGGGCGTCAATTATAGGGAGCGAGAGTTCATAAATCTGCGCACCACCAACGATGAATACTTCGTCCTCCGTTTTAGCCAATGCAATAGCTTCCTCAAGCGAATGCACTACCTCAGTCCCATTGGCTTGGAAACCTTTGGTATGGGTGATGACGATGTGCCTGCGGTTCGATAAAGGCCTACCGCCCAAGCTGTCCCAAGTCTTGCGGCCCATAATGATGGTTTTACCAGCAGTGTGGCGTTTGAAGTGTTTTAAATCATCCGGCAAATGCCAGATGAGATCGTTGTCTTTTCCAATGACTCGGTTTTCGGCGTAGGCGACGATGGCTTTTAAAATCATTATACAGCTACTTTTCCAGGGATGTGAGGATGAGGGTCGTATCCTTCAATCTCGAAATCGTCGTATGTGAATTCGAAGATAGAAAGCACCTCAGGGTTCAATTTTAACTCCGGCAATACTCTGAAGTCTCGTGTTAGCTGTAATTCCAATTGCTCAATGTGGTTATTGTAGATGTGCGCATCACCCAAAGTGTGCACGAAATCACCAACTTCCAAACCACAAACCTGGGCAACCATATGCACCAAAAAAGCGTACGAAGCTATGTTAAACGGCACGCCCAAGAAGATATCTGCACTTCTCTGGTATAACTGACAGCTCAGCTTACCGTCAGCGACGTAAAATTGAAAAAAAGCATGACACGGCGGCAGGGCCATTTGATCTACGAAACCCACATTCCAAGCACTAACGATGATGCGTCTGCTATTAGGGGTGTTTTTGATCTGGTCGATGACCTGCTCAATCTGATCAACACTTCCGCCATCAGGTGCCGGCCAAGAGCGCCACTGATACCCGTAGACTGGACCCAACTCTCCCCACTTTGCAGCGAAGTCTTTGTTGGTAGCAACTTTAGCAGCAAATTCTCGAATATCTTCCCCGCCAAAATCTGTACTCTTCGAGTAGGAAGCGTACGGCCAGTCGTCCCAAATACGGACTTTGTTCTGCGCTAGGTATTCAATATTTGTCGAACCTTGAAGGAACCAAAGTAGCTCGTGAAGAATGCTTTTGATGTGTACCTTTTTCGTGGTCAAAAGCGGAAATCCTTCTTTCAGGTTAAATCGCATTTGATGCCCAAAAACACTCTTGGTTCCAGTACCCGTACGGTCACCTTTTTGCACGCCTTCTGTGAGTACTCTTTCTACTAAATCGTGATATTGCTGCATGTAACAAATATGCTTTTTCCTTAGGCTTACAACGCAAGAGAAGCAGGGTTGTTTTCCACGCGAAATGAACAACAAAAAAGCCCACCTCTCTGAGGCGGGCTTTATGTGCCCCGGGCCGGGGTCGAACCGGCACGGACATTACTGTCCACAGGATTTTAAGTCCGGCGTGTCTACCAATTCCACCACCGGGGCTC
>CAJWZE010000081.1 GCA_913049845.1 uncultured Cryomorphaceae bacterium
TGTAGATATCAAAAACTTTAAGAGCCGATTAAGCATAATCGAACTTTTGGCCTTAGGACTAGTTCTTTGGCCCTTCGTGAAACTCGGAAGTATTAACGCACCAAGCGAACTTTACGGCCATATTGCACGTATGTCAGTGCTCTTTGGAACAATAATAATTTCAGCAGAAGCATTTCGCAACGACGAAAAAGGTACGTTGAAAGCTTTCGGGATTGGTGCCCAATTCGCATTATTAATAGCAGGATTAAGCATCTTGCCATCCCTGGGAGAAGCCTATAAAGAAGGTGATATCTATTTAGCTAGCGGTAAACTATTTGCACACAAAAATTACGCAGCAGCCACCTTACTTATGCTCATACCAGCAGCCCTTGCAGTGCGTCTACCAGAAACTCTAGGAACATGGATTCAAAGAATTGCAGTTGGCTTAGCACTATTTGAGATACTCTTTTTAAGAACACGTGGGGTGTGGCTTGCAGCGGCTCTTATGGCCATTTTTGCAGCAGGAGTCTATGCTGCCCAAAAGGATAATACTTACCGCTACCAAAGTTTCATTGCGCTTGCGGTGCTTATAGTCGGTGTGGGTATCGCGGTAGTTTTCGGCGGGGCTGAAAAGGTATTTGATAGCAGCACTATCGAAAGCAGAATGCACTATTGGAAGGCTTCTAAGGAAATGTTTTTAGAGAACCCTATTTCAGGAGTAGGTGGCGGCCAATGGAAAATTGAATACCCAGCAACCGGACTTAAAGGTACGAACGAAAGTGTCATGAATGGTACTACCTCCATCCTAAGACCGCACAATGACGTACTATGGTTATTCAGCGAAACAGGTATTGGTGCACTTTTTTTTGTAGGCATGATACTCTTGGCACTCTTACAACTATTAAAGAATAAAGAACAGTTGCTCTTTGGTCTAACTATAGTTGCCTTTGTTGCGTATGGCTTCGGTGAGTTTCCTTTAGAAAGGACAACACTTCTCATTCCATTCGCCGTGTCTATGGGCTATTTAGCAAGCCGAAGCAAATCACTTTTCGAAAGGGGCAAGCCACTATCGATAATATTGTCAACTTCAGCATTATTCTTCGCAGTTACAGTAAGTATAGCGAGAGTTAGCGGCGAGAAAGAGGCTGCACAAGCCTTAGACGGCTATATGAAGCGAAATACTCGTTCGATGGTACAATACAGCATTTCCGCCAGAGGCAACTTCTTTGAAATGGATATTTACAATAATCCAATGCCTTATTTCGAAGGGCTTGGAATTTTGATTTCGGGTGGTCAAAAGCCAAACGTAAGTGTACTTAAAAAGAGTGCAGGTGCCTTTGAAGAAGCACTAGAAATTCATCCAAATCATATTTTAAGCTTGAACCAACTGGCGCAGATTCGCAGGATTGAAGGCAATTATGCAGAGGCGGTCAGATTGTACAATCAAGTGCTTGCAATGAGCCCAAGAAACACAAGTGCAGCACTGCGCCTAGCAGAAGTTGAAAGGTTACGTGGTAATATCTATGCTTCGATGAATGCGTTGAAAAAATTGGACAAAAAATACACACCTCAAAATCTAAATGGGCTTGGCAAAGAAGCTACGCAGACTTTACAAGCCTTTGCAGCAATTGATAATCCCCGTCCTGCCTCACAAAGTATGCACCGAAAGCTTCAAGGTCAAAAACCCGGTGCGATGTGGCAGATTTGGTCGGAATCAAGGAAACATTAATGCTTAATTCAAAATTTGTGAAATAATTAGCATCGCATTTGTGCTTTAATTAGAAAGACTACATTCATCATATTATAAACCAATTTATTGATGCAGGAAGTATTACCCCTGTAAACGGAAAGCCCGGCGTCCAAGTGCCGGGCTTTCTGTTGGATAATTCTTCGTACTACTCTTTTAGAGCTTCCAAGCGCTGCGTAATCAAATCTATTTTGCCTTTAGCATCTGCTCGTTTCTTGCGTTCTGAAATTACTACAGCCTCCGGTGCATTAGAAACAAAACGTTCGTTGCTCAATTTTTCCTCGACACTATTCAGAAATCCTTGTGTGTAAGCCAATTCTTCTTCAAGCTTCACAATCTCGTCATCCACATTAACAAAGGCATCGGCCGGGACCGTATAATTAATCCCGCCAACCACAAAGCTGAAAGCGGATTTCTTAACTTCGTTTACCTCAACTATGGACTCAACATTAGCAAGTTTCATAATGAGTAGATCAAACGCTGTATCGTGCCTTGTGCCTTTCGCAATATTAATGGTCAAAACCTCTTTCGGTGCGATGCCGTTTTCATTGCGTACCGCGCGTATCCCGCCTACTACCTCAGCGAAGTGAGCATATGACTTTAAAATACCTTGATTCTCTACCTTAAGGCTAGGCCAAGGTGCAAAGTTGATGGTCTCTCCTTCTCCACGGTCTGCTAGATTCTGCCACAATTCTTCTGTAATAAATGGCATGAATGGATGCATTATTTCCAACAAAGTATTGAAGATTGATTTAGTGGCTTCCAATGCTTCAGCCGAGATTTGCTCTCCTTTTGCAGGTTTTACCATTTCTAGATACCAAGAACAGAAATCATCCCAAACCAACCTGTAGATAGTCATCAAAGCCTCCGACAATCGATATTTTTCGAAACTACTTTCTAAATCTACCAGCGCTTCTCCCGTACGGTTGCGCATCCATTGAACTGAAAGTGATTCCGAAGCACTCAATGCTTCAGAACCAGCTTCCCACATACCAACTAATCGGAAGGCATTCCAAACTTTATTAGCAAAGAATGATCCTTGAGAACAAAGGTCCTCATTAAACAACAAGTCGTTGCCTGCAGGCGCAGTCATTAGCATTCCAACACGGACACCGTCGGCACCATATTTATCTATTAGTTCTATTGGGTCCGGACTGTTGCCCAAAGATTTCGACATCTTGCGGCGCTTCTTATCGCGAACCATACCGGTGAAATACACGTCCTTGAACGGGCGCTTTTCCTTAAATTCATAACCCGCAATGATCATACGAGCTACCCAGAAGAAAATGATGTCTTGCCCGGTAACTAAAGTATTCGTTGGATAAAAATAATCTTCTTCCTCCTGATTTTCCGAGAATACACTGTACGGCCACAACCAAGAGCTGAACCAAGTGTCCATAACATCATCATCCTGATGAACAGCATTAGTACCTAGTTTCAAAATAGCTTCTTCCTTGGTCTTACAAACGGTTACATTGCCGCCAGCATCGTACCAAGCAGGAATGCGGTGTCCCCACCACAGTTGACGCGAAATACACCAGTCTTTGATGTTCTCCATCCAGTGGAGATAGGTCTTTTCTGCGTGTGGTGGATGCAAAGTGATGTCCTTGGATTTAACACCATCAATAGCCGGTTTGGCCAAATCTGACATCTTCAAGAACCACTGCATACTCAGACGTGGTTCAATGACTGCATCCGTACGCTCACTGCGACCAACTTTATTTCTAAGTTCCTTAGTCTCGACCAATAGACCTGCTTCCTCTAGAGCTTTGGCAACTTTTTTACGTGCATTGAATCGGTCTAATCCGACAAATTCACCACCATGTTTATTAAGAGCAGCGTGCTGATCAAAAACGTCAATAACTTCGAGGTTGTGCTTCTCACCCAACATCTGGTCGTTGGTATCGTGACCTGGCGTAACTTTTAATGCCCCTGTCCCAAATTCGATATCCACATATTCGTCAAAAATTATAGGTACGGCCCGCCCTACTATAGGAACGATGGCCTTCTTGCCCTTCAAATGCTGGTAGCGCTCGTCTTTAGGATGCACGCAAACTGCAGTATCTCCAAAAATGGTTTCTGGACGCGTAGTAGCAACTTGTATAGCCTGAGTTGATCCTTCAATCTTATAGGTCATGTAGTAAAGACGACTGTTCTCTTCTTTGTAAATTACTTCCTCGTCAGAAACTGCCGTCAATGCCACTGGATCCCAGTTCACCATACGAAGGCCGCGGTAAATCATACCCTTCTGATGCAGGTCAATGAAAACATCGATTACTTGCTCGCTACGTACTTTATCTAGAGTAAAGGCCGTGCGGTCCCAATCGCAAGATGCTCCTAGACGGCGTAATTGCTTTAGAATGATTCCACCGTATTCATCGGTCCAATCCCACGCGTGCTTCAAAAAATCTTCGCGTGCTAAATCTGACTTTTTAATACCCTGTTCACGAAGGCGCTTAACGACCTTGGCTTCGGTTGCGATAGACGCGTGGTCAGTACCCGGTACCCAACAAGCATTCAAACCTAGCATACGAGCGCGACGAATAAGAACATCTTGAACGGTATTGTTCAACATATGCCCCATATGTAGCACACCCGTTACATTGGGCGGCGGAATAACAATTGTATAAGGCTCTTTATCAGATACTTCAGCATGAAAGTATTTGTTACTTAACCAGTAGCTATACCATTTCGATTCAATTTCTCCAGGGGTGTATTTTCCAATTTCGCGCATGGAAGTAGTTGTAATAATATGTTGCAAAAATAAGCGCCTTCGCGCATCCAATGAACCCATTGGCTAAGAGATTGTTAATTTCCTTTGAAAGCCATTGCTTTCGAAGTACATTTGGAGTTATCAAACAATGAAATTAAACATGAAAAAAATCATCCTTACTCTAGCTGTGGCGCTATTCGGATTCGCTGCACAAGCGCAAGAACAACCTGCTGAAGGTGCGAAAATCCAATTCGCTGAAAAAGTGATCAACTACGGTAAAATTGAAAAGGGAGCGAATGGAACTCGTGTATTTAAATTCAAGAACGAAGGTACTGAGCCATTGATTCTGAACTCCGTTCGTGCATCTTGTGGTTGTACAACTCCAAAATGGACACGTGAACCAATTGCCCCAGGTGCAGAAGGTAATATTACCGTGAAGTATGACACCAACCGCATGGGTAATTTCCACAAAACAGTTACAGTAAATTCTAACGCAACCAATAAAACCGTGGTACTCACAATTAAAGGACAAGTAATGAATCCTGCGGCACAAAAGACTACCCCAACCAAACAAGGCGGTAGTGTTATCGCTAAATAAGGCAGGATAATGTCCTAATATATCCAAGAAAGCCCTGTATTTTTGCAGGGCTTTTTAGTACGAAATCAAATAGCAATGCCATCAATTTCTAAGAAAGGCACCAATATGCCTGCAAGCCCTATCCGCAAATTAGTTCCTTACGCAGAAAAAGCTGAGCGCAACGGAAATAAGGTGTACTATTTAAACATTGGTCAACCTGATATTCAGACACCTATAGAGGCGCAGCAGGCGATTAAAGAAGCCGATGTACCTGTTTTGGCCTACAGCCACAGTGCGGGTTTCGCATCTTTAAGGGAGGGTTTATCTAAGTACTATAACTCCAATAAATTGGCAGTAAGTACTGATGAAATCATTGTAACTACCGGCGGCTCAGAAGCTTTATTGTTCACCTTTGGATCGGCAATGGACGAAGGTGACGAAATTATTATTCCTGAACCATTTTACGCCAACTATAATGGCTTCGCTACAGCAAGTGGCGTAAAAGTGGTACCCGTAGAAGCAAATATCGAAAATGGATTTGCCCTGCCACGAGTGGAGTTATTTGAGCAGGCCATAACTGAGAAAACGAAAGGTATTCTCATCTGTAACCCTGGTAACCCGACAGGCTACCTCTATAGCAAAGAAGAGCTT
>CAJWZE010000082.1 GCA_913049845.1 uncultured Cryomorphaceae bacterium
TGATCCATATGGTCCAACACCTTGAAGACAATCTGAGAGCTGATGTTGTACGGGAAGTTCCCCACCACAGCGAATTTCTCTTCACCAAAAGTCTTTGAGGGGTTCCACCTTAGGAAATCTTCTTCAAGAATTCGTGCACTTAAAGTGTTGTAATGCGATTTTAAATAGCTCACGCTTTCGGCGTCAATCTCCACGACCCAAGTCTCAATAGAGGTGTTGTCTAACAAGTGTTTGGTCATCACGCCCATACCTGGACCAATCTCCAAGACCTTTTCGACACCATTGAAAGGAACGACATTCGCAATGCGTTTTGCAATGCTTTCGTCCTTTAAAAAGTGCTGTCCTAGGTACTTTTTTGCACGTACTTGACCTCGATTATTCATACTGTAAAGGTAGTGCTTTGTTACGGCCTTCTTCTCATACATTAACCGTAACTTAGCCTCACTTATTACAATAGAAATACCACTGACCATGGTACAACCAACTACTCTTGGAGAATTCATCGTCGAAAACCAGAAGGATTTTCCCTTTGCTACTGGAGATTTATCTCACTTACTGACTTCTATTCGCTTAGCCGCAAAGGTGGTCAACCGCGAAATCAATAAAGCAGGATTAGCAGATATTCTGGGCGCCATGGGCCAGGACAACATCCAAGGAGAAGCCCAACAAAAGCTCGATGTTATGGCAAACGACACCTTTATGCGCGCCTTGCGCTCTATGGGGCAAGTTTGTGGCGTAGGATCCGAAGAAGAAGAGCATTATGTGAGCTTTGATGACGACATTCACAATGATGCTAAATATGTGGTTTTGATGGACCCACTAGACGGGTCAAGCAATATCGATGTAAATGTGAGTGTGGGAACCATTTTTTCCATTTACCGCAGGATAACTGCAGAAGGTACCCCCGTGTCTTTAGAAGATTTCTTGCAGCCTGGAGATGCCCAAGTCGCCGCGGGATATGTAGTTTACGGTTCTTCTACAATGCTCGTATACACTACGGGAAATGGCGTAAATGGCTTTACACTAGACCCATCTATTGGCGTGTTCTGTTTATCGCACCGAGATATGCAAATTCCAAAATCAGGTAATATTTACAGTGTAAACGAAGGAAATTACGTGCATTTCCCAAAAGGCATAAAAGAATATATCAAATATTGCCAGCATTACGACATAGCTTCGGGAAGACCATATACCTCTCGATATATAGGCTCTTTAGTTTCTGATTTTCATCGCAATCTTATCAAAGGTGGGGTGTATCTTTACCCCACAGGAACGATGGCGCCAAATGGTAAGCTTCGCCTGTTGTACGAGTGCAACCCACTCGCATTTATAGTTGAACAAGCAGGCGGTACAGCCACGAACGGTAAACAGCGAATTTTAGAACTCCAACCAAGCGAATTGCACGAGCGAGTTCCTTTCTTCATCGGTTCACCGGAAATGGTGGATATGGCCCACGCGTTTTTACGCAAGTACGAAGAAGAATAGAACTTGGAAATAGCAGATTTACTATCCCGCTACCACAGCCACCCTTTAGTTAAACAGCTCACCACAGCATATGGTTTGAAGCAAAATATTGCCTTAGGATTTAATGCTGCCGGAGGCTCTCATACTGCCGTGTTAGCCGCTGCCACCTATGAGAATACTGGAGGTATGCAGTTCATCATTACCAGCAGCAAGGAAGAAGCTGCTTACATTCAAAACGACATTGAAAAGCTGCTCCCGTTTGTAAAGAGCTACTTCTACCCTGCTTCGTACCGCAGACCGTATGAGGTAGAGACCACAGATAATGCAAACGTATTGCTCCGTGCGGAGGTATTGAACCACTTAAGTACCCGCCGAAAGGCTCCTATCCTCATTTCTTACCCCGATGCCTTGTTCGAAAAAGTGGTGACAAAAAAGGAATTGGAAACCAATACCCTTAAAGTGAATCTTGGGGACCAGCTAAGTCTAGATTTTCTGAATGAAACGCTATTTGAATACCAGTTTGAACGTGTAGACTTTGTAGTTCAACCGGGCCAATTCTCCGTTCGTGGTGGTATCGTCGATATTTTCTCCTTTTCCAAAGACCACCCGTATCGTGTTGAGTTCTTTGACGACGAGGTCGAGAGCATCCGCTTCTTCGATATTGAAACGCAGCGTACCGTGGGCAAGGCCGCTAAAATGAGCATTGTCCCTAACGTAGAGAATAAAACGTTCTTGGAAAGTCGTGCTTCGCTGCTGAGTTACCTCCCCAAGGAAACACAACTTTGGATGGATACACCATCCATCGCGGTTGCGAAGCTTGATAGATTGATGGAGCTCGCCCACGAGCGTTACGAAGAACTCGGAGATACTTTTTACCGCGCAGCCCCAGGAGAGCTTTTTATCAGTGGAGATGCATTAAAGCGTGGCTTATTAGAATTTCCACGCGTGGAATACGGGCGTAGTGAATGGACCTCAGAAAAGTTGGAGAGCAAGGCATTGCCACAAAGAGCGTTCAACAAAGATTTTCAGCTCTTGGCCCAGACCTTGTTGCGCAGCGAGAAAGAAGGCGTTGAAACCGTATTGATGTGTTCAAACCTGAAGCAGATTGAGCGCTTCCACGCGATTTTTGAGGATTTAGAATTGGCCCCAAAGTATGCAACCACGGTGGGTGCCTTGCATGAAGGGTTCGAAGATGAATTGGCCAAGACGTACCTCTATACCGATCATGAAATTTTCGACCGTTACCAAAGATTCAATATCAAAAACGGTGCGAAAAAGAAACAGGCCATCACCCTCGAGCAGCTGAATGCGCTGGAGTTTGGGGATTATGTGACGCATGTAGACCACGGGGTTGGAAAGTTCGGAGGGCTTCAGAAGGTCGATAACAACGGGAAAATTCAGGAGGCCATAAAGCTCGTTTACCGCGACAACGACATCCTCTATGTCAGCATCCATTCCCTGCATAAGATCAGCAAATACAACGGTAAGGATGGAACCGCACCAATGCTACATAAGCTTGGATCGGCGCAGTGGCAGACGCTTAAAAAGAAAACAAAAGCGAAGGTGAAGAAGATTGCCTTCGATTTAATCCAACTATACGCAAAACGTCGCGAAGCCATTGGGTTCCAGTGTGCACCGGATGGGTACTTGCAGCACGAATTAGAGGCGTGCTTCCTCTTTGAGGATACTCCGGACCAGATGTCTGCTACCGAGGCCATCAAGAAGGACATGGAGAGTCGTATGCCTATGGACCGACTAATCTGTGGAGATGTAGGCTTCGGAAAAACAGAAATCGCCATACGTGCTGCTTTTAAAGCCGTCGCTAATGGCAAGCAGGTCGCTGTATTGGTGCCGACAACTATTCTTGCGTTCCAGCACTTTAAGACCTTTTCTAAAAGATTGGAAGGATTTCCCGTAAACGTGGATTATATCAATAGATTCCGTAGTACCGGTCAACAGCGAGAAACACTAAAGAATCTAAAGGAAGGCAAAGTGGACATCCTTATTGGTACACACAAATTGGTAAGCAAGAGTGTCGTTTTTAAGGATCTTGGGCTTTTAATTATTGACGAAGAACAGAAGTTTGGAGTAGCCGTAAAGGACAAAATCAAAACTCTCAAGGTCAACGTAGACACTTTAACACTTACTGCAACACCTATCCCCCGTACTTTACAGTTTTCGTTGATGGCGGCGCGTGACTTAAGTGTGATGACCACTCCACCACCAAATAGACAGCCTATTGAAACGAAATTGGTCGGCTTTAGTGAAGAAGGCATCCGCGATGCGATTAGCTATGAGATTCAACGAGGTGGACAGGTGTTCTTCATCAATAACAGATTGAGCAATATTCAAGAAGTCGCCGGGATGGTAAACCGATTGGTTCCGGATGCCCGCGTTGCCATTGGTCATGGTCAGATGGAGGGTAAAAAGTTGGAGAAAGTCATGCTTGACTTCATGGACGGAAAGTACGATGTACTCGTAGCCACTTCAATCATTGAAAGCGGACTGGACGTACCGAATGCCAACACCATCATCATCAACAATGCCAACCACTTCGGGATATCTGATCTCCACCAGATGCGTGGTCGTGTAGGCCGTTCGAACAAGAAGGCGTTTTGTAAGTTGATCACTCCACCTATGAGCACTTTGACAGAAGAGGCTCGAAAAAGACTGCGTGCGCTCGAGCAATTCACTGATCTGGGTTCTGGGTTCAAGATTGCTATGAAAGATCTAGAGATTCGCGGCGCTGGGGATATGCTAGGCGGTGAACAGAGTGGATTTATCACGGATATGGGCTTTGACACCTACCAGAAGATTCTGGCGGAAGCCGTAAAGGAATTGAAGGAGAACGAATTCAAAGATCTCTACGAAAAAGAGAACAAAGACAAAGGGTCCGATTTTGTAGACGAAGTTCAGATTGATACCGACATGGAATTATTGATTCCAGACAACTACGTGAACAACATTGAGGAGCGCCTCAAGTTATATCAACGCTTGGGTGAAATCACACAAGAGGAAGATTTGCAGTTCTTTGAAATGGAATTAGAAGACCGATTCGGCCCTATCCCACCATCTGTGGCAGCCCTGCTCTATTCCTTACGCATCAAATGGCTGGCCAAGCATATTGGATTCCAAAAGCTCATTATAAAGATGGCTAAGTTTATAGGGCACTTTGCCGCTGAAAACAACAGCGAATATTACCAACTGCCTATTTTCTCCGCCATCCTTGGCTACTTGCAGCGTAATCCGCGTAAGGTTCAAGTGAAACAAAAGGGGGAGAAACTCACCTTTGTCGCACAAAATATTAGCGAATTACAAGACGTTCATCATATGCTGAGCAGCATCGTTGAATTGGAAAAACCAGTAGAAGCGTAATGAAAGTTCAAGACTTTATTGATTCTAGGTTGGCGGAATTGGCCGATTATAAAAAGCAATTTGAAACTGCCTTTTACTTCCTAAAGGAGGACGAGTTGTTTTTTATCCCCGAGGGTGAAAAGTGGTCTGCGATCGAGTGCATCGAGCATATCAATAATGTGAGTGAGGTCTATCTGCCCCAGCTGACCAAAGTATGTCAAGCGGAGGAAGCAGGCCAAAGTGAAGAATTAACTCTGAGTTGGTTCCAAAAAAAAGCTCGTGGATGGATGTCGCTACTCAGCAAGCCTAAGGCGATAAAAATCCGTGCACCGAAGAAGCTCGAGCCGCGACGCATTCAAAACCAAGAACTGAAGATGAGTGCACAGAAGGTGATGGAAAACTTCATTTCTGACCTTAGCCAGATTGAGAAAATCTTACGTATTATTTCCCACAGCCCTAAGCTCAGGAATACGAAAATCATGAGCGCCGCTCCTCCAATCAAAGTCAAAACCTTAACCGGATTAGAAATGATAGTGCCGCATATCGGTCGTCACCTCGAACAAGCCGAGCGCATATTAAAAGGCGGACGATTGGCAAAAGAGGGGCAGGTCGAGAACCCTGACATCATCTTCCCTGCTCGCGAAACAGAAAAAGAGCAAGGGTAAATTCAGCTGGAAAGACAGGATAAAAAAACCCTCGCGGACGAT
>CAJWZE010000083.1 GCA_913049845.1 uncultured Cryomorphaceae bacterium
AACTCTCCGTCGGAATTTACGAGGTCGCCTTCACCGTTGTTTTGATTGGCTCTACTGTCAGTCGTTGGGGCCTAGATACCGTTTTAGTCCGCGAAATGGCTAGAGACCTTGAGGCCAACCTATCCAGTAGAGCGCTCTACCTTGCTGTACTCTCACGCGTCTTTCTACTATCGATTATTTGTAGTGCTGCCGTCTTTTTCGGGTCACAATTATTGACCGATCTCTTTTTCCAAAACACCCCAACCAAGGTCATCGTAACTGCAGCCCTCGCAGTCATCCCATTTACCCTCATGCTGCTCAATGCAGAAGTATTTAGGGCTATGGGTAAAAGTCTTCTTTTTTCATTGAACCAACACGGGACAGTTTACGTCTTCGTCGGCGCGCTGATTGGATTTATGCCATTCTCCGAGGTATATACAGCGGCCGCCGCTGCGCAAACGTCGCTTTTTTTACTCTTAGCTATCTCTGGCCTATTTTTCCTATGTAGCACAGTCTATATTTTGAGTATAACCAAGGGGGAGCCAGCTGTCACTTTAGGTTGGAAAGGACAGCTATATAGCCTAGGAACTCCAATGCTTATTTCTTCTTCACTCTTTCTAGTAATCAGCTGGTCGGACACCCTCATATTGGGGTATTATTTGCCGGAAGATAGCGTTGGTATTTACCGAATTGTATTCAAGATTGCCACCCTGATCACCTTCGCACAGTTTGCGTTAAACACGGTGGTAGCACCTATGGTTAGCGCGATGAGCACGCAGCGGGATAGATTGCATGAATTGGCCCATAAGGTCGCACAGTTGAACCTCATTACCGCGGGTCCAATTTTCATTGGCATCATCAGTTTCGGCCCATTTCTTATCCAGCTCTTTGGGGTAGAAGAGGCAAGCGCAGCCCACCTGTGGCTCGTACTTCTGGCTGTTGGTCAACTTACCAATGCCTTTGCAGGTCCAGTATTAAACATTTTAAATATGACGGGGTACGAGAAAAGTGCCCGCAATACTATGCTTATTGTCGCAGTACTCAATATTGTTTTCAACCTGTTGCTCATTCCACTTTACGGCCCCCTGGGCGCGGCAGTAGCTACCACGGTGACTATGATTAGCTGGAACATTTGGGCGGCCTACCTCGTCTACAAATACCACGGTGTCATCGCCGTTCCTTTCCTTACTAAAATTCGCCGTTATGACTAAGACCAACCTGTTTCTCATCGGTGCGGCTAAGGCAGGAACGACCGCTTTGGCTCAGATGCTTGGGAATCATACAGAGATCAGTCTCTTGGCAATTAAAGAACCGGGGCATTTTTGCTGCGATATCTATGCAGATGGATTTTCTACGAGTTATGCTGAAATGCTCCGTTGGGATGAACAGCAATATTTTAATGCTACGGTTTTGGAGCAGCGTCACATAGCCTTTGTTCAAGATCGCGAAAACTATGATCGGCTGGTGGCTGAGGCCGGGGAATCACCATTCATTTTAGATGCTTCAACAGCCTACCTTCCTTCAGAGGAAGCAGCAGAGCGCATTGCAGCGTACAATTGCGAGGCAAAGATTATTGTGAGCCTTCGCAATCCGATGAGTAGAGCATACAGCCATTACAACATGGCCAAGAAATACGGGAAGGAGCAACGTTCATTTTTAGAGGCATTGAACGTTGAAGCAGGATTGGAAAAGGCTCGTTGGGGCTGGGACGAATGTTATTTCGAATTGGGCAAGTATGCTCCGCAATTAAAGCGCTGGCTCAAGCACTTTAAAAGTGAGAACATTCACGTTGTTTGGCAGGACGAATTATTGGAGGAGCCAGCAGCGACACTCGAAGGTATAGCGGAGTTTCTAGGCTTAAACAAAGAACTAAAACCTTTGGAGGTAGTGAAACATGGCGCTGAGGTTCCTAAGAACAAGGTAGTGGAAAAGGTATTGGGCGGAATAGGCCCCGCAGTGGCCTCTATATTGCCGAAAAAAATCAAGTCAATGGTAAAAAACATAGTATTGGCAGAGCCTGAGGGCATAGAAGAGGCGGATCGCTTGTTTTTACTTCGTTATTTTGCACCTTACATCGAAGCATTGGAAAAACTCCTAGATAAGGACTTAACACATTGGAAATAATAACAATATGGAATACAGCAGCTCAAATTTAATCTCGTTTGTATACAAGAATTGGAAGCCATTGGTGGTTATTCCGTTCCTGTCAATGGTGGTCGCAGTTATTTTTAGCGGACCAACTTTCATTAAGCCACTTTTTGAGTCACAGGTAATTCTTTTCCCTTCAACGACCAATTCTGTTTCGAAGGCTCTCCTTCCACAGACGAATGGTTACGGTGATGAAGATATTTTCGAATACGGCGATGAGCAACAAGCTGAACAGCTCTTGCAAATCTTAAGCTCTGGAGAAATTCGCGACAGTGTGATTACCAAATTCGATTTGATGAACCACTATGAAATTGACACGGCTTCTGACTATCCGCGCACGAAGCTTTTTAAGGAGTACGAGAATAAGATTGAGTTTAACCGTACCCAATTCATGTCTGTAGAAATCGATGTGCTCGACACAGATCCACAAACTGCAGCCGATATTGCCAATTACATCTACAAGCTTGTAGATAAGGTGAAGCGTCGTGTTGCCAAAGGCCGCGCGCAAATGGGACTTCAGATTGTAGAAAATGAATATCGTGGTTTGCAAAAGGAGATTCAAACGATGGAAGATAAAATCACTGAACTTCGCTATAAAGGGGTGCACGATTACGAAAGTCAAAGTGCGGTTTTTAATGAGCAGTACGCCATAGCATTGGCAGCCGGTGCATCTGGGTCACGCATTAGGCAATTAGAACGTCGCCTAGACACCTTGGCGAAATATGGGGGAAAATATGTAGCTATTCGTGACGAGCTTCAACTACTCAAAGAAGAAGAGGTAAAGCTCAAAACGAAATTTGATCAGGCAAAGGTGGATATGAATCAAAACCTTCCTGCCACATTTAAGGTGGACGAGGCACGTCCTGCAGAGCGTAAGACCTACCCAAAACGTAGCATTCTTATTCTTGCTGTAGGGTTTGCCGTATTTATTCTCGTGGTATTCACCCTTTTGGTTCGCGGCACATTCTTGGAGCTTCGAGCGAAGGAATAGTGACCACCAGGACGCAAATAACAAATAAGGGTATCGCCATCATTGCGTTGCTCGTGCTTCCACTTATTGGCCTAATCGTGGCAAATGAGTGGTGGGAGTTGTTGTTGTTACCAGCCGGACTGATTGTAGTATGGCTCACTCTATTTCGACTGGATTGGGCCATGTGGTTCGTAGTGTTTTCCACACCTTTATCTGTTAACCTAACGGACCTTACCGGAGGAGCAGGACTTTCACTGCCGACTGAGCCAATGCTAGTCTCTATCTCGGCCCTTGTGATGGTTAAAATGCTCTTCATGGGAGAATACGATATCCGTCTAATCAAACACCCCATCTCAATTGCCATTTACATTTATTTGGCATGGATGCTATTGACAGTAATCACGTCGCAACTACCCGTGGTTTCATTAAAGCAGTGGATAACTCGCGTCTGGTTTATCATACCCTACTACTTTGTGTTGGGTCATTTGTTTTTACGCGACCCTAAAAACGCAGTCCGATTCCTTTGGCTCTTACTAGTTCCACTCATCATTGCGTGTACATACACGATGGTCATCCACAGCCAGTACGGCTTCACAAAAAAGACCTCAACTTGGGTAATGTTTCCTCTTTTCAAGGAACATACCTCCTATGGTGCCGTGCTAGCGATGTTATATCCGGCCGCACTTTATCTGACTTTCCGTAGATCCTCTTGGGGTTTTAATGCAATCGCAGCAGTACTGCTCGTTGTACTCACTGCGGCCACAGTACTTTCTTACACCCGCGCCGCTTGGCTTTCACTATTAGGTGCCGGTGCCGTTTATTTGGTGTATGCTTTCCGTATGTCCAAAAGAGTGGTTTGGTCTCTCGCAGGGTTGGTCCTTTTAGTCACAGCTCTAAATTTTTCTTATATAAGTTCGAAGTTCGAACGCAATACACAGGATTCTTCAGACGATTTGAACGAACACGTTGCTTCTGTAACGAATGTAAGTACAGATGCTTCTAACTTAGAGCGTATCAATAGATGGAATTGCGCCATCAGAATGTATTTGGAACGCCCGTTCCTAGGACACGGTCCGGGGACTTATATGTTCCTTTATGCACCATATCAGAAATCATCAGAGAAAACCATCATCTCTACAAACGGAGGAAACCGGGGCAATGCACATAGTGAATATTTAAGTCCCTTGGCAGAATCTGGCACATTTGGCCTAGTCACCTTCTTGGGTATTATTATCACGGTCATTGTAGTGAGTGTAAATTCGTATCAACGATTAGATAGCAACCGATTAAAAGGCCTTCTAAGACTCGCCTTTTTAGGTCTGGTCACTTACTATCTACACGGATTTCTCAACAACTTTTTAGACATGGATAAGGCCAGTGCGCCTTTCTGGGGGTTTACTGCGATACTCGCTTGTTTGTCGATTGTGTCGAATCAATTAAACAAAGCAAATAAAGCAAACAGATGATTGGGTAGATTTTTTATCTCTTGTCAGTATTCGATTGTAAATCATAACAAGTCATTTCGTTCAATCTTATGCCGGAATAGAAATAATAGCCACGTTTATTTATGGGATTTACATTAAAGTCGACATTTCTGTTCAAAACACTTGTTTTTGTCTATTGGAAAGTGCAATTTTAGCGTACTTAACATTAGTTTAACAAAAACAGGTACAATGAAAAACAAGTTTTTACTCGTTTGGTCCTTTCTGATTGCATGTAGCGTAACTGCGTTTGCACAGAATGAACCAGAAAAGGGCGAGGTGCCAGCAGCTCCAGATGTTTTCGAACAACTGGAGGAGGTAGTAGTCACTGCCGGTGGTATTGCTCGTGAAAAAAAGGCGCTAGGTTTCGGCGTGGAGGAAGTAAAAGGTGCTTCTATTAAAGAATCAGGTGAATCAAACATCGTTAGTGGTATCTCTGCTAAGGTGAGTGGTGTACAAGTAACCAACTCATCGGGTGCTGCAGGTGCTGCTTCCTATATTAAGATTCGCGGTAATGCTACATTTACATCAAACGATAACCAGCCTTTGATGGTTGTAGATGGTGTGCCAATCGATAATTCTCAGATTGGTACGTCCGATCTTAGAGACGGTGTGGCATATTCCAACCGTGCGATTGACATCAACCCAGATGATATTGAGACAATCTCAGTTCTTAAGGGTGGTGCTGCTGCTGCACTTTACGGTACTCGTGGTGCGAATGGTGTAATCTTAATTACCACAAAGAAGGGTGCTTACAACCAGGATTTCCAGGTTAATGTAAGTTCATCACTTGAAATTTCTCAAGTAAACAAAATGCCTGAGCTTAATGAAGAGGGATATGCCCATGATTTAGTT
>CAJWZE010000084.1 GCA_913049845.1 uncultured Cryomorphaceae bacterium
CATTGAGCCCACAGCTACCGGGCACATCGTCGAGCAGATAGAAATGACTCAAGCCATTATTGATAAAGGCTGGGCCTATGAAAGCAATGGGTCTGTCTATTTCGATGTGGATACATACAACCGCAGTGGCGGGGATTACGGCGTTCTGTCAGGCCGTAAAATGGACGAGCTGCAAAGCGGCTCCCGTGCACTAGACGGTCAAGAAGAAAAACATAATCCAGCAGATTTTGCACTTTGGAAGAAAGCATCTCCTGCACACATAATGCGTTGGCCTTCGCCATGGAGTGTTGGTTTTCCAGGATGGCACCTCGAGTGTTCTGCGATGAGCACCAAATATCTCGGTGAGGAGTTTGATATTCACGGCGGCGGAATGGATTTAAAATTCCCGCACCACGAATGTGAAATCGCGCAAAATACTGCCACGAGCGGCAAGAAAGGCGCAAAATATTGGCTACATGCGAACATGCTTACCCTCAACGGAAAGCGCATGAGCAAGAGCACTGGGAATACTATCTTACCCGGAGAATTGTTCAGCGGTAACAACCTATTACTAGCTAAAGGATTCCGCCCTTCTGTTGTTCGCTTTTTCATGATGCAAGCGCATTACAGCAGTGTACTCGATTTCTCCAATGAAGCACTCCTAGCTGCTGAAAAGGGACACGATAAACTCCTGGCTGCATGGAGCAAATTGCAAGGATTACAAGCTTCCGGTAACGGCGATTTCAATCTACAAGCTTGGATAGACAAATGTTACCAAAGCCTCAGCGACAACTTTAATAGTCCTATCCTTATTTCACATCTTTTCGAGGCAATCAAACTCATCAACCAAAACGAAGGAATAATCGCATTGGAAGCATCAGATTTAAATACCTTCAAAGAGAAAATGAAGGCATTTGTATTCGATATTCTTGGTCTTCAAATGGAGGAAGGAGGTTCTGCTCATAGTGAAGCACTCGATAAAGCAATGGATCTGGTAATTGAACTACGTGCTAAAGCGCGCGAGAACAAAGACTGGGGAACCGCTGATTTAATCCGCGATCAATTGTCTGCTGCCGGAATTAAACTAAAAGACGGTGCCGAAGGTACTTCGTACGAAATCTAGGATTGAAATTGCTCCAACACATATTGGGATGGCCGCTTTTACTCATTCTATGGGTTTATAGAAATCTCATTTCACCATTAACTGCGGCTGCCTGCCGCTATAATCCATCCTGCAGCGCTTACGCCAAAGAAGCCGTGAAACTTCACGGTCCTTTTAAAGGCTTTGCTTTAACCGCAAAACGCGTTGCCTCATGCCATCCTTGGGGTGGATACGGTTGGGATCCTGTTCCTGGGAGTGAATTAGAACAGCAACTGAAAAACAAAGACCTCTAATCATGAAAAATCTTTTCGTTTTCCTTGCAGCGAGCAATGCCTTCATTTCATGTAATCAATCAGAAGAAACAGATGCTTCAAGCGGTGCTACTTGGGTAAGCGAACTCAATTACGACGGTGAAGACCATTTTTACGGGATGCGCCAACTCACCAACGGTGGTGACAATGCAGAAGCTTACTTTAGTTTTGATGGTACCATGCTCACCTTCCAGAGCAATGCTGAAAAATGGGGAAATGAGTGTGACCAGATCTATGCCTTTAACTGGAATACGGACACCATATTAGAAAACGAACCGCCAATGATTTCTAATGGTTTAGGACGTACTACATGTGCATACTTCCTGCCGGGCGACACGACAATCCTCTACGCTTCAACATTTACAGGAGACAGTTCATGTCCTCAAGTACCCGAAAGAGGTGCAGGCGGCGCTTATGTTTGGCCGATCTACGAAGACTTCGATATCTACGTAAGCGATCTAGAAGGCAACCTCATCGTCACCTTGATCAGTGGACCTGGGTATGATGCTGAGGCTACAGTTAGTCCCGATGGAAAGCACATCGTATTTACATCGATACGGTCGGGAGATTTGGAATTATACGTTTGTGACATCGATGGATCAAATATCAAGCAAGTAACCACAGGATTAGGTTATGATGGCGGTGCATTCTTTAGCCCAGATTCAAAGAAATTGGTGTTTAGAAGCTCACGTCCACAAACAGAAGAAGAGATTTCGAAATACAAGGGTCTCTTAAAACAAGGATTGGTCGAACCCACTAATATGGAAATCTACACCTGTAACCTTGACGGTTCAGACCTGAAGCAAATTACATCATTGGGACAAGCGAACTGGGCACCGTATTACCATCCAAGCGGTGAGAAGATTGTATTTTCATCCAATCACCACAGTGAACGTGGCTTCCCGTTCAATCTATTTATGATCGATCCAGACGGTACCAATTTGCAGCAAATTTCGTTTGATAAAGCATTCGATTCCTTCCCAATGTTCTCGCCAGACGGTAAAAAATTGGTTTTTGCTTCTAATAGAAACAACGGTGGAGGAAGAGCAACCAATCTGTTTATTGTAGATTGGAAGGAATAAATTAAAACTATGATCGCCACCATTCTTTGGGACTTTCCTAACAACATCCCCATTGCAGGATTTCAATTGAGGTTCTACTCCTTGATGTTTATCATTTCTTTTGTCCTAGGACAATACGGGATGCAATACATTTTCAAGAAGGAAAATGTCAGTCCTAAGTTGATGGACAGCCTAGTTTATTGGATGGTTGGAGCTACTATTGTTGGTGCACGATTAGGCCATGTCTTCTTTTACGACTGGGGATACTATAAGAACCATATTGGGGAGATTCTTATGGTTTGGAAAGGAGGACTTGCCTCTCACGGGGCTGCCATTTCTATTGTCCTGGCCATGTATTGGTGGTCAACTCGTATAGCCAAAAAGCATACGCTTTGGACGATGGACCGTATTGTGATCGTAGTGGCGTTGGCAGGCGGTTTTATTCGCATGGGGAACTGGTTCAACAGTGAGATTTACGGAGCACCTGCAAACAGCGCTATGGAGACGGTATTTGTCGAAGCCGGCAGGGCGTCGCTAACCAGAGGCTATGCGGGTAACCTAAAAGAAGTGACCTTTGAACATACCGGTGAGGTTCTCATAACAGACTCGTTGATTTACCCAGTGTTGACTGCTAGGCTTCACTTCTTCAATCTAAACGATGTCCAATCTGAAGAGTATACCAATACCTACTTGAGCAGGATTTTAACCGCTTCTTCGAAAGACAATAGCAACCTTTTGCACTATCCAAGCGCCAAAGCACAAGGATTCTCGGACGCGAATGGAAGCTATTCGGAAATCAAAGTTCTCGGTGTACCGCGCTACCCAACCCAACTTTTTGAAGCAGGAGCGTATTGGATCATTTTCGTTTTGTTGGCCTTAATGTATTTAAAAACAGGTGTTGGACAACGACGAGGTTTTCTGTTTGGTACTTTCCTAATGGCGGTTTTTGGTTTCCGGTTCTTCATAGAATTCTACAAAGAGATTCAAGTTGGATTTGAAAATTCTATGTCCCTGAACATGGGCCAGTGGTTAAGCATCCCATTGGTACTTTCAGGACTTTATTTGATGCTTACATCTAAAGAACAAAACTGATGAATGCAATGCGCAAATACGCAGTTTGGATCGTAGCACTCGGTCTTGCTGCATTTATTATCCCAGGTGTTATCGGTGGGATTGGAAAAGTGGGCTCTTCTTCGCAACCAAGGGTGAAGCCTCAAGCGATTGAGCCTTATGAACCACCGTTCCGTCAGGATGGAACCATCTATGCAGTAAATGCTCAAGATACTGTAGCCACCTTCCTTGGTGAATACGCAAAGACGCCAGAAAGCATTGAAATTGGAATGATGTACCGCCGCTCAGTAAGTCCTGATATGGCTATGTTGTTCTTTATGGAAGGCGGTGATCGTCCCCGCAGTTTCTGGATGAAGAATACACTGGTGAGCCTTGATATCATATACATCAATGCCAATAAAGAGGTGGTAAGCATTCAAGCCAATGCGCAACCATTGAACATAACTAGTCTGCCAAGCGAGGCTCCAGCTTCATATATACTCGAGGTATTGGGCGGTACAGCAGCCACTTGGGGGATTGAAAAAGGGACAATAATCACCTGGTCAGATAATTAAAAGTTCACTTCTACAGCCAACTTTATTTGTTTATCTTTGCCGCCTATAACATTACAAACATCTAAATGTGATTTTGGTATGTACCTAACAAAAGAAAAAAAAGCAGAAATCTTCGCTGAATTCGGAGCATCTGCAACAGACACAGGATCTGCAGAAGGGCAGATTGCATTGTTCAGCTTCCGTATCAACCATTTGACGGAGCATTTGAAGCAAAACAGAAAAGACCACAACACAGAGCGTTCGTTGATCGCTCTTGTAGGTAAGAGAAGAAAACTTCTGAACTACTTGAAGAAAACAGACATCACACGTTACCGTGCGATTGTTGAGAAACTAGGTTTGAGAAAATAATTTCAGTCTAGCAGATACACAGAAAGGCAATTTTTACAATTGCCTTTCTGTGTATAAAAAAGTATCTATTTACATTATATATGATTCCTAAAGCAATTATCGAAAACATTACTCTTCCAGACGGCAGAGAGATCACTCTTGAAACTGGCAAATTGGCCAAGCAAGCAGATGGCTCTGTTGTTGTAAAGTGTGGTGGTACAATGCTGTTAGCCACTGTTGTGTCTAGCAAAGAAGCGAAAGACGGCATCGACTTTCTTCCGCTTACGGTAGATTACCGTGAGAAATTTGCGGCTAATGGCCGCGTACCTGGAGGCTTCCTCAAAAGAGAAGGTCGTCCATCAGACAACGAAATCTTGACGATGAGATTGATCGACCGCGTATTGCGTCCTTTGTTCCCAAAGGATTACCACGCAGAGATTCAATTGATGATCCAAATGATTTCTTACGATCCTGAAGTTGAAGCTACTTCACTCACGGGTCTAGCTGCATCTGCAGCAATCGCAGTTAGTGATCTCCCATTTGACGGCCCTATCTCAGAGGTTCGTGTTGGACGCATTAACGGCGAGCACATCATCAACCCTACTCCAGCTCAAATCGAAGAATTAGAAGTCGATATGGTTATAGGCGCTTCGAAAGACAGCGTTGTAATGGTTGAAGGTGAAATGCAAGAAATTTCAGAAGAGGAAATGGTTGAAGCCATCAAATTCGCTCACGATGCTATTAAGGTACAGATTGAAGCTCAAGAGCGTTTGGCTGCACAAGTTCCTGC
>CAJWZE010000085.1 GCA_913049845.1 uncultured Cryomorphaceae bacterium
ACTGTTCCGTTCGCCGTAGGGTTGTAATTAATGACATCACGCTCCCCGAAGTTGTAGAACGAGCTGTAACGAACACCACCTCGAATAGTAAGTCGGTTGTTGACCTTCCAATTATCTTCAATATAAAAAGCAGGTTCTACTGCATATTCGTTTTGAAGCTCAATATTGATGTCTGTGAGGTTACTATCAATGTAGTCTAACGTTGTTGAGAACGGTTCGAAATCGTATACGGTTGCTTCTGCGCCATAGTTCACCTGGTGGTTTGCATTCGGGAACCAGCTGAAGGCCACTTTATTCGTTTGATTCTTGATGTAGGCAATATTATCAATTTTTGCTTGAGGAAAATCGAACCCAATGGCATAATCGTAATCGGAATAGATGGTGCTGACGTTTAAGAACAATTTGTCGTTGATTAAGTAATTCCAACGCCCAGTTAAACCAAGGTTCCCCCAGTTAAATTTCACAAGTCCTGGGACACCGAAAGCATCCTTGCCGTAGTAAGCACTCAAAAACAGCCTGCTCTTATCACTGAACTTGTAGTTGAACTTTGCATTGAGATCGTAGAAATTTGCAATGATGTTGTTAATGTCGTCGTTCGGGCTTGCTTTCAAAAGCACATCCTGGTAAGAACGTCGTCCAGCAATCATAAAGCTCGCCTTATTCTGAACAATAGGACCTTCAAACATTACTCGAGAAGAGAGAAGTCCTAGACCGAAAGTACCGCCGTATTCTTTGGTATTCCCTTCTTTTTGACGAACGTCCAAGACTGACGAAAGGCGACCGCCGAAGGGTGCAGGAATACCACCTTTATATAGTTTCAAATCACGAACAGCGTCTCCGTTGAATACAGAGAAGAATCCGAAAATATGCGATGAGTTATAGACTGGGGCTTCATCCAATAATATGAGGTTTTGGTCGGTTTTACCACCACGAACGTTGAATCCAGAAGCACCTTCTCCAACAGTTGTAACACCCGGGAGTAGTGTGATTGAGCGGATGACATCGAACTCTCCCAAGAATTGAGGAATGGTTTTTATTTGCTTGGCTGTCAACTGTGTTGTTGACATTTCCGCACGGTTCAAATTTTCGTCGAGTTTCTTAGCCGTCACCTGAACCTCTTGCAACTCGTTGGTTGCTTCTTTCAGTTCAAAATTGACCGTTTGACTCGCACTAAGATTGATTTTTTTGGTAGTGGTCTCATAACCAATATAGCTGATGGTAAATGTGTATTCACCTGCAGGCAAGGTTAGGGAGTAGAACCCATAAATGTTAGTTACAGTCCCTTGTCTGCTTTCATTGGCAATAGAGGCGCTGATTAACTCTTCACCACTGGCCGCGTCGCGAACATAACCACTCAAAGTAACATTCTGTGCTTGAGTAGATAGAGTGAATGCTAGTCCTAAGAAGGCAAGCCATTTTTTCATAATGCGGAGGTTTACTAATCTAATTAAGGATTGAGGTCTAATTTTGTTCCCCGAATCGTCAAAGTTTGTGCCAAAAGACTTCGACAAACTCTAATCTTTTAAAGAGATTTTGAACCCTAAAATGGTGCCGGTAAGACTGCATCCAATGATGTTCGCAAATATTAATGGAAAGTCGCCTATACTTAGCCCGTAGATGAGCCAGCAGCTTTGGCCAGTAAACATCATAATGTACATAGTTAAGCTGAGGTCTTTCACCTTTCGCTGCTTGATGATTTTCCATGTCTGCGGTACAAATGCTGAGGTGGTCAGCACTGCCGCCACGAGGCCGATTGTTGCAATCCAATTCATTTGACAATATTACCACATTACCAACGTATGACGACCTCTCGGTCGATCATTTCGGCAAAGCACCTAGAGTTTATGTAAGGCTGAGACGTTTGATAAGTAAAGTACTTAGGTCCACCGCTAATTGGTAGCTGAGTTCTTTAGCTAGAAGAGTGGTACATTATGCTAGCACCAGGCTGCAGAGCATGAATACACCAATGTTGTTAATATCTTGTTGACAACTATCTCTATGCTCAGTAGTTTGTGGGTTTTAGAGTTGTCTGAATTGGGAGTGTGAGCTATTTTTGTGCGATCTCAATAAATAAGAACAAACTATGTCTCAATTAGTTGGTAAAATCGCTCAAATTATCGGTCCTGTGGTGGACGTTCGTTTCGACGGTGCCGCAGGCGAGCTTCCCAAAATTTACGAAGCTCTTGAAGTAATAAAATCTAATGGCCAGGTGGTTATTCTTGAGGTGCAGAAGCACGTAGGTCAAGAAACAGTTCGTGCCGTATCTATGGATTCTTTGGATGGATGTCAAAGAGGACAAGATGTAACCGCAAAAGGACAGGCCATCGCGATGCCTATCGGTGATCAAATCTACGGTCGTGTATTCAACGTAGTAGGTGAGGATATCGATGGTATCGGAGGCATTGACCGTTCAAAAGGACTACCTATCCACCGCCCAGCTCCTGCTTTCGAAGATTTGAGTACATCTACAGAAGTACTTTTTACGGGTATTAAAGTAATTGACCTTATCGAGCCTTACTCCAAAGGGGGCAAAATTGGTCTTTTCGGTGGTGCAGGTGTAGGTAAAACTGTATTGATTCAGGAATTGATTAACAACATTGCCAAGGGTCACGGTGGACTTTCTGTTTTTGCCGGTGTAGGCGAGCGCACTCGTGAGGGTAATGACCTTCTGCGTGAGATGCTTGAATCGGGCATAATTAACTACGGTGAAGATTTCTTGCACGCTATGGAAGAAGGCGGTTGGGACCTTAGCAAGGTAGATAAGGAGTTGATGAAGACTTCAAAGGCAACCTTCGTATTTGGTCAGATGAACGAGCCTCCAGGCGCACGTGCACGGGTAGCCCTATCAGGTTTGACGTTGGCAGAGTACTTTCGTGATGGTGAAGGCGATGGTCAAGGTAAAGACATTCTTTTCTTCGTTGATAACATCTTCCGTTTCACGCAAGCAGGTTCTGAGGTATCGGCACTTCTAGGTCGTATGCCCTCTGCGGTTGGTTACCAGCCAACGCTTGCTTCTGAGATGGGTGCGATGCAAGAGCGTATTACGTCTACTAAGAACGGTTCCATTACTTCGGTTCAAGCAGTATATGTGCCTGCGGATGACCTTACGGATCCAGCTCCCGCAACAACCTTTGCTCACTTGGATGCAACAACAGTATTGTCACGTAAGATTGCTGAGCAAGGTATCTACCCTGCGGTTGATCCACTAGATTCTACTTCTCGTATTTTGACTGCGGACATCGTAGGTCAAGAGCACTACGATACTGCTCAGCGCGTAAAAGAGACGTTGCAGCGCTACAAAGAATTGCAGGATATCATTGCGATACTTGGTATGGAAGAACTTTCAGAAGATGATAAACTAGTTGTTTCACGCGCCCGTCGTGTGGCTCGTTTCCTTTCTCAGCCGTTCCACGTAGCTGAGCAGTTTACAGGTCTTCAAGGGGTATTGGTAGATATCAAGGATACTATTAAAGGCTTCAACATGATTTTGGATGGCGAGTTAGATCAATACCCAGAGGCTGCCTTCAATTTGAAAGGTACCATCGAAGAGGTAATTGAAGCTGGAGAGAAAATGCTCGCTGAGGCTTAATCCAATTAGACTATGTATTTAGAAGTCATTACACCTGAAGCAGTATTGTTCAAAGGCGAGGTAAGCTCAGTTGTTCTTCCTGGTCGCGACGGTCTCTTCCAGATCTTGAAAGATCACGCACCAATCATCTCGGCTCTGGGACCTGGTACGGTGAAGATTCGTGTTGCTGACGATACGCAAACGCTAGATACACTAAGCTCTCAGGTAATTCTTGATACTTCTGACGACAAGCTTTGCACAGTAGAGGTGAAGGGTGGCGTCCTAGAGTGCAAGAACAACAAGATCTCAGTACTCGCTAGTTAATTAGGTAGCGGAATTAAATTTGTAAAAGCCCACGGCACAGCCGGGGGCTTTTTATGCTTTTTCTTCAAAGTTTATATGTCCGTACTCCCCCAGGTCGTTATATATTCGCAGACCAAGACTCAATGAAATGAAAAAAAGTATCCTCCTCAGTGCCTTGCTTTTGACGGCATCATTAACCGCACAAGAATTTGGACAGCGCAAAGGATTCCGTGGAATCGTTACCAAAAAGGATAAGCCGACCTTGCTTAATGAGGTGAAGGTAAGCACTTCGGCTGCTGGTGATACTTATGAAACAGCAGCGCGCACGGTTACGGTATTGACGGCTAAGGAAATTCAAGAAATGCCGGTTAACACCATCAACGAAGTTTTGGAATATGTTGCTGGATTGGATGTGCGTCAGCGCGGACCATTTGACGTACAATCTGATATTGGTGTGCGCGGAGGAACCTTCAATCAAGCCTTGGTATTGGTAAATGGAGTCCGTATGAACAATATGCAGACCGGTCATCACAATATGAATATACCGGTGCCTGTGGCACTTATTGAGCGGATTGAAATTTTACACGGCGGAGCTTCACGTGTGCACGGTGTTGGTGCAATGACGGGTGTTATTAATGTTGTTTTAAAGAAGCCACAAACTAAATTAAACGGTGGTTATCGAACGGCAGCAGGTGCTCATAGACTACAACAACATGCTTTAAACGCTGGGTTGAAATTGGGGAAATGGGGCGCCATAGTTGGGGTTCAGCATGATCAAAGCAGCGGTTATCTTAGTAATACGGATTTTGAATCGGGCCGATTCATGCTTTCGCTAGAAAGAGATTTGAACCTGCTTGGATTCCAAGGAAGATTGAGCCTTCTCTATGCGGAGAATCAAAAGGCTTTTGGTGCGGCAGATTATTACACATCGACATTCCCAGACCAATTTGAAGCTACCACCACGACCTTGTTTGGAGCCTCGCTTAAGCTTGTGAAGAATAAATTGAGTTATGCGATGGATATGAACTACGTGGGAGCAACGGATAGGTTTGAACTCTATCGTGAGACACAAGGACAAGGAGGCTTTGATGCTTCCTATGTTGCCTACCAGTTTGATACAAATACAACGAGGTTCTATCGTCCAGCCACACAGGATACAGCTGGACTTTGGTATACGGGGCACAACCATCACAAA
>CAJWZE010000086.1 GCA_913049845.1 uncultured Cryomorphaceae bacterium
CTTCAGCAGGAGCTTCTTCAACAGCAGCTTCAGTTTCTGCCTCTTCAGCAGGAGCTTCTTCAACAGCAGCTTCAGTTTCTGCCTCTTCAGCAGGAGCCTCTTCATCCACTGGAGCAGGAGCTAGAGCATCTGCAATTGCAGCAGCACGAGCTTTGTTAACTTCGCTTTCCGCAGCTAGACGAGCGTTCTTATCAGCAGCTTTCTTATCAGCGATTGCTTTCGTATTTGCACCGATTTTAGACTCCTTATCTCTCAGCCAAGCTTCATATTTAGCTTCTGCTTGCTCTTCAGTCAATGCGCCTTTACGCACACCTTCAAGCAAGTGCTTTTTCATCATTACACCACGGTAAGAAAGAATTGCGCGCGCTGTATCAGTTGGCTGCGCACCCTTCATTACCCATGATAATGCAGAATCAAAGTTTAAATCTATTGTTGCTGGGTTTGTATTAGGGTTATACGTACCTAGTTTCTCGATGAAACGTCCATCACGTTTCGCGCGAGCATCTGCTACAACGATTGAATAAATCGGACGCGACTTGCGACCACCTCTTTGCAAACGAATCTTGGTTGCCATAATTAATTGTTTTAAAAGGGTCCGAAACCCCGTTAATTAATGAATAATTGAGCGGCAAAAGTACATAAATTATCGTTGCCAATGCCTAATGGCATTAACTTTCAATATGAATGATTTTGGAGCCGTCTGTTTCCATCTTGAATTCAAAATGAGAGGCTTGAAGATTTGCCATGGTCGCATCCACAGCAGAATGCTTACTGGGGTCCACATAGAATAGCATAAAACCACCACCACCGGCACCAAGTAACTTTCCTCCACGAGCACCTGCTTTTATCGCAGCATCGTACAGGTCATTAATTCTTGGTGTGGTAATCCCTTCAGCTAGGCTCTGTTTTAAAATCCAATTTTGATGTAGTAAATCGCCAAACGTATTCAAATCACCTTGCAAAAGGACTTCTTTCAAATCATAGACGAGTGACACCATTTTTTCTAGCGCCTTGAATTTATTTTCTTGGGATGTATTATTCTTTTGTTCTGCAAGAATATTGCTTGCACTACGCTGATTACCAATGTAGTAAAGCTTAAGATTTGTGTTTAATGCAGCTCTTGTATTTTGGTCGATCTCTACGGGTTGAACATTAACAGAACCGTCAGGATGGAACTCTATAAGGTTGAGACCTCCGTAGGCGGCAGCATATTGGTCTTGCTTACCAATGGGCTCTTCTAACAGATCAATTTCAATACGGCATGCACCAGAACCAAGGCTTTCTTTCGTAATCTCATTGTTGGTATATGAATTTATATTATGAAGAAGTCCTACGGTAAAGCTTGAGCTACTTCCCATTCCTGTACCACCAGGAATATCAGCAATGGAGCTCACCTCAATACCCTTAATATCAAAATCCTTGAGTACAGTGCGTAGAATGGGATGCTGAATTTCATCAACATCATTCACCGTTTCCGTTTGGGAATATTTACAGCGAATCTTATCTCTTTCGAAAAATTCGTGCGTACTGATGTACATGTACTTATCGATTGTCGTGCTCAGAACCGCGCCTTTTTTCTTGCTAAAGAAACTCTCTAAATCGCTGCCTCCTCCGACAAAAGAAATTCTGAAAGGGGTCTTGGTGATAATCATGCTGCTAAAGTAGTGGATTGTTGAAAATCTAGAGTTTCCAATGGGTAAAATATTGATTGATGAATTCGATGGATCAGAGAAAAACAAATAAAACTCCATAAAATGCAAACACAAAATCAACTTTTGAGCAAAGAGAAGTTGTTACAAGCCTACATTTTATGGCAAGTATACAATGGCTGATATTCATCAAAACCTATGGCCATATTTGTTTCCAAATCGTTTATATAGAACATGTACGAATTGTAAGTGTGCTAAAACTTTAAAGAGTCAGTTTCCCAAGGAACGTATCCAACTATCCTACCGCTTCAAATTAAGTTGATTCTTGTTGTTAAGCTTTTTAAAAGGGAAGAAGCTTTGGATTATATTACACCCTCAATTTGGGCCAAACATAAGGTCGCGATGAATAAGGTGAATAAGGAAGAAATTATAGGGTTGAACTGGTGGGCACGTGAGAGGGTACGTGGGTTTATGACGGGTTTACATAAAAGCCCTGATTTCGGTTTCAGTCTTGATTTCGCTCAGCATCGAGCCTATGTCCCTGGTGATGCACCGAAGTTTATTGATTGGACCGTTTTGGCCCGACAAGACAAATATCTAACGAAGCAATTCGAGGCGGAGAGTAATCTCCGTGCTTACTTCTTACTAGATTCCAGTGCTTCTATGTACGGAAGTGTTGGGTCGAAGTGGTCTTACGCCGTTCGACAAATCGCTCTTTCTGCAGCACTATTGAGTAAACAGCGAGACGCTCTAGGACTTATGGATATCAGGGAAGGAGAGGAGGTTTTGTTTGAAGCTAAGAATACTGATGATGCCTTGGAGCAATTACTCTTCCACCTAGCCAATCGCTGTGAATTGTCCATTGGTAACGGTTCAATGGCAGGCGCGGCAGAAAGACTATTGTCTCAAATTCCACCAAGAAGTGAAGTCATTGTTCTCACCGATGTGTACCATGAGAACCTAGAAGGATTTACAAAGCAGCTCGGTGCTTTAGTAGATGCCGGACACTTTGTGAAACTTGTACTGATGATTTCACTCAAGGAGGAGTTGGATGTTCAATTCTACGGCGGTTCTTTTGTCGCAGATTCGGAGACAGGAGAGAAGACCATGCTTTCGCTCAAGGATACGGAGGGCTTACCGGAATTTATTCAAGGACAGATTCAAGTGGTTAAAGAACAATCAGCGCTCTATGGTATAAAGTATACTGTGCTTTATGTCGAAGACAACCCGCTCCATAGTTTCAGAAAAATAATAGCTTCATAAAAGCGTAAAAAAGTCCAAACACTAACCAGGCTTCTTTGAGGCTAGAGATCTCACTTTATTGTATTCCTATTCGAGGCGGCATCGTCTACTTTCTTCTTTTGTGCCGGGGTAAGAACTGTTGCTTCCCTCGACCTTTGGTATTGCTTCGCTTTTCTACGAGCATCTTTAGATGCTGTAAATCGATTGTCGAAGACCGTTAAACTAATACCTGCGCTAAAGTTTACGCTAGAAGTTGCAACCCCAATTTGTGGATTACTAGGATCTTGGATTAAAGAATTTGCCACGGTTGCAATATCACCAACCGCATTTGAACCAGCGTAAATGTGAAGTAATGGGGTTATTCTAAACTGAACTGCGGCATTGATGATATCTGCATTTGTTTCATCCAAGGCCACATAGTAACCTCCCTTCAACTGAAGATTTCGTCCCAACCAAATCAAAGTATTCAAACCGAAGTATTCGAAATCTCGAAAAGAATTGGCTCTTGATGTATAGTGCGCACCAATGTAGCTGTGCTTGTTCAAATGAAAGTTTGCAGCAGCATTGGTATTCCGTGCTACCTGAAGTGTTTGCTGGTAGTTGCCGTTATCCAAGTAAGTTCCAATATATGTACTGATATCCTCAGTGTAATGGCTCACAGCGTCACTGACTTTAATGGATAGGGAGTCACCGGCTTGTGATGTGTATTCAAAACCGTCTACTGTGTTAACGCCAGACCACGTTTTAGAAGTTCTACTTCCGAAATTCAATGTTTCGGCGCCTAATCCATTCATACCAACGGCCAGCTCTACTCTTTTCATAGGCTTGTAGGTAAGGCCAAAACCAAAGGAAGAGGTTAGGCTCCCTATTCCTATATTCTCACAAATCTCCTTTACAAGTGCATCTGAAGAAATTGCTGAACCAATATTTTGGAGGCTATCAATATTGTTAAAATCTAGACCTCCGGCGATATCTACATCATAATTCACTACAAAAGAGTTTGGTATTCCTGCGCTTTCTGAAGTTCTGATATTCAAATTAGATGCATTGACATTAAAGCTTGTAACGTAGTTGTGCATAGTGTAAGTAGCACCGATACGTAACTTATTATCTATGAGGGTACGTTGATAACCAAAGTACGTGTTTTGGTTTACTTGGAAATTCGCCTTTAGGTCCGAAAAGTCTCCATTATAGTTAGGATCAAATGTACCTGAGGCATCGGCCATACCGTATTTAAAAAAGTGAATAAGGTCATTGTCAATGGCAGTATTCAAAGTAATGTCAAGGCCTGAACCTACGAAAATGTAATTGTCTTTTATTTTTAATCCAAGATGCGGTAGAGCAACATTGGTTTCGAGCATAAAATCTGTAGAGGATAATCCGCTGCTCAGCATGTTATTAAGTAAATCGTTGGTACCGAGCAATTGCCCAGCAGTAGTATTTAATCCTGCATTAGCTTGAAATCCAGCATAACGCAACTGAAAACTAGTCATTGGATCTGCTCCTGGATTCTGGACAATATTATCAGGGTTGCTTAAAAGGCCAAAAGTGGCAAGATTCTGAGCCATTACGCAAGTAGTAATGACAAGCGATAAGAGTGTGATTAACTTTTTCATTGTTGTCATTTTATAGTGTCATACTTACTTCTAGTTGCACTCCCAGAGAAATACCGATGTTAGCATCCGTTCTGAGTTTCACGGGGTCCACACCTCCATTATAGGTGTCCATAGTTGCTTCCGCGACTATAGATTTGGCCCCTAATACAGATTCCAGGGCGGTGCCGCTCAGGTCTATGGTGATGTCTGAAGTGCTTGGTGCCGTAACAATCCCGTTTGCATTTGGAACACCACTAATAAGCAGGTCAACGGTTTCCATTTGAACCTCGTTCCAATTCGCATCGTAAAACTTAAGTACTACAGTGGTTTCTAGTGGAAGTGTAGTAGTAGTGCTGATGAAAAGTTGAATATTCTTAACTTCCATATCGTCTGGAACGGCACCCGCAAGATTCAAATCTGTAGTTAGGGTATCTCCAAAGGCGAGTCCAGTAGCGGTGATTATAAATG
>CAJWZE010000087.1 GCA_913049845.1 uncultured Cryomorphaceae bacterium
AGAAACCGATGACCTCACCGTTTACTTGGATCCAGATAGGCGTACTTCTCATAAAAGAACCTTTGGTATCGCAGAAGCCACTCCAAATCTTTTGGACCTGCAAGTTGAACTGTTCAAATTAGCACGATGTGTCGTAGCGAAACACAGTCCAATGCTAGATTTGAATGCTAGTATGCTGGAACTTCAGAACCTCCACGAGTTAGTCATTGTACAATACCGTGGTGAATGTAAAGAGGTTTTATCAGTACAACGAAGATCTAAGGCTGTAAGGTTAAGAATCACATTGATAGAGGCTGAGGATTTATCGGAATTATCGAGTACGCAGCCTTCTTTAGATGCCGCAGCTATCCAGACCGTGAAAAAGTATGTCATTCAACCATCTTCTGGATTGAACAAGAGTAACTTGCATCTTCTTCTTGCCGACCAAATGAATTGGGAGCGCTTAATTTTTGGTGGCCTTTACACGAGTAATACGCTTCCAGCACCCAGTCCATTCTATAAGGTATTCGAAATAAAATCCAGTTTTTCATCGTTAAAAAAGATTCGTTTGAAAGGCGCATATGCCATCGAATCAATAGGTTCAAAGATTAGCGCAAAACAACTTCGAAAACGTCTCCAGTTGCAGGAAGGACGAGAACAAAAGCTCTTCTATTTACAGAACGGAAGAACAAAACAGATTCTCGAAGGCCTTCTTATTGAATAGGCATAGTTTTTGGTTAATTTAGATATGATGCAAAAATCCATTTGGACTTTATTGATTGCTACGCTCTTTTGCGCTAATATTTTTGGTCAAGAGGCACTTTTTATTCCTAATGAAGGTCAATGGAATAAATCATTCACGCATAAAATGCCACTGAAGTACGGTGCCTTGTTTTTTCAAAATAACAGCATTCAGTTTGTTTTGAAAGATGCCGCACAGATCGAAGAATTGCACAGCCACGACATGCACGAAGCAGGACTATCACATCATGAGAGTAATTTGAATTTCCATGTACTCAATCTAGAATTCCTTGGTGCTTCTGAAGATATCGCCATTATCCATGATCTAGCAGGATATAAACACAACTATTTTTTAGGAGATAATCCAGATTTATGGCGCTCAGATATTGAGCCATCTCGAGGACTTAAATATAAGGGACTATACCCCAATGCTCTATTGGATTTCCACACCAAAAACGGTCGATTAAAATACGATTGGTACTTGAGCGATCCGGCGGCCTTAAACAATATTCGATGGAGGTACCACGGTGCTACATCCGTGGAGATTAACTCTGAAGGTCATCTTATCGTTCATACTTCCGTCGGCGAATTTTATGAGAGCAATCCCATTTCTTGGGGATGGAAAAATGGTGAACGAATAGATTTTGGAAGTTGGTATGAAATAACGAATGGGCAGATTTCTTTTGGTGCAGAGTCTGTTGCGTATACTTTGGATAGTCTTGTCATTGACCCTCAGTTAATCTTTACCTCTTTTAGCGGTTCATTAACGGACAATTGGGGATTTACCGCTACGTATGACGAGCAGGGTAGATTGTACGGCGGCGGTGTGGCGTTTGCCACCGGCTATGTTAGCACGGTTGGCGCATTTCAAACCGGATACAACGGTTCTAGCGGACCACTTCAAGCGTTTCAACCCGACGTTACCATAAGTGTATTTGATTCTAACGGGAATACCCTACTCTACGCAACCTATTTAGGCGGTACTAAAAGTGACCAACCTCATTCTATGGTTGTTAATTCCAATGGAGAACTCATCATAATGGGAACCACAGGGTCCACCAACTTTCCGACGCAGAACGCTATACAGTCTTCGAATGCTGGCGGTACGACAGTAAATGTCAATGGTTATGAATTCGAAGACTCCGATTTGTTCATCACGCGTTTTAACGCCACTGGTTCGGCCTTACTAAGTTCAACCTATCTCGGCGGTACCGGCAATGACGGTATCAACATGAACATCAATAAAAACTACGGCGATGCCTCGAGAGGTGAAGTTGTAGTGGATGACAATAACAATATCTATGTTACTGCATCTACAACGAGCACAAACTTCCCTTCTACCAACTGTTCGAGCTGTAGCAAGACAGGTGGACAAGATGCCGTAGTACTCAAACTCAATCCCTTGGGAACCGCAATACAATGGAGCAACTATTACGGCAGTACGGCAGATGATGCCGGATACAGCATAAAAGTAAGCGGCCCCAACGTCTACATCTGCGGGGGTACAGAAGGAAACAACCTACCATCAACTACAGGTGCCTACAAAACAAGCAAACAAGGAACTTTAGAAGACGGGTTTGTAGCTCGTTTTAACGCAGCATTAGGTAGCCTGACTCGAAGCACCTATGTAGGAACTTCAGATTTCGATCAAACCTTTTTGCTTGATGTCGATAAGCTTGGTAACGTATTTGTTTTCGGACAAACCTTCGGAAACTATCCAATAACAGCTGGCTCTTGGGGAACGCCTCAATACAGAAAGCAGTTCATTCATAAAATAAGCGCAGATTTAAGTACTAGTATGGCCTCTACTGCCTTTGGCTCGCCACAAGGAACCGTAAACCTTGTACCAACGGCTTTTAACGTTGACGATTGCTTAAATATTCTACTCTCGGGTTGGGGAGGCGTTACAAATTCTAGCTTTGTACCTACATCGGTGGATCAGTTGCCCATTAGCTCAGATGCATTACAAACTGCCACAAATGGGTCGGACTTCTACTTCATGGTGTTGGGAAAAAACTTTACATCCTTCGAATATGGTTCGTATTTCGGTGGCGCCTCTAGTGCAGAACATGTAGATGGTGGAACCTCTCGCTTTGACGATAGAGGTCGTATTTATCAAGCAGTTTGTGCAGGTTGCGGGGGTAATGATGACCTTCCTACCACACCCGGTGCTTTTTCGCAAAGCAATAATAGCAGTAATTGCAACCTAGGAGTCATCAAATTAGACTTCGAGACGGGTATAGAGGCTATTGCTGATATTGATTTTGATTACCTCATAGACACGACATGTTATGAGTTGACGTTACGCCTCTCGAACAGTAGTGTAAATGCCAATTCCTATTTTTGGGATTTCGACCAAGGCGACACCTCTAATCTTGCCGAGCCCGTAGTTACGTTCCCGAATCTTGGTATCTACGAGGTAATGCTCGTAGCCATCGATACTGTGTGTGATAGCTACGACACCACCTACATCACGATAGAACACGATACTGCTAACTTCCCCACGGCACTTTGGACACCTGACTTCGTGAGCTGTGACTTGTTTAAAGAGGTGATTTTTAGAGAAAGTTTAGGAGATGCGGATTACTTTGAATTCGACTTCGGCGACGGCAATACATTAATAACCTCCAGCCAAAGTGTTCAACACGCCTACCCTTCTACAGGAAACTTTATCACGACAATTACGGCACGCGATTCATTCTGTAATGTAAGCTCACAAACAGTTCACGTCATTGAATTTGATAACGATGCTAACGTCCCAACGGTGGATGTATTCACCGACAGTTGTAGGTATGGAGGTGTAGATGTGGTCTATACCAATGTGGACAGTACGATGATTTTCCAATGGGACTTTAGTGGCACCCCAGATACAGGTATGATTCCCACGTTCAGATATCCAGAATCTGGGCTGGAAAATGTGACCTTAACAATTACCGATACGATTTGTAACCGTGATTATGACTTTGATTTCTTAGCGGATATAGTACGTATCGATGGACGAGTATTTATCCCATCTGCCTTCACTCCCAACGGTGACAACAACAATGAAGAATTTAAAATCTTTGGGAATAGTTGTTTAGAAGACCCGATTTTTATAATCTACGATAGCTGGGGTAATGAAGTCTTCCGAAGTTTAAGTCCCTTTCAAGCATTCTGGGACGGAACATTTAACGGGAAAGCAGTTCCTCAAGACGTATATACTTACAGATTTACAGGGGGTGACGAATTACGAGTTGGTACGATCACCGTAATACGTTAACTACGCATCTTTTTCTACCGCGTATATTTCGCGAACTGCATTAAGGAATCCTTCTGCACATTCTTTCGTATTAAACTTGCTGAAAGAAACTCTTACTGGCTGGTATTCTGCAGTCCAACCGCCCAAGGCGCGAATTACATGGGATCCCTGGTTTGAGCCCGAGGTACATGCAGAGCCACCACTGACATTGACACCCTTCATGTCTAATGAGAACGTTAGCATGTCATTGTTGGATTTTGGAAATGCAATGGATAAAACTGTGTAAAGGCTTTTGTCCAATTCGGAACTGCGACCAAAGAATTTAATCCCAGGGACGATAGATTTTACCTCATCGATGATATATTCCTTCAATGACTCTACTTTCTCCTGATCTTCAGTCATTTCAGCAGTGGCAATCTCAAAGGCCTTTCCTAAGGCACAAATACCAATAGTATTTTCTGTACCCGCACGCATATTTCGTTCTTGGGCACCGCCCTGAATCAAAGGCTTGATCTTCAACCCTGAACGCACATAAGCGAAGCCTATCCCTTTTGGACCGTGAATTTTATGTGCTGAACACGTCAGAAAATCATAGGGTGTCTCGCTTACATTGATGGGTAAATGCCCTATCGCCTGTACCGTATCCGAATGGAACAGCGCATCGTATTTTTGACACAATGCACCTATTTCATCGACCGGGTTCAGGTTGCCAATCTCATTATTAGCAAACATCAGTGAAACTAATGTTCTTGGGCCTTCCTTGAGCAGCTCCTCGAGCTCGTTGAGATCAATATCTCCATGTTTATTTAAACTGAGGTAAGTTGCCTCTACTTCGCCACGCTCGACCATAAATTCT
>CAJWZE010000088.1 GCA_913049845.1 uncultured Cryomorphaceae bacterium
TGATCAAAAGCAATAATCACTTCTTGTGAGGATGAAAAGGTTTTGCCCTCACCTTGCTGGTCACTTCTTGGCTTTGTTAAGTAATAAAGACCTAAAATCATATCCTGTGAAGGAACTGCAATTGGTCCACCACTAGCAGGACTTAAGATATTATGAGAGCCTAGCATCAATATAGAAGCTTCTAAAACCGCATCATGACTCAGTGGCAAGTGAACAGCCATCTGGTCCCCATCGAAGTCAGCATTAAATGCTGTACAAGCCAATGGGTGTAGTCTTATTGCCTTTTCTTCAATTAAAACTGGCTGAAAAGCCTGTATTCCCAAGCGGTGAAGGGTTGGTGCCCGATTTAACATTACGGGATGTCCATCAATCACATTTTCAAGTACTTCCCATACAACTGCATCGCGTCGATCAACTACCTTCTTAGCACTTTTAACAGTCTTAACAAAACCACGTTCAATAAGTCTTCGAATGATAAATGGTTTGTATAATTCAACCGCCATCTCTTTTGGCAGACCACATTCATGCATTTTTAACTCGGGACCAACAACGATTACCGATCGTCCAGAATAATCTACGCGTTTACCTAAAAGATTTTGACGGAAACGACCACTTTTACCTTTCAGCATATCGCTAAGGGACTTGAGTGGACGATTGTTGTTTCGGACTGCGTTTGATTTTCTAGAGTTGTCATAAAGTGAATCAACCGCCTCTTGAAGCATACGCTTTTCATTCCTTAAAATCACGTCAGGAGCTTTAATATCGATTAATCGCTTGAGTCGATTGTTTCTGATAATAACCCGACGATATAAATCATTTAGATCAGAAGTAGCAAAACGCCCCCCCTCTAGAGGTACTAAAGGTCTTAATTCAGGCGGAATAACGGGGATAACTCTCTGAACCATCCATTCTGGGCGGTTTTCAGTGTGTTTCGCTGCTGCTCGAAATGATTCAATGACTTGAAGTTGCTTTAGTTTTTTCTTCTTACGCATTTGTGAGGTTTCTTCTTTAACCTCTTGACGTAGATTAAATGCCATCTCATCTAGATCTAAATCTGCTAACATCGCTTCTAGAGCTTCAGCACCCTCTTTTACAACAAAACGGCTTTCGTCGTCTTCATCAAGATTAAAGTGCTCTTCTGGTAATTGATCAAGTATGTCATATTTCTCTTCTTCAGTTATAAAGTCGCCTTTATTGTAACCTAAATCCTTTGCCATGCCGGCATTAGTTATTACGAATGTTTCGTAATACACTATCTTATCCAAATTCTTGGAAGAAAGGCCTAATAAATATGCAATTTTGTTAGGGAGGGACTTGAAATACCAAATATGGACAGTAGGTACAGTCAAGGCAATATGACCCATCCTTTCTCTACGGACTGCTTTTCTAGTTACTTCTACACCGCATCGGTCGCAAATGATACCCTTGTATCTAATTCTCTTATACTTTCCACAGTGACATTCATAATCTTTGACAGGACCAAAGATTTTTTCACAAAACAATCCATCCATTTCTGGCTTGAAGGTTCTGTAGTTAATTGTTTCAGGTGTAAGGACTTCCCCATGCGAGCGTGAAAGAATTGCCTCAGCTGAGGCTAATGATACACCAATACTGTTGAAGTCGTTAGTTACTGCTAATGTCTTTGTTATTGGCAAAATATTCTCCGTTTAATAATTAACAGTTTTTAGTCTAAATGTATTTCAAGGCCTAGCCCCATGAGCTCACGGAGTAAAACCTTAAAGGATTCTGGCACATCGCCATCAGGTAAGTTTTCACCCTTTACGATAGCTTCGTATACTTTTGAGCGACCTTTTACATCATCACTCTTAACCGTTAGCATCTCCTTCAGAATACTTGAGGCACCATAAGCATATAATGCCCAAACCTCCATTTCACCCAATCGTTGGCCACCAAACTGTGCTTTACCGCCGAGTGGTTGTTGCGTAATAAGTGAATATGGTCCGATAGATCTAGAGTGCATCTTATCTTGAACCAAATGATTCAATTTAATCATATAGATGAATCCAACGGTGGTTTGCTGAGAGAATGGTTCTCCACTTCTACCGTCAAAGAGGGTAACACGCCCGTCTTCTGGAAGATTTGCTTCAATAAGCTTTTCTTTTACATCATCCATTGATGCACCGTCAAAGACGGGGGACGCAAAGGTAGTACCTAATTTTTTGGCAGCCCACCCTAGAATAGTCTCATAGATTTGACCAAGGTTCATACGAGAGGGTACTCCAAGAGGATTTAAACATATATCTACTGGTGTGCCATCTTCCATGAACGGCATATCTTCTACAGGAACAATTTTAGCAACAACCCCTTTGTTACCGTGACGCCCTGCCATCTTATCACCTACCTGTAACTTTCGCTTTTTAGCAATATATACTTTGGCTTTCTGAATAATTCCTGGGGGTAGTTCATCTCCTACTTGTATAGCAAAAGTACGTCGTTTTGCTTCACTGTCAATTTCTCTTCGAAGTTCACGATAATTGTGGAAAAGTAATTTTACATGCTTAACCAATTCTTTATCAGTGGCCCAATCAATGTTTTCATTAATATTTACTGGATCAATTTCTTCGAAAACTGATTTTTTATATTTTTCTCCTTTGGGAATCATTTCCACCTTAGAGTAATCATATACTCCCGGTGAGGTTTTATCTCTAAGCAATGAATACATTTTGTCTGCCCATTGCTGATTAAGTTCTGATAACTTCTCGACATGACGTTCATTTTCAGCCTCGACTCGCTTTTTCTCCTCTTTTCTGGAAATTAGCTCATCGCGCTTACGACTAAATAAGCGTGTGTCGATAATAGTCCCTGATACACCAGGAGGTGTTTTTAGAGATGCATCTTTTACATCACCCGCTTTATCACCAAAAATAGCGCGGAGCAATTTCTCTTCAGGCGTTGGGTCTGTCTCACCTTTGGGAGTAATTTTACCCACTAAAATATCGCCAGGGGCTATTTTAGCACCTATACGAATCATTCCTTTCTCATCTAAGTTACGTGTGGCTTCTTCAGATACGTTAGGTATTTCGCGAGTCAGTTCTTCTTCACCCCGTTTGGTGTCTCTAACCTGTTGCTCAAATTCAGTAATGTGAATGGAAGTGTAGATGTCTTCTTGAACTATGCGCTCACTGATTACTATGGCATCCTCAAAGTTGTATCCACGCCAAGGCATAAATGCAACTAAAAGATTTCTACCCAATGCAAGTTCCCCACCGTCTGTTGAACAACCGTCTACAATGGCCTGATTTTTCTTAACATGGTCGCCAATTTTAACAATTGGTCGCTGATTCGTAGCAGTATCTTGGTTAGTACGAGTAAATTTTTCTAACTGATAACTCTTAATACCATTGTCAAAGTAACAATTCTGTTCTAGTTTGTTGCGGTCATATTTCACTCGAACCTCAGTCGCACTTACATATACCACTTCACCATCGGCCTCAGCAGTAATTATTGCTCTTGAATCCCTTGCAGCACGATGTTCAAGGCCGGTACCTACCACAGGCGCTTCAGGTCGTAACAAAGGAACAGCTTGACGTTGCATATTCGAACCCATTAAGGCGCGATTGGCATCATCATGTTCAATAAATGGAATGAGTGCAGCAGCCAGTGATGTAATCTGATTAGTTGAAACATCCATGTACTCGATTTCATCGATACGAGCTTGAGTATAGTTACCTTCACGCATGCGAGAGAACACTGTTTCATTGACAAAATTGCTGCTTTCATTTAATTCAGCATTTGCCTGAGCAATTACAGTTTCGTCTTCTTGCTCAGCAGCTAAGTACTCTACATCCTTACTAACTTTTCCGTCTTTGACTTTTCTATACGGTGTTTCTATAAATCCAAAGTCATTAACTTTCGCGTGTACACAAAGAGATGAGATAAGACCAATATTAGGGCCTTCCGGCGTTTCAATTGGACATAAGCGCCCATAGTGCGTGTAATGGACATCACGAACTTCAAAACCAGCACGCTCTCGGGTTAAACCACCAGGGCCAAGAGCAGACATTCTTCTTTTATGAGTCAGCTCTGCTAGTGGATTGGTTTGATCCATAAATTGAGATAGCTGATTGGTGCCAAAAAAGGTATTAATAACGCTAGAGATAGTGCGGGCATTTACTAAATCTTGAGGAGTTAGCTGTTCTGCGTCTCTTGAGTTCATTCTTTCTTTAATAGTTCTAGCCATACGTGCTAAACCTATGGCGAATTGCTGACCTAGCTGTTCACCCACGGTACGAATACGTCTATTACTTAAGTGATCAATATCATCAACCTGAGATTTTAAATCCTTGAGACGGATAACCTCTTTGATGATAGCAACAATATCTTCTTTGGTCAAAAATTGAACATCGGTAGAATCTTGATGAAGCCGTTTGTTAAGTCTGTAACGTCCAACCTCACCCAAATCATATTTTTTATCACTAAAGAATAAGCGTTCAAGAATTGCTCTTGAAGTTTCAGGATCCGGCATCTCTCCTGAACGTATCTGCTTGTACACCTCTCCAAGTGCTGTATGTTCATTATGGGTAGGGTCCTTTCTGAGCGTGTTCATCATGACAGATCGCTCAGATTCTTCACTCGAAATTTTCTGAATCAATATCTTTTTTAGACCGGATTCTTTAATTAATCCATAGTTATCTTCAGTTAATTCATGATCCCTTTCTAATAGATTTACACGCTTGGTCGCTTCGGTAATTTCACCAGTTTCGTCGTCAACTACTTCTTCGGTGACTTCAGTGGTAATACTTTCAGCCAAACGTTTTCCAACAAGATTTTTATTGAAATCAGCTTT
>CAJWZE010000089.1 GCA_913049845.1 uncultured Cryomorphaceae bacterium
CAATGGTACATTGACGCAAGAGCCACAACATTTGAAGATACCCAACAGGTGGGGCTTGGTGAATGTTAAGCTTTAGGCCGAATTCCTTTAGTCTTTTTCTCGTTGATGGGTGTAAAAGCATATACAAAGGTATCTGTGTGGCATGTACTTCGTTTAGTTCATCCACCAGTTGACTGAGCTTGTCGCGATTACTAATATTCTCAAAGCGATGAACCGTAACTAAGCCGAATTCCTTTTCAAAGATGGCTAGGTTTCCCATTTCCTCTATCCAATGTGCTTTCGATTGAAACTGTAACAAAGCATCAAACATTACATCGCCGATCGTTTCTATGTGAATCTCTTTATTGGTGAATCCTTCCTCAGAGAGATTACGAACTGCGTTTTCCGATGGTGTAAAAAGTATTTTGGATCGACGGTCCGTTTCCACCCTATTATGCTCCTCAGGCATTTCTTGATTGAATGAACGCAATCCAGCCTCGACGTGTATCAGGGGAATATTGAGTTCGTTGGCAGTTCTAGCACCCGCTAACGTTGAATTTGTATCACCATAGACCAATACAAAATCAGGCTTTTCTTCAGTGAAAATAGGGGTCAATTCAGCTTGTATTTTCGCCAACATTTCTTGACGTTCTAAACCACCACACTCCAGTCTATATTGAGGTTTAGGCAGTCCCATATCCTCAAAAAATACCGCACTCATATTTGCGTCATAATGCTGTCCCGTATGTACTGTAATCTCCTGAATATCAGCGTTTTTTAACGCCTTGCTTACAGGAGAACTTTTAATGAATTGTGGCCGAGCGCCAATGATTGTGATTACTCTCATAGAGGGCGAACGACATTTTGTTCGAGCGAGTATACCTCACCGGTCTCAGGGCAAATCGCCTTGCCATTTTCATCAAAATTCAAATCTCGACCAATTCGGCTAACCCAACCTTTATGAACAGCAGGCGCTCCAAAATATTTGGCATAATCTGGAACCGTTGAAGTAACAACAGCACCGGCACCAACGAAGGAATAAAGACCAATGTCATTACCGCATACAATGGTGGCATTTGCGCCTATTGAAGCTCCCTTGCCTATGCGTGTATGCTGAAAGTCTTTCTGTTCTATAAAACTTCTCGGTAAATTAACGTTTGTAAAGACAACAGAAGGGCCCAAAAACACATCATCCTCAACGGTAACTCCGCTATAAACACTGACATTATTCTGAATTTTAACACCATTTCCGATGCACACATCTTCACCCACAAATACATTCTGTCCAAGAATACATCGAGAACCTACATTTGCTGAAGATATAATGTGCGAAAAGTGCCAAACCTTGGTTTCGTCGCCAACTACTGCGCCCTCGTCTATAACTGCCGTCTCATGTTTGAAGTAACTCATATTGCAAAATACTGCTTTATTGTGTTACATATAATTCGAACATCTGCATCGTCCATTGAAGGATCTATTGGTAAGCTCAAAACCTCATTGCATAGTGATCGTGAATTGGAAATAGGTACGCGCTCAATCATCGACGCATATGCTTCTTGATCGGATAACGCAAAGGGATAGTAAACCATTGTGGAGACTCCCTTTTCAGCCAAATACTTCTTAAGAAAATTCCTATGATTAGAATCTACTCTAATGGTAAACTGGTGCCATACATGTGTTGAATAGTGTTCTACTGCTGGTAGTTTGAGCTGATGGACTTCTATAAGTTCAAGATGATAGAGTTCTGCAAGTCGTTTCTTACGTTCGAGAGTGGGTAAGAAATGTTTAAACTTTACTCCCAGAATAGCGGCCTGAATAGAATCTAATCTAGAGTTCACACCTATTTCTTCGTGGATATACTTTTTACTTTGTCCGTGACGGGAGATGTTCAAGGCACTATCGTGTAATACTGAATTCGAAGAAATGATTGCACCACCATCCCCCATTGCTCCGAGCGGCTTAGTCGGGAAGAAGCTCAGGGTTCCAAACGCACCAACTGTTCCCGCATACTTACCCTTGTATTTTCCTTGAGTGAATTTTGCTCCAAATGCTTGGGCTGTATCCTCAACAATCGGGATAGAACCCGCTACCTGATCTAGTGCCTCGAGATCGGCAAGTTGCCCGTACAAGTGAACGGCAATAATTGCCTTGGTGTTCTCTGATAACGCGAGCTTAACGCTTTCTGCATCAAGATTGAAAGAGCTTGTATGTACATCACACCATACAGCGGTAGCGCCCAATAAGCCTATTACCTCAGCACTAGAGGCATAGGTAAAAGCAGGAACAATTACCTCATCGCCAGGACCTATACCCAATGCCATAAGCGCAATCTGTAGGGCATCTGTCCCGTTTCCTACCCCGAAGGTGGGGGTTCCAAGGTAGTCTGTAAGGGATGCCTGGAATTCTTCAACTACAGAGCCACCTATATACGTTCCACTATTAACAACGAAACCTATGGACTCATCCAATTCTTCTTTGTAAGTGCTGTGCACTCTTGGAAGGTCGATCATTGGAATGGTTTTGTGTATGCTCATAATCTGTCGCAAAGTACAGATTTTGCCTAAATCAAGCCTATAAAGAAAATACAGGATAAAAAACACCCCCATAGCCTTGGGCTGTGGGGGTACCAATAAATATTATACCTCTGATTATTACATAGCCCCATCAAGCTTTGCTGCTAGAACTTGCTTACTTGTGGCCCCCACTTGTTTATCAACGATTTCACCGTTTTTGAATACAAGTAGTGTTGGGATGTTACGTACACCAAACTGTTGTGCTACGGCACCGTCAGTATCTACATTCAGTTTACCTACAACTGCTTTGCCTTCGTAGTCGCTAGCCAATTCATCAACTACCGGTCCAACCATGCGACATGGTCCACACCATTCCGCCCAAAAGTCTACCAATACCGGCTTGTCTGACTTCATTACTACTTTTTCAAAGTTTGCTTCTGTAATTTCGAGTGCCATAAAAATGTATTTCTTTTCTTTTATTAAATGTAAGACCAATTTACCGCCTGATACGATAGGCTTAACCTATGAGCTCATTTATGTTTTCCACAGGAAGTTCACGTAAAATATCAATTCCAACAAACGCGTAATAATTAAGATACCCGGCGCCAAAGTATCCTTTGAGATGTAAGGTGCCCCTAATTAAAATATGGCCCCAGCTGATCTCCCGTAGTATTGCAATTAACCGGAGCGTGTGCCCATTGAACAACAATAACCATAAATAAAATCTTAAATAGTTTCATTAACTCTTGATATTAGGGTGGAGTAATGGATCCTCTTCAAGTGCAACCAATAAATCCTTGCTAATGTTAACCTTTCGGTCTTTAACGAGAAGTTTAATGTCCAATTGTTCCTCAGTATCTATAATATGCAACTTAACACGCTTATTTCCTGGATGTATTTCAAGCAATTTATGCACTTTGTCTACAAGGCCGGTATCGAGAGCAGAAAGATCTAACTTGATTTCTAGGGATTTACACTGTTCTTCGAGTACATCCTGCAACAGCTTCACATCGGTTACAACCACGCTGAAGCGCTCAATGAAACCCTCACCTTGACGCTGGTTGAACTTGCGCCCACGCACTTTGATAAAGAGTAAATGTTCGTTCTCAAAGAAATGACGGAATTTCAGGTAATCCTCGCCGAACATTTTGAATTCGTAATCACCTCTAAAATCTTCGAGACGGAAAATTCCCCAGCCTTTGCCCTTCTTAGAGATACGGTGCTGTGCGTCAGTGACAATACCTGCCACAAAAATATCGCGGCCCATAATGCTCTCAGGGTTGTTCAGTCTATTTAATTCTGCGGTACAGAAGTATTTAATTTCAGTTCTATAGTCGTCTAACGGATGTGAACTCAGATACATTCCGTTTATCTCTTTCTCTTTTTTCAATGCGACTATTGTTGGCCACTCAGGAACGTCCGGCATTTTTGGAGGCGGAAGTTCTTCGCCTGAGCCTTCACCGAATAGCGACGCTTGAGCGCTTTCAGCATCGTTTTTCTTATTCTGTATGTATTTTATAGCCTTCTCAACAAAACTTCGCCCACCCTCCTCTTTAGAAAAGTATATGGCGCGATGTGAATTTGGAAAATCATCCATGGCACCACCTAAAATCAGACACTCAATGGTCTTTCGGTTGGCTTGACGTTGGTCGATACGCTCTAGAAGGTCAAAGAGGTCTTTGAATTGACCAGCTTCTTCCCTTTTTGATATAATCTCGCGAACAGCGTTCTCGCCAACACCTTTCATACCGCCCATTCCGAATCGGACTGCGCCTTCATTATTTACTGTAAAGCGAAGCAAACTCTCGTTGACCGAAGGCCCCAAAACAGGCACATCGATACGGCGGCACTCCTCCATAAAAAAGGTAACTGCCTTTAGATCAGACATGTTGTTGGACAATACCGAGGCCATAAATTCAGCCGGATAATGTGCCTTAAGATAAGCCGTTTGATACGCTACCCAGGCATAGCACGTAGAGTGCGATTTATTAAAGGCATAGGAGGCAAATGCTTCCCAATCCTTCCAAACTTTTTCAAGAATATCCCTATTATGTCCACGCTCTTCACCGCCGTCCAAAAACATAGGCTTTAGCATATCAATGATGTCCTTCTTCTTCTTACCCATAGCCTTACGGAGCAGATCAGCCTGACCCTTGGTAAAGCCAGCCAATTCCTGCGATAAAAGCATTACTTGCTCCTGATAGACTGTAAT
>CAJWZE010000090.1 GCA_913049845.1 uncultured Cryomorphaceae bacterium
CTTTTTCTTCTGCTTTTGGAGCCTCCTGAGCTGGGGTCTCTTGTTGTACCTCTTCTTGTGGTACTTGATTCTCTTCTGACATAAGAGATTTACTTGTATCTCTGGACTTTACATACGATTATCACTAGCCCTTGAGAGGGGTTTTTTCTTTTCTAAACGCCCTAAGGATGTATGCTTCGTGTCCTAAAGGGGTGCAAATATACAATTATTGCTCTAGAAATATTATTGCTAGCGATAAAAAAAACCGGAGCTCTGTGCGCTCCGGGGCCTATTTTTCCCACCTTCGGCTTACTTATTGAATTGCTTCTTTAGCAAATCGGTAGTTGTTGAACCAGGACGCTCGATAGGCATTCCAATTGCACGATCTAAAATTAGATTTGCAAGAGTTCCAAGAGAACGTGCTACACCAAACAGTACTGTGTAGAATTCGTATTCAACGAAACCATAGTGTGTCAACAACTGACCACTGTGGGCATCCACATTTGGCCAAGGGTTTTTCACCTTACCTGTAGCGGCCAATATATCTGGCACTACTTCATACACCATACTTACGATTTTAAAAAGCTCATCATTTGGCATCTTCGCCTTAGCAAATTCACGTTGTGCAGTATAACGAGGATCCGTCTTACGCAATACTGCGTGACCGAAACCTGGAATCACCTTACCTGAAGCCAATGTCTGCTTACAATAATTTGCAATTTGCTCTTTGGTAGGCAATCCACCACCTAGTTCCTGACGCATATTGTTAATCCAACGGATTACTTCTTGGTTTGCAAGTCCGTGCAACGGCCCTGCAAGTCCATTCATTCCTGCAGCAAAGCTTAAATAAGCATCACTCAAAGCAGAACCCACAAGATGTACGGTGTGTGCACTAACGTTACCTCCCTCATGGTCAGCGTGTATGGTTAAGTACATACGCATCAACTCTTTGAACTCATCACTGTCAAATCCCAACATATGAGCAAAGTTACCCGCCCAATCTAGTTTTGGATCTGGTTCGATATGCTGGTCGTTGTGGTACATTCTGCGGTAGATGTATGCAGCTACACGTGGAAGGCGGGCAATTAAATTCATACTGTCCTCGTAGGTTGCATCCCAATATTCACTTTTATGAACACCATTAGTATATGCTTTTGCGAACTCACTTTCAGTTCTCATCGCCATAATTGCAATACAGAATTGAGTCATAGGATGGGTCCTTGTTGGAAGGGCATCAATTGCCTTAAATACATGAACAGGGACATTGTTACGACGTACCCAATTGTTGCTCAAACGGCGTGCTTGGTCTTCGGTAGGAAGTTCGTTCATAAGCATTAAATGGAACAACCCTTCTGGCAAAGGCTGTTCGCCACCTGGATACTTTGGAAGCTTCTCTTGAAGCTCAGGTATACTATATCCGCGGAAACGAATACCCTCTTCAGGGTCAAGTTTTGAAGTTTCACAAATCAGTGCAGGCATGCCGCGCATACCACCATATAGTTGTCCTAACTTAATCTCACCAACCTTCTCATCTGCATTCTCCTTCAAGAATGACTTGGTATTAGCTACAATTGATGGGAATATGTCGCGAAACTGCTCTTTAATTTTGTCCATGATAGGTGTGAATTTATTTAATGAATCGGAAGTTTTTTCCTGGAAATACAGCGCGCTCTGCAAGTTCTTCCTCGATTCTCAATAGTTGATTGTATTTCGCCATACGGTCAGAACGTGAAGCTGAACCAGTCTTAATTTGACCCGTGTTCAAAGCAACCGCTAAATCAGCAATTGTTGAATCTTCAGTTTCACCTGATCTGTGCGATATAACAGCCGTCATATGATGACGGCTAGCAAGATTAACTGTATTGATTGTCTCTGTTAAAGTACCTATTTGGTTAACCTTAACGAGAACAGAGTTGGCACTACCCTCCTCTATTCCTCGAGCTACGCGCTTCTCATTGGTAACAAACAAATCGTCACCTACCAACTGAACCTTGTCGCCTATATTCGCATGAAGCTTTGCCCAGCCTGCCCAGTCATCTTCGTGCAGACCGTCTTCGATAGAAGCAATAGGATATTTCTCAATCCAGCTTGCCCAGTAATCTATCATTTCGTTAGAAGTCAATTCACGACCATCGCTCTTATGGAATACATAGGTACCCTTCTCCTCATTGTAGAACTCAGAAGCAGCAGCATCTATAGCAATCCAGATATCTTCACCAGGCTTGTATCCTGCTTTCTTAATACTTTCAAGAATGATTTCAAGTGCTTCTTCATTTGAGCCAATAGAAGGGGCAAAACCACCCTCGTCACCCACATTAGTTGAGTAACCTTTACTTTTCAGTACTTTCTTTAGGTTATGAAAAACCTCAGTACCCATGCGCAATGCTTGGCTGAACGATTGCGCGCCGAAAGGGATGACCATAAACTCTTGGAAATCAATTGAGTTGTCTGCGTGAGAACCACCGTTCAAGATGTTCATCATTGGAACAGGTAGTGTGCGTGCATTAACACCGCCTATGTACCGGTATAATGACTGTCCAGTGCTTTCTGCTGCGGCTTTGGCTACTGCCAAAGAAACTGCCAAAATAGCGTTGGCACCTAGCTTACCTTTATTCTCAGTACCGTCAAGTTCAAGCATAATCGCATCAATGTGCGCTTGCTCAGTTACAATCTCACCTTCTAGTTCAGGGGCGATGATATGATTTACATTATCTACTGCTTTCAATACACCTTTACCCAAATACATGCTTTCGTCGTTGTCGCGAAGCTCGACAGCCTCATGAATACCAGTAGAAGCTCCTGATGGAACAGCAGCTCTACCCATTGCTCCGGTAGAAGTGATTACATCAACTTCAACTGTTGGGTTCCCGCGAGAATCCAAGATTTGTCTAGCATGGATGTGAGTAATTAAAGACATAATGTTAGGTTTAGCGTGTTAGTTAGTGTGTTGTGTCTTAGTTGTTTTGAATGTTCTTGATAAACGAATCGAAAAGATATCGGCTATCGTGTGGACCCGGTGAAGCCTCCGGATGGTATTGGACGGAGAAGCAATTTACATCCGTTCTTCTAATACCAGCAACTGTTTGATCATTTAGATGAATGTGCGTCAATACTACATTTCCTGAAGTCTCAACATCTTCCATTTTCACAACGAAACCGTGATTTTGAGAAGTAATTTCACCCAAACCAGTTTCAAGGTTCTTAACTGGATGATTAATCCCGCGGTGGCCGTTGTGCATTTTGTAGGTGCTCAAACCGCTGGCTAGAGCAATCATCTGGTGTCCCAAACAAATACCGAAAACTGGCAATCCCGAGGCAATACCTTTCGACACTTCAGCCACTACCTCTGGTGAAGCAGCAGGATCACCAGGACCGTTTGAATAAAACAATCCGTTTGGATTCCACGCCATCATCTCTTCTGTTGAAGTATTGTAAGGAAAAACCTTAACTCGAGCTCCGCGATCTGTCAAACATTTTACAATATTATTCTTGATACCCAAATCCAATGCGGCAACACGAATCTTACTATCAACTGGACCTACTTCATAAGCTTCCTTGGTACTAACTACAGGTGCCAAGGCAAGACCTTCCATATTTGGACATTTTTTAAGCGCTTCATTGAGCTCATCAATAGCTTCAATCTCCGTTGAGATAATTGCATTCATCGCACCGGCATCACGGATATGACGAACTAATGCGCGCGTGTCAATATCCTTGATGGCAACTTTGCCTTCCTTTTCGAAATAGCCATATAGGCTATCCGATTTCCCTGTACGCGAAGCAACTTCGCTAAAGTTCTTAGTGATCAAGCCTGCAATTTGAATCTTGCCTGATTCAATTTCCTCTGTGTGAACACCATAGTTGCCTATGTGAGAAGTTGCCATTACCATAAGTTGACCAAAATAAGATGGATCAGTAAAGATCTCTTGGTAGCCAGTCATACCTGTGTTGAAGCAAATCTCCCCATAGGCGGTGCCGTCAAGACCGGTAGAGGTACCATGAAACACTGTCCCGTCTTCGAGGAGTAGCGTAGCCTTTTTGGTTGAATTATCCATAAGTGTTAGTTTCTAAAAAAAAGGGGAATAGGCACAAGACCTAATTCCCCTCTAAATTAATCAACAAAGACCTATTTGATGCATTTGTCTTTTCTTATTGAGAAGATTCTTCGTTAGTTTCCTCTTCTGCTACTTCTTCAGTAGCTGCCTCAACTGCAGGAGCTGGGGCTACTTCTTCAGTATTCGCCTTTGAGCGGCGGCTACGACGAGTAGTTTTCTTCTTCTCTTCTTTCGTGTACAAATCGTTAAAATCTACCAACTCTACAATACACATCTCAGCGTTATCACCTAGACGGTTGCCCGTTTTGATAATACGAGTATAGCCACCTGGACGATCACCCACTTTAGGACCTACTATAGTGAACAACTCAGTTACTGTGTGCTTGTTTCTCAACGCGGAAAATGCAGTACGTCGATTATGTGTAGTATTTTCTTTCGCACGAGTAATCAAAGGCTCTACGAACTTGCGTAGTTCCTTCGCCTTTTGCACAGTCGTATTGATACGTTTGTGCTCAATCAATGAACCGGCCATGTTACTCAACATCGCCTTTCTGTGCGCAGTCTTTCTACCGAGATGATTATTTTTCTTACCGTGTCTCATTTTTATTCTTATGTGCGACCCATCAACATCAGCATCAGTCATAATAATTATTCT
>CAJWZE010000091.1 GCA_913049845.1 uncultured Cryomorphaceae bacterium
AATAAATGCCGCTGGTCGATCCACTAAATAACCCAAGACACGGTAATTCCAACCGCCTTTCTGACGTTCAAGCTCAACATGAAGTTTGTTGATACTTAAATAAGCCATTTCCAACCCTGAAAACAGGGAGGAGAATAAAATGGACGCTATGATTATAGTGGTGATTTGCACTATTTATTCATCTGCTTTAAACGACCCTTACGGCGCAAGAAATACATAAAAACTGATGCCCCTAAGAAAAGTGAAAACTTGATAGTGCGGTTCCAATCACCCCATCCCATATATACCTCTACGGCACTAACGGCTGCCACTGCGAGCCATAGTAGTTCTACTACGCGCATTGCTTTATTCATCGTCTACTGTGATTTCACCCTGAACCTTAAAGATTCGGTAATTATTAAATTCTTGATCGGCTTCGAAACCTAAACCAGTAATCAACTGCCCTTCGGTTTCTATGGTCACTTTCTTATCCGTATACAACCGTTCCTCTTTCTTATCCCAGAACAGAAGTTCAGTCAGCATTCGCTCACCTTTGCCGTTGCGCACAATCACGTTACCACCAATGGCCCATAGATCGCTTTTCTTGTCCTGGTGAGCGGTATCTGCTGTCATGACCGTCGAACTCATTTCCGGACCGTTGTAAAAGCGCACGTTTAATCCGCCTCCGAAAAACACATAAGGAGGTTCCATATTGCCGTAATCCTGTACTAAGGCCGCATCAATTTCAAGGATATTTATGCCACTATCGCTGTAAATGATGTTGGCGTGACGTTGTTCGTTCAGGGGATAATTGACCAGCGGAGCATTGATTTCCTCAACAACGTTCTCGTCATTTTTACACGAGGAAAACGCAAGCAATACGAGGGCGAAAGAAACAATATGTTGAAGGTTCCTGTACAATGCTACTGCAGTCAATTATCCTTTCAAATGTAGGTGAAAAAAACTCCCCGAGGCTCACGCCTCGGGGAGTTCACAAAATTTATTGTCTCGTGTTTAGTAGAACTTCACACTTACTGTTTCGTTTATCCAACATCCGATGTTGATTTGATCACCTTCTTTAAAGCCTAGCTGGAACGCTACACCTTTATCCGGAACTGCTGCGCTGTAAGCAGCGATCAATTTAGACGCTTTATCTGCAATGGTTGGGTCAATGCTACGTGCATAGCTTAGCTTGTTGATTGCTGCCCAGTACACGGCATTTTTCTCAACAGCGTTCGAACCACATTGACCTGCAGCATCGGCATACAATGTTGCCAAGTACAAGTAAGGGTTCCCCCAATCCTTGCGTAGCTGCCCTGCTTTCAAACAGTTGCTTTTCGCTGAAGACATCGCACCCATCTTGTTGTTTACATAAGCTAGGCCTATGTAATCGTCTGCAGTCTTGCGCAAATCTTCTTCCTGATCAATAGCTTCAGTGTAGTACTTCTTAGCCATGGACCAGTCGCTCTTACGAACACCTAGTTTCGCCATAGAACGTGCAGCACTTGCAGAAGGCTCTAGAGCGTATAGACGCTCAGCAATCAACAAGAAAACAGGGTTATCTGTACAGCTTGCCATTTCGCCGTCCTCGCCTTCACGCTCTTTCTGGAGCATCTTCGCCGCGCGCTTCAACCACTCTACATCGTCTTGGTGCTCGTTGAATTTTTCTTCGTTGTAGATAACTGCTAGTTTCTCGCATGTTAATAATGGAGACAAGGCCTTCTCGATGTTGCTCTGAACTATATCGTAGTTCGGCAATGTCTTTTGAGCACGTGCTAAGGCTTTCTTCTCTTTAGAAGACAACTCTACAGAATCTGCTTTAGCGGTAAGGTTTGAAATCTCATTGCTGTATTGCATAGAGTTATACTCCAATGCCTCGATAACATTGTTGTACACTGAGAACAAGGCATCCACATCTTTGGTGATGTTGAACAACTTAATGTTCGTCAGGAAGTAGGCATTGAGCTGAGAAGCAGACATGTTCTTACCTGCAACAGCGTATGCTGCTTCGAAAAGTACAGCCGCAGCTTCCACGCTGTCTTTATTGTATTTGATGTACTTCGATGCTTTTTCTGATAACACATAGCCCTCTTTTCCAGGGAAATACTGAAGACGATCGTCGTACAAACCAACGAGCAGATCAACATATACTTGGCGCTCTACAGGATCTGTTGTTGCCTTAATCTTCGTTTCAACAATCTTAGGACCGTAGATGAACGTTGCTTTCTGAGCTGCAGGACAAGTCTGGTAAACTTTAAACCAAGGCTCGAAAGCACCTGCATAATCCTTGCTCTGGTAAAAAGAACCAAAGATGTTGTAGCTCTCGTAACAAATCACAGAATCGGCCACCGATTTACCCCATTTACTCTGAGCATTTGCGTTTGCAGTCAAAATGACTGTGGCAAGAAGAAATACTATTCTCTTCATAATCAATTGTTTATCTATATCTAAATTTCTGGAACCACTTGTCGTTCAACGTGATCCCTAAATTGAAATTCCAATAATCTTCACGGAGGTTAGCTGAGTTTCCGTCCCATCTCTGACCTCTTCCTATACTTATATTCAAAAAGCTTGCCTTTTGTTCACCAGGAGCTAAAGACCTGTAGATCACGGGAAAGCTAATACCTGCACTAAACTCGCGTGAGGTATAACCTACACCGTCCCATTGGTACTGTCCAACTTCTTGAAACGCACCGATGCGATAGCGTGCAAGTACAAAGTAGTTTCTACTTCTTCCAAGTGCTGGAAAGCAGTAGGCAGGAACTATGGCTGCACCAAAGCTTACGCGATCACTGTTTAGCATAGTTACTCCAGGGTCGGTGCCTCCATTTGGAATGAATGATCTAAATTCTTCCCAATTCGTGACGCGGTAATCCACTAATAAATCCCAAGCGTTGATTGGAGAATTATTGACGTTTTTAGTAAAACCAATTCCTATCCCATAACTTGATGGAAGCACGATTGTGCCTTGTTCACTTAAATCGTAAAACAGCGTATCAACTGCAGACTCAGCGATACCACTGTTAATGAAGGTATACTGCGTAGAGATTTGTCGTGAATTCATATCCTGACCTAAAGTATAAACGCCACCGACTGTCAATCTATATTCGCCAAATTCGAATTTAAGCTGCGTTCCAAAATCAAATGTAAAGTCAGTGGTACCCGTTCTACGCGAATTACTTACCGATAAGAAATCAGGATTAGCGATAATCGTCTTATTGCTTTCGTCGATTTCACCAAAGATGTATTTGGCATTGGCTCCCACCGAAATCCATTTGAACGGCTGTGCAGCGAGTCCAAAAGTGAATTTATCGTAACCGCCTTTTCCAATGGAACGGTACTCATAAACACCAAAATCGTCGGATGAATCCGCCACGCTGACGTTGTATCCCTTGGCTGCCAATGGGCTTACAGAAAAAGAGCCCGCGAAATACTCGTTGAATTTAAAGCCAAACCCGAAGTAATCGAAGTAGGTGTTGAAATTCGTCTGATCAATATCCTCGTCTGTAATACGGTGTCTAAACGATCGATGCGCACCACTCATTTCTAATGTTGCGAAATCCATGTTAGTGTATCCCGCCGGGTTAAGCATATTAATCGAGAAGCGATCAACGTTAGCAATTCCCGTTCCGCCCATAGCAATATAATTTGGAGTAATTCCAAAGGATGTTTCACCAAAACCGTTAATACTTAAAGGACTTACTGAGTTGGTTTGAGCAGCTACAATACCAGGCAGCACTAAGCTCAGCGCTAAGAATGCAGCTGAAAGAAGGACGTTAAAGCGTACCGTTTTCGGCATAATAATCGTAGAGACGCCTAATGGCGTGTAGTTCATAGTTAACGGGTGCAAATATGTAGTTTTTTAGGGGCTTAGGCAAACGTTCTGAATGACCACCGCAAATAAGGACTTGATTTAGTTTGAAAGTAGAAGTATAGTCGGTAATCATTCCCTCTATTTCTTTCTGCAATGCTATATCTACGCCAGCTTGCAGACTTCCTTCAGTATCCGAGCCCAACAATTCTGACATTTCAGAATATTGAACGCGAGGCAAGGCCGCTGTCATCTTATTCATCGCCTCGTATCGCATTTCCCAGCCAGGTGAAATAGCACCGCCTAAAAAAAAACCGTCTCGGACAACATTGTAAGTGATGCAAGTACCCATAGTAACCAATAGAAAGCTATTGTATCCTTCCAGAAAATGCGCATTACATAGAGCCCAACGGTCCATACCCAAGGTCTGCATGTTCCTGTAGTTGGATGCTAAAGGCCACGGGTCATTGGCACTCAATAGTCGAAAGGACTCATCTTGGTCTGGGCGTAAAAAAACGGTACCAGAAGTGTAGCCGAAAAATTCTCGGTGTTGGTGATCATGAAGAAAGCCTTCAAAATCATCTTTTGAAAACCTGTAGATTTGATTGGTACCGGTGTCCAATACCTTAGCTGTGGTATTACCTAAATCAAAAAGTATTGGATTCATAGTTTTCTTGCTTTAGCAATTAGCAATTTACCGATTGACCGCAAAAATAGTTGACTTTTTTTCGTTAACCCTTTCCCAAATCGGGCAACCCACTTATATTTGCCGTCCTCTTTAGTAGGTGATGTAGCTCAGTTGGTAGAGCAATGGATTGAAAATCCATGTGTCGGCGGTTCGATTCCGTCCATCACCACC
>CAJWZE010000092.1 GCA_913049845.1 uncultured Cryomorphaceae bacterium
ACTAGATGCTTTGGTTGAAGCATTCCACACAACCTATGAAAAAGGAGGAAACATCTACACTATGGGTAATGGTGGCTCCGGTGCCTCAGCTTCTCATGCGGCAGGTGATTTCTTAAAAGGCGCCAGCTACGGCTTAGACAAGCGTTTTAAGATGATTTGTTTAAACGATAACCTTCCCTCAATGATGGCTATAGCCAACGACATTGGTTGGGAAAGTATTTTTGTGGAGCCCTTAAAGAATTTCCTGAGCGAGGACGATTTAGTTATCGGTATCAGCGGCTCTGGAAACAGTAAAAATGTGGTCAACGCCCTAGAATACGCAAACGCAAACGGTGCTACTACTGTGGCAATGAGCGGTTTTAAGGGCGGTAAAATCTCACAGATCGCTACAATCAACCTTCACGCGCCTGTAATGGACATGGAAGTCACGGAAGATGTGCATATGGTCATTTTCAACATCGTAAAGAAGCAAATAATGGCGCGTTTGATGGGCGATAATCCATCGATGGGCGATACCTACGACCAAAGAATAGGCTAATGAAGCGTTTTGCGCTCATTGGTGCGGCAGGATACATTGCGCCACGACATCTAAAAGCCATCGCAGATTGTGGTGGAGTGCTCGTTGCGGCGTATGATCCTAGCGACAGTGTAGGGCATCTTGATTCCTATTTTCCTGAAGCTGCATTTTTTACAGAATTCGAGCGATTCGATCGACATTTAAACAAACTCAGTGATGCTGGGAAAGGGGTAGATTTTATTTCAATATGCTCCCCAAATTACCTGCACGACAGTCATATTAGATACGCCTTACGCAGCGGCGCACACTGCATTTGTGAAAAGCCATTGACACTTCGTCCTTGGAACATTGAAGGTTTAACTAAAGTAAGCCAAAAAACAGGAAATCAAGTGTTTACAATTCTTCAGTTGCGATTGCACGAGAACGTGATAGCGTTGAAGAAAGAGGTTCAAAAGAAACTCCAGGAGGATCCGGAGTATGTGTTCGACGTGGATCTGACCTACATTACTTCGAGAGGGAATTGGTATTACGCTTCATGGAAGGGTGATGAAGAAAAGAGTGGAGGTATTGCGACCAATATTGGGGTCCATTTCTTCGATATGCTTCACTGGATTTTCGGCGATTTAAAGGACCAAAAAGTATATACAAGAACACACGATCGTGCTTCGGGTACGATGTATTTCAAAAATGCGAAGGTGCGTTGGTTCTTGAGTATCAATGCCGATACACTCCCTGATAGTGTAAAAGGACAAGGAGGTCGTATTCATCGATCCCTAAGTTTTGATTCTTGGTCGTTTGATTTCACCGAAGGCTTCACAGAATTACACAGCACTTCATACAGGCACATCCTTGAAGGAGGAGGTTTTAACGAGAAGGCAGCAGAGGCGGCTATAGAAATCGTTCACAACATGCGAGAACAGGAATTGGCCGCAATGGGCGAGGATGCTCATGCACTTGCTGATCTACCTCTTGCTGCGCACCCGTTTTACCCGAATAAATAGTAATTAAACATCTCTTTACCAATTAGTTAAAGAGTAGTCAATAGTTATTCACACCCGTTTTATTTGGCTGAGTCATTTGTTAGATTTGATAATTCCACTCAGCTAGCAGGATACGTATGTTTTTAATTTTTGATACCGAGACTACAGGTTTTCCTAAAGATTGGAATGCACCCATCACGGATTTAGCCAACTGGCCTCGTGTGGTGCAGTTGGCTTGGCAAATTCATGATGATCAGGGCGCTTTAGTCGAGGTTCAAGACCACATCATTTATCCGGACGGTTTCGATATTCCGTTTAACTCTACCAAGATTCATGGGATTTCTACTGAGCGAGCTCGCAATGAAGGAAAGCCTTTGGAAGAGGTGCTCGCGCTGTTCGAAGCCTCCATAGACAAGTGTGAATACCTCATTGGGCACAACGTCAAATTTGATCTAAATGTCACCGGCTGCGAATATTACAGGGTAAAAGGAGAGAATCCTTTGGACGAAAAGACGCCGGTAGATTCTTGTACAGAGACCACCGCCGAACTTTGCCAGTTGTCTGGTGGTCGAGGCGGTCGCTACAAGCTTCCAAAACTTGAGGAACTCTATTTCCACCTGTTCAAAGAAGGTTTTGCCGAAGCACATAATGCAGCATTTGATGTCGAGGCGACGGCGCGTGTTTTCTTAGAACTAGTTCGGTTAAATATCATAACTCCTGAGTCTATTGGAAAGGATCAGGATTTTTTAAATCGATTCAAAATAGCAAACCCCTCAACCATACAAGCCATTGGCCTCGCTGTAGAGGAAGCGAAGAAAAAGCGCATACAAGGACTAGGAAAATCGGAAGCAATAAGCACTGCAGCTTCCAAGTCGACTTCACTTCATGCAGCAGATGTTGAGTTTGCCCATTTACACAACCACACACAGTTCTCTATACTTCAGGCGACAACAGTAGTAGCGGATTTAGTAAATGCAGCTTTGGATAATGGACATGCAGGTGTTGCCATTACTGACCTCGGAAATCTTATGGGGGCTTTCCACTTCAATCGTTCAATTATGAAGGTTCCTGGAAATAGGGAGGCCTATGAGCACAATGAGAAAGTAAAAGCGGGCGAGCTTGACGAGCCGCTGAAAGAATATCCGTTTGTAGGTGTAATAGGATGTGAATTTTATGTTTGTGAAGACCGCCTAGACCGCAGTAAAAAAGACGACGGCTACCAGATTGTTGTTTTATCTAAAAATAAAAACGGTTACCACAACCTCGCAAAACTCAGTAGTGAAGGGATGTTGAACGGGTATTATTATGTACCGCGTATCGACAAGAGTGTACTTTTAGAGCACAAGGAAGACCTGATCGTGCTTTCTGGTGGGTTGCGCGGTGAAGTGCAGCATCTGTACTTAAACGTTGGAGAAGTGCAGGCAAGGGCCGCCCTGGAATGGTGGCACGAACACTTTGGTGAAGATTTCTACCTCGAGCTCAACAGACATGGATTGGACGAGGAGAATCACGTGAACCTACAACTTTTGAAATATGCCGAAGAATACGGTATTAAATACATCGCGGCCAATAACACGTTCTATCTCACTCAAGACAATGCGGATGCGCATGATATTTTGCTTTGTGTCAAGGAAGGAGCACAGAAGAGTACGCCTATTGGCCGTGGCCGCGGGTTTCGTTATGGATTTCCAAACCAACAATTTTACTTCAAGAGTAAGGAAGAAATGGTAGAGTTGTTTTTAGATATTCCTGAAGCCCTCTCAAACACCAAAGAGATTTTAGATAAAGTCGAACTCTATCCGTTGGAGCGTAATGTATTGCTACCAGCCTTCGATATTCCTAAACAGTTCCAAGATCCGCAAGATGCATTGGATGGTGGCCAACGCGGAGAAAACACCTATTTACGGCATTTGACGTACGAAGGCGCAAAGGCGCGCTACGGTAAAATTACGCCAGAGATTGAGGAGCGATTGGATTTTGAATTAGAAACCATTTCAAGAACCGGATATCCAGGGTATTTCTTGATTGTTCAGGACTTCTGTGAGGCAGCACGACAAATGGGCGTAAGTGTAGGACCTGGTCGTGGTTCCGCAGCGGGTTCTGCAGTGGCATATGCCACCGGAATCACGAACATTGACCCTATCAAATATGATTTGTTGTTTGAGCGTTTCTTGAATCCGGAGCGTGTTTCGCTTCCCGATATTGATATTGATTTTGACGATGAGGGCCGTGAAAAGGTCATTCAGTATGTTATTGACAAATACGGTGCCCCTCAGGTGGCTCAAATCATTACTTACGGTTCGATGGCCGCAAAGAGTTCTATTCGTGATGCCGGTCGTGTACTAGAACTTCCATTACCAGATACGGACCGTATCGCAAAGCTAATTCCAGATATGACGAAGCTTAAGAAGCTTTGGGCACTAGATGAAAAAGGCCTTAAGAGTAAATTTAACACCGAAGATGCAGCGATGGTGCGCCAGCTGAAAGAACTTTCTGAAGGTGACTCGCTAGAAGCAATGACCATCAATCAAGCCCTTGTTTTAGAAGGGTCATTGCGAAATACAGGAATTCATGCCTGTGGTGTAATTATTACCCCAAGCGATATTCGTGAGCTCGTTCCTGTGGCCCGTGCCAAGGATAGCGACATGTGGTGCACCCAGTTTGACAACTCTGTAGTAGAAGATGCAGGTCTTCTCAAGATGGATTTCTTGGGACTACGCACGCTGACCATAATTAAAGAAGCCTGTCGATTGGTAAAGCAACGCCGCGGGGTGGAATTGGATCCGGACAGCTTCCCATTAGACGATACAAAGACCTACGAGCTCTTCCAGCGCGGAGAAACCGTTGGTATTTTTCAATATGAGAGTACCGGAATGCAGAAGTATTTAAAGGAGTTGAAGCCAACGGAATTTGCAGATCTTATTGCAATGAATGCGCTTTACCGACCGGGTCCGCTAGAATACATCCCAGAATTCATTGACCGTAAGCATGGACGAAAAGATATCCGCTATGACCTAGATGCTATGGAGAGCAAGCTCAAGGAGACCTATGGAATTACAGTCTATC
>CAJWZE010000093.1 GCA_913049845.1 uncultured Cryomorphaceae bacterium
CGCCAACTCCCCGTCAGTACCTTCCACAGCCAAGCAGAAAAACTTGGGTGAATTGCTCGTAAAACAGCTATTGGAGCTGGGTGTGAAAGATTCACATATGGACGAAAATGGGTATGTCTATGCTACAGTACCTCCTAGCCCAGGTGCAGAGGATAAACCAGCAGTTTGCTTTTGCGCGCACATGGATACCTCACCGGAATACTCTGGAGCAGGAGTTGTACCGACGTTGCACAAAGAGTATGACGGCGGTGAAATCCATCTGCCAAAGGGCGGAATTGTTATTACTCCAAAGCAATTTGGTCCCTTGAAAGAAATGAAAGGCCATACCATAATAACTTCTGACGGCAGCACATTGTTAGGTGCGGACAACAAAGCTGGGGTGGCTGAAATTATGATGGCGACGGAGCTCTTGATGAAATCGAATCGACCGCATACTACGATGAAAATATTATTTACCCCAGATGAAGAGATCGGACGCGGTGCGGACAATGTAGATCTGGAAAAACTTGGGGCTGATTTTGGTTACACTATGGACGGTGCAACCAAGGGGTCGTTGGAAGACGAGACTTTCTCGGCCGACGGTGCAACGGTCATTTTCCGGGGCACTAATACCCACCCGGGTTATGCTCACAAAAAAATGGGCAACGCTCTCAAAGCTGCAGGCGTGTTTTTAGGCTCTTTACCGCGCTCAGAATGGGCTCCTGAATCGACCAAAGGAGAAGCAGGCTTTGTGCACCCTTATGAGATATCAGGTGGGGTAGAAGAGGTACGTATTACTATGATTCTCAGGTCCTTTGACACAGACGACTTAGAGCCTTACGCTTCGCTATTGAATACTTTGGCGAAACAAGCCTCTAAAGCAGTTAAGCGTACTACGTATGAAGTTATTATTAGCGAGCAGTACCGCAATATGAAGGAGGTTTTGGACAAGCATCCTCACGTGGTTGATTTCGCTGAGAAGGCTATTGCAGCAGCAGGTCTTCCCGTACGCAGGAGTAAGATTCGTGGCGGAACGGACGGCTCTAAATTGAGCTTTATGGGTTTACCGTGTCCAAATATCTTTGCGGGAGAGCACGCGTTCCACAGCCCTTACGAATTTGTGTCCCTTCAGGACATGGAAAGTGCGACAGATGTGATTGTCAACTTACTTGAAATCGTTGCCGAAGGAGGATAGTCACGTTATCTCGCAGCGTATGCTTTATTGAGTGCTGCGGCCAAACGAACACCCGCTTGACTCAAGCGCTGGTTCAATAGTTCGGTATTATCATAGATGTAACTGTACCCCATGCGCTCGGGGTCGCCCATCGTTTCGTAACACTGGCTGCGAGCCACGACGCTCTCACGAATCCAATCTTCGAGCGAAGCATTTTGCCATTGTACCACTTGTTCTTGTTGCACCTTAGCCATTGCCCACTCCGAATACTCAGTGTAGCTCATTTTCCAGTAGTCGATCATTTCGCTGTCCCACACTCGGTGTAAGTTAGATTTGCGGTAGAACCATTTGACCTGTATCATATTTCCACCCATGTCCGTGCCTCGTCCACAATGCAGGGGCTGGTGTACATCACCAATTAAATGAGTAATCGCGCGTAGCGCGAATCCCTCGTCCACACTGTACTTTTGAGTTTCAATCTCCGTTAAAAATTTATCGATAGCCATCCAGATGTCCCCTTCTTGCGGGTGCAGGTGGGTATCCATGGAGTCGAGGTGCAAAATGGTGCAATAGTGGTAGGGCTTCAGGCTGTCGTAAGAGCGTTCACTTTTTATAAAGTCCATCCAATTTGACACCATAGCAAGGTCTTCACCCTCTAAAATGTCCAAAATATGGGCTTTTACCTCAGGGTTGAGATAGTCCATTGCAATGTGTCCAATTACTCGGTGACCGGTAAGTCCCCAGCCAAATGAATTAATAGTTAGTATTATGGCGAAAATTGATACGAGCTTCTTCATGTTATAATGCTTGTGAAGGCTTGAAGTACCCAATAATACGGTCATATCGTAATCCCATACTACGGTTGTACATAATTAATGTGTAATCGTTGCGCGTTTGCCAATGTGTACCTTCAGTCAGGGCGGTGCTAATGCTGCCTTTTTCCCCAGGATGTGCTAAGACATAATTGTAATACCCTTGTTTTAGCAGGATTTTTTTACTGTAGGCCCCGCGCTCTCGGTTATAATCAAGTCTGTACTCTGGTAAGAGTTCCCAATCACTAAGTTGGCCATAAACATAAACGGGTACATCTAACTCGGGACTTTCAAAGTAAAAATCTACTAAGCAATAATCGCCGGCAAGGTCAGGGTTACCTACATCTGCTCGATTGATAAATCGTCTTCCGTTGATGTCGTTTTGGAAACTGTATACAGCAATCGAACGGTTCTTCTGTTCATAGAGGTAAACTTCCCAGCAGGTATCTAAACGCGAGGTTTTTACACCAAGACCCACTTGATTCAATCGTTTCGTATCAAAAGTGTGGAATTCTGTTCCACCATCAAAGGACTCACTGCCCATAAAGTTGTAAGTAAGCAATCCGTCATTAATAAAAGTGGGTTTCAGGTTATTCTTGGAGTTGTTCCATCTCCTGTTCTGTAAAATACTTAGGTCGAGATCCATGAAATAATCTTGGACAGGATAGCCGGCAAGGCTAACTGTGGCAGTTACTTGTTGCTGGGTGGAGAACTGCTCCATGTCGATGGCACGGCTTACGCTGACTCCTGGAATAATCAAACTCTCGTAAACGATGAATCTTCGACGTATAATCAGGTCTTTAGGATCGTCGTTTTGGAAAATCTCGATGATATAGTTGCCGCTAACGCGTGGCTTTGTTTCAGTGTTAGGAAATTTAATGGAGTAGTGGGTGTATGGAACGAACGTTCCGACGCTAATCGCGTAGTTGTTAATATAGTTTCCTTCGAAGCCGATGAGGTATTGGTTTACCAGCAGATCGCTCCTTTCCCAGTTCTTGGTGCAGTGAAAGATTCGATAGCTGTAATTGTTCCATTCATAGGCGAGATCATCAAAGCTTAGCTCAAGCCCATTACGGGATCCCAATTCATATGCGGGAAAGTCAAGGGGCTCTCCTTCAGGTGATATTTGTACACTTTTTAGATAATCATAAACCACTGTATCGTTCAATACTTGGGCGTTGATTGAACTGAAAATCATCACAGTGACCAATGTAATATACCTTGTTAGCATAATTGTTAAATAATCTTGCCCTCAAAGGTACAATTAGTAGCGAAAAGGATAGGGATTCACAGCGCTGTAATATATTTTTGCAGCCTAATATCATACTTAAACGTACGATGTCTCAATCCTTTAAGATTCGCAAGGGTTACGATCTTAAGCTAGTAGGTGCAGCTGCACAGACTGATTTAGGTGCATTTAGCGCCTCAACTTATGCTGTAAGTCCCTTAGATTTTCCTGGAATTACCCCGAAATTGGCGGTGAAATCCGGGTCTCAAGTAAAAGCGGGCGATACGTTATTCTTCGATAAGGATCGTCCTGAAGTAAAAATTTGTTCACCGGTTTCCGGAGAGGTAGCTGAGGTTAAGCGTGGTGCCAAGCGTAAAATTTTGGCAGTTGTTGTGTTATCAGATAGTGAAGTTGCTTATGTTGACCACGGTGCGCTTGATGTTGCAAATGCTGAACGTTCTGCTCTAGCGCAACATTTGGCCAATACAGGTGCTGGCGCATTCATTACATCAAGACCTTACGGTGTAGTAGCAAGTATGAACGAAGAGCCACGTGATATCTTTGTTAATGCAGTTCACAGTGGTCCTCTTGCTGGAGATCTCGCCTACCAGTTGGCAGGCAAAGAAGCTGAAGTGGCCGTCGCGCTAAACGCACTCGGTGCATTGACCACAGGAAAGGTATACGTGAGCCAAGCAGACGATGTTGCTACTCTGGATTGTTTGAGCGGTGAAGGAGTTGTTAACGTAACCTTTTCTGGAAAGCATCCTAAGGGAATGGTTGGAACGCAAATCGCACAAATTGCTCCTATCAATAAGGGTGATGTGGTTTGGACGGTAAATGCAGTCGACCTGCCTGTTATTGGTCGTGCAGTGCTTACTGGACAGTACGTTCCAGAATACAAGGTAGCTGTGACAGGTTCGAAAGCAACCAACAGTGGTTATGCTACTATGCTGCAGGGTGCAAACCTTGCTGCCTTCAATTCGACAAATATTAATCTCGATAATACTCGTGTAATCGCTGGTGATGTGCTTACCGGCACACAAATTGATGCTGAAGGTTTCATGGCCTTTGGTAAATCCCAAATCACAGCGATTCCAGAAGGAAATAAAACCGAATTCTTCGGTTGGGTACTTCCTGGTTTCGGCAAGTTCTCTACTAATCGTGCATTCTGGGGATGGTTGTTCCCGAATAGAAAGTACGATTTGGACACTAATATGCATGGTGAAGAGCGCGCATTTGTAGTGACAGGGGAATACGACAGGTTCATTCCGATGGATATCTTCCCGCAGCAATTGCTGCGCGCCATCTTGATCGGTGATATCGAGAAGATGGAAA
>CAJWZE010000094.1 GCA_913049845.1 uncultured Cryomorphaceae bacterium
CATTGTCTTTCAAGACCTTAGATACTGCTTTTGCTGCTCCGCCTGAGCCAAACACAAGCGCCTTACAGGGCTTGCACCCCAGTGTCATTAAACTCCTTTGAATGCCATAAACATCCGTGTTGTAACCGACCAGGGTATCGTTTTCAAGCACAATGGTATTGACCACACCTAGTGCTTTAGTCACTTCATCGACCCGATCGAGGGCATTAAAAACTTCTTCTTTAAAAGGAATGGTAACATTAAGTCCAATCAGTTTCTTGGTTTGCATGAAAGATTTGAGGCCTTCCTTGGGAAGAGTGTACATCTCGAATAAATCATAGCTCCCTTGTATACCCGCTGCTGCCATAAACTCTCTGTGAATATCAGGGCTGAGGCTATGAGCGATGGGAGTTCCTATGAGTCCAAGTTTGATCATTTCATCTTTTTTCCAGCGTATTCTAGCCCTAGAACAAGGACGGCGCCAAAAAGTGCGAAAACTACAGCCATCGGCCAATCGACCCCTGGCGTCAAATTTCTAACGCTCAAAGCAACAACCTCCTCTTTTTCTGTCCCCGCATGTTTAACGAACGCTTCAAGGTTTTCTTTCCAAGGCCAAAGTTTATTTAATGAACCCAAGAGGAACCCACTGAGCATTGCTATCGTTGGGTTGTAATAGCGCTCGAAGATATATTTTAATCCTTTGGAGAATGACAGCAAGCCGAAAATGGCACCGATTCCTAAGTAAGCAAGGGTGAGTAATTCCCCGTTCGTTACTGCAGCGAGGACAGTAGAGTACGCGCCCAAGAGCAAGAGGATAAAACTTCCGCTGATGCCTGGAAGAATCATTGCGCAAATCGCCAATGCACCGCTCAATATTAGGTACCACGGTGCATCAGAACCCGCCGTTGCGCCCATTTCTGTAATTGCATAGGTAATAATAGTTCCAAACGCAAAGGCGACTGCCGCTATCACATTCCATTGTTTTACTGTTCGACCCATCATCCAGACAGAGGCAGTTACCAGACCGAAGAAAAAGCTCCAGGTTAATATAGGATGATGATCGAGAGTATAAGTAAGAACTGAAGCAAGGGTAAGAATACTTGTAAAAATTCCTGCGAATAGAACGGCTAAAAAGGTGCCGTCGATGACGGCCCAGAGCTGGCGGAATTGGCCTCTAAAGAGCAATAATAATGTTTTCTTGTTGATGGATGATATTGCACCAATAAGCCTCCCGTAAATCCCCGTGATAAAGGCTATGGTTCCGCCGCTGACACCGGGGACAACATCCGCTGCACCCATTGCCATACCTTTCAGAAAGAGCTGAATATGTTTAAGCATCGTTCGCCGATTGAATTTCGGCTAAAATACCGGTTATCTCAGGTATTTTCCCAAAAGCAGGGAAGTATTGATGGAACAATTCTACTGAAGTAGGCTCAAGTTCGAGGCACTCATTCATAATAACTCGCGCTTCCTCATAAGACGCAGTAGCAAAAAGGTAGCCTGCCAAGATGAGACGCAGCTGCACATTATCCTCAAATTGGCCGACACCTTGATATAGGATTTTAATAGCTTCATCCAACAAGTCAAGCTCGACTAGGGCCTCCACATAGTCAATCGCATCTTCTGCACCATAATTGCCGAACAACCACACTTTTTTGTAGTCCGCAATGGCCTCTTGGTACCGGTCTAGCTTGCACAGTATATTGGCTCGCTCTAAATAAACATCCTCGAGTTCCGGCTCCACTTTTACAGCCCGGTCAAAGGCACGTAGGGCAGCATTTAGACTCCCTAATTCTTGCTCTATCATTCCAATACGGAAATAGATGTAGCCGGAGGGGACTTCCTCATTGATGCTTAAACGGTAGGAATTCATCGCATCAATCAATCTGTCATTGCGTTCATGGATACGGCCAACTTCAAAATGTGCTGCATTAAAATTCTCATCCGCCGTAGTCGCCCAATCAAAATATTCGAGGGCATTCTCCTCTTGGTTTAAACGAAGTGCGAAAGCACCCTTTTGATACCACAGCAGAGCGTTATACGGTTCACGCTCAATAAATCGATCGAAGATTTCAATCGCACGTTCGTATTGGTGCATAAAATCAAAGCAAAGTGCGAGCTGATAAATAGTGCCGTCGTCTAATCGTTCGTCAAGCTCACATAATTTTAATAGGGCTTCTGCTGCATATTTGTAAGAACCTTGGGCTAAATGTGCATCAATAATCTGCTGTAGAATTTCTTCCTGATCTTCTGCACGTTGAAGTGCACTATCCAGTAATTCTAATGCGCGCTCTGTTTTGCCTTGATGCATAAATAATGTTGCCCTTGCAATTAGTAGCTCCACATAATGATCGCTCAAGCCTTCCATTTTCTGAAGCTTCGCCTGGGCTTTCGTAAAGTCTTTGGTAGCAAGATTCAATTGAATTTCCTTAATCTTAAACACCAAGGAATTCGGGTGAAGGAGAGTTGAGAATTTTATGGCCGCAGCCATTTGCTCAAAGGACCCCGTATCATAATAATAGTTTATGATGGTCTCAAGATCTTCTACGTCGTAATAAGGCTGGCGATCATTTTCTAATGCACGCTCGTAGGATTGAACTAGACTATGTACCTCGCGGTCCTCAAATCTCATTAAAGTGAAGTTAGCAGCTATTGCGGTCTCTTCGAAAGGGATAAAATTTTAATCGCTTCACATATGAACACTGTTATTAACAAAAGCCAAAATTGACTCGGCACGGTTGGTACGCCCGAAAAGGCCTGCTATCTTCGCTGTAAAACCTTTCAACCATGACTTTAATCAAGAGTATATCAGGAATTCGAGGAACCATCGGCGGTAAACCAGGTGATAATTTGACTCCTTTGGATGTAGTGAAATTCGCTACGGGTTACGGTACATGGCTAATAAAAAGACACGGTACGTGTACGGTCATCATCGGCCGAGATGCACGTCCTTCTGGGCAAATGATTGAAAATTTAGTGGTTTCTACCCTTCAAGGATTGGGCATTGATGTGATCAATACTGGTTTGAGCACGACACCAACTGTTGAGATGCTTGTGCTACGATACAAAGCACAAGGCGGTATTATTTTGACTGCCTCTCACAACCCAAAGCAATGGAATGCACTCAAGCTATTGAATGAGAAAGGTGAATTTGTAAGCGGTGCAGATGGCGCAGAAATTCTTACGCTCGCCGAGAGCGACGAAATCACCTTCGCTGAGGTAGACTCTTTAGGAACGGTTACCGAGGATAAAGACGGACTGGATTGGCATCTAGATCAAATCTTAGCATTAGATGCGGTCGATGCCAAACTCATTGCTGATCAAGGCTTTGATGTTGTTATAGATGCCGTTAATAGTTCAGGTTCGGTTGCTATTCCAATGCTTCTGGACAAAATGGGAGTAACTTACAATAATCTGTATCCTGAACCTTCGGGTCAATTTCCCCACAATCCGGAACCTCTTGAGGAGCACCTAACAGAAATCATTCAAGAGTGCGCCTCGCGCAAATATAATATGGGGATTGTGGTCGATCCTGATGTAGACCGCCTTGCCTTTGTCGACGAAAAAGGGAATATATTTGGTGAGGAATATACTCTTGTGCTCGTCGCTGATTACTTACTTGAGCATACGCAAAGTCACGTGGTAAGCAATATGAGCTCCTCCAAGGCCCTTAGAGATATTGCTGAGTCTAAAGGCTCTACCTACTCAGCTTCTGCTGTTGGTGAAGTCAATGTAGTTAATGAGATGAAGGCCACCAATAGTATTCTCGGAGGAGAGGGTAATGGAGGTATAATTTTACCTGAATTACACTATGGACGCGATGCATTAGTTGGAATAGCTTTAGCACTTACCCATTTGGCAAAATCAGGAAAGACCTTGAGTGAATTGAAAGCTTCTTATCCGCAGTACTATATGGGTAAGCAAAAAATCGAGCTTACTCCAGGTCTTGATGTAGACGCATTACTAGCTTCGATAGCAAGTCAATACAAGCATGAAGAATTAAGCACCATTGATGGCGTAAAAATAACTTGGTCAGACCGTTGGGTTCATATGCGGAAGTCAAATACTGAGCCGATTATTCGAATTTATACAGAAGCACCTAGTAAGGAAGAAGCCGTGGAATTAGGAGCAAGATTCATCAAGGAGCTCGAAGACTTTGCCAAATAACCTGAGATTTCTTGTTTCGCCCTATCTTTGAAGAGAATACTTACTAAAGAATCACCATGGGTGTAATATTTCTAGACAATGCAGCAACAACCCCGCTTGAACCTCGCGTCAAGGAGGAGATGATACGTATGATGGATAACTTTGGAAATCCGTCATCAACACATATCAGCGGTCGAGGCGCTAAGGTAGAAATAGAGGTAGTTCGCAAGCGGATAGCGCAGACCATTGGGGCACAACCTAGCGAGATTTTTTTTACTTCTGGAGGTACGGAAGCTGATAATTTGGCACTGTTTTGTAGTGTTCGTGATCTTGG
>CAJWZE010000095.1 GCA_913049845.1 uncultured Cryomorphaceae bacterium
TCGCGAAGGTGGCCGTACGGTAGGTGCTGGCGTTGTAACTAAAATTTTAGATTAAGGAGTTCTGATCCGTGGCAACACAACAAAAAATCAGAATCAAGCTAAAGTCTTATGATCATAATTTGATCGATAAGTCAGCTGAAAAAATTATTCAAACAGTGAAGTCAACAGGAGCTGTAGTTTCAGGTCCCATCCCACTTCCAACTCGTAAGAATATCATTACCGTGAACAAGTCTGTTTTCGTTGATAAGAAATCCCGTGAACAGTTTGAATATCGTTCACACAAACGTCTCATTGATATCCTTTCAACAGGATCTCAAACAGTTGATGCCCTAATGAAATTAGAGCTTCCATCTGGTGTTGACGTAGAAATTAAAGTATAAACTTAGATTAAGAACCAATGCGTGGTTTAATAGGGAAAAAAATTGGGATGACAAGCCTCTACGATGAGATAGGAAGAAGTATACCAGTCACAGTTATCGAAGTTCCAGCCTCTGTTATTACCCAAATCAAAACCGAAGAGTCCGACGGCTATAGTGCGGTTCAACTCGCGAACTTTAATAAAAAAAATAAAAGTGTTTCTAAATCCGTTCGTGGTCATCTTACGAAAGCAAACGCAGAACAAACTAAATCTATAGTGAAAGAGTTTAGGGATTTCATTCTAGAAGGTTTTACGGAAGGGGATGAGCTCACTATAGATGATGTATTCACTGTCGGAGATATTGTTGATGTGGCTGGTATTTCTAAAGGCCGTGGGTTTTCAGGTGTTATTAAGCGACATAATTTTGGCGGTGTTGGCGATGAAACTCACGGTCAGCACAATCGACTGCGCGCCCCCGGTGCTATTGGTAATGCCTCTGATCCATCTCGTGTATTCAAAGGAATGAGAATGGCCGGTCAGTATGGAAATACTCGAGTCAAGGTTAAAAACTTGAGTGTTGCAAAGATTTTATCTGATTCTGACATCATGCTAATAACAGGTAGTATACCAGGTCCTAAAGGGAGTTACGTTGAAATTCTCAACAAAACTGTGGAGTTATTTGAATCATGAAAGTAAGCATTTATAACACAGATGGTAAAAAAACCAAAAAATCAGCTTTATTGAATGACGATATTTTTGCAATCAATGCAAACGAAGTTGTAGTATACGAAGATGTACGAAGAATTATGGCTGCTAAGCGTCAAGGTACGGCAAGTACTAAAGGTCGTTCAGAAGTAACGGGGAGTACTAAAAAATTATATAGACAGAAAGGTACAGGTAATGCTCGGCGGGGTAGTTTAAAGTCGCCGCTACTTCGTAAGGGGGGTACAGTATTCGGTCCAAAACCTAGAAAGTATACAATCAAGTTGAACAAAAAAGTTGTTCAATTAGCACGTAAATCTGCCTTAAGCATGAAGATGGCGTCTGAGAGTATCCTAGTGACCACTGATTTCACTTATGATACTCCTAGTACAAAGACTATAATGGACTTGTTGTCTGCTTTCGAGCTGAGCGGTAAAAAAGTGACTATACTAACTGCACAGCAAAATATTAACGTGTTCAAATCTGCACGTAACATTCCGAGAGTGCAAGTTATGGTGGCCTCTTCTCTTAATACGTACGAAATATTAAACAGTGATATCATTTTAATACAAGAAAGTGCTGTTGGTATTTTAGAAAATAGTATTCAAACGCAAATTAATGAGGAGGTGACAGTATGAGCATACTCATTCGACCATTAATAACTGAGAAGTTGAGTCGTATTCAGGATCAGGAAGGTAAATATACTTTTGAAGTACAGATTGGTGCAACTAAGCCAGAAATAAAAAAAGCCGTTGAAATTCTTTACCCTGGTGTAAAAGTGGCAAAGGTAAATACACTGATCATGCCATCTAAACCCAAAGGACGGTATACCCGAAGTGGTTTTCAGGGGGGTAGAACTAAAACCTATAAGAAAGCAATTGTCTCAGTAAAAGATGGCAGCATTGATTTCTTTGAAGAAATTTAATAGAAGCAACTAATGGCTACTAAGAAATTAAAACCAATGACTCCTGGTACGCGACATCGTATCGCACCAGTATTTGATGACATAACTACTCGTACTCCGGAACCTTCTTTGACATTAGGGATAGGTAAATCTGGTGGCCGAAATCATCATGGGCGTAAAACTTCACGCCATCGTGGTGGTGGGCACAAACGACGTTATAGAATTATTGATTTTAAAAGAAATAAATTCGATATCCCTGCCAAGGTTCAGACGATAGAATATGATCCCAATAGGACGGCGCGTATTGCGCTTTTGGCATATGCAGATGGAGAAAAGCGTTATATAATTGCACCAAACGGTCTTAAAGTTGGAGATTCTGTTATCTCTGGTGAACGTGTTGCCCCGGATATGGGTAATGCCCTTCAGTTGAGACATATGCCTCCAGGAACGTTTGTACATGCAGTAGAATTACGTCCAGGTGCTGGTGCAACAATATGTAGAAGTGCTGGAACTGTGGCTCAGATACTAGGAAAGCAGGATAAATATGTAAGTCTAAAACTTCCCTCCGGTGAAGTACGTATGGTATTAGGTACATGTATGGCTACGGTTGGAACGACAAGTAACCCTGATCATATGAATACCACAATTGGAAAGGCAGGACGTAGTAGATGGTTAGGACGTCGTCCGCAGACACGTGGTGTTGCAATGAACCCTGTAGATCACCCTATGGGTGGTGGTGAAGGCAAGTCATCTGGGGGACATCCTAGATCACCTTGGGGTCAGATGGCCAAAGGTAAGAAGACAAGAAATCCTAAAAAGATTTCTTCTAAGTACATCATTCGTCGAAGAAAAACTAAGAAATAATCAGTAAGGTATGCCACGCTCATTAAAGAAAGGGCCCTTTGTAAATTACAAATTGCAACGTAAAATCGATGCGGCCAACGAAAGTGGAAGTAAGAAAGTAATCAAGACATGGTCTCGGGGATCACTAATAACTCCGGATTTTATTGGACTAACACTTGCAGTACACAATGGAAAACAATTTATCCCGGTGTTCATCACAGAGAACATGGTTGGTCACAAGCTAGGTGAATTTGCTCCTACACGAACCTTCCGTGGGCATCCTATGAAGAAAGCTAAATAAGGACTTTGTCATGGAAAAATCAGTATTTGAAGCGAAAGCTGTACAACGTCACTTGCGTAAAGCACCACGAAAAGTTCGATTGGTTGCTGACTCTGTTCGTGGCAAAAGTGTTGATGTAGCTATAAAACAATTAGAGTTTCTCAAAAAAGGAGCCACAATTGATGTGGCGAAGGTGGTGAAGTCAGCTGCGGCTAATTTGCGGGATAAATTTCAAGATGAACGTTTCGAAAATGAAGATTTATTTGTCAAAACAATATTTGTTGATGAAGGAGTCACATTAAAAAGAATTCAGCCAGCGCCACAAGGCCGCGCTCATAGAATAAATAAACGTTCTTGTCACATTACCGTAGTGGTAGCGAAGAAAGAATCAGAACTTGTAACGGAATAAACGAGGAATACTTTGGGACAAAAGACAAATCCAGTAGGCTTTAGATTAGGAATTATTAGAGGTTGGGAATCCAATTGGTATTCCGAAGATAAGCAGCCAACGCTACTTTTGGAGGACAGCAAACTTCGTGAATATTTACATACTCGGCTTCGCAACGGTGGATTATCGAATGTGGTCATCGAGCGAACTCCAAAACGCATTCTTTTGACGCTAAGAACGTCTAGACCAGGTGTCATCATCGGGAAGGGTGGTGAGCAGATTGAACTATTACGAGAAGAACTCAAGAAAATTACTAACAAAGAAGTACAGATCAATGTTAGTGAAATCAAGCGTCCTGAAGTGGATGCGAGCCTTGTAGCACAAAATATTGCTCAACAGCTTCAATCACGTGTTTCTTTCAGGCGTGCCATGAAGACAGCAATCGCTTCTGCAATGAGAATGGGAGCTAAAGGAATCAAGGTCAAATGTTCCGGAAGACTTGGTGGAGCAG
>CAJWZE010000096.1 GCA_913049845.1 uncultured Cryomorphaceae bacterium
CGCAGGTATGTTTGGTAAAGAAAGAGCGAACGAAAGTTTCAAAGTCTTTAAAACCTTAGTAAATCAGCCTATTCCGTTAACCAAAATATGTGTACAGATTAACAGTTTTACCACTCACGCCACTCGACTGCAACTCATACATTTTCTTTTTAAACTCGGTCTTGCAGATGGTCATTTACACAATCAGGAATTGGCCGAAATCAAACGTATTGCGCGACACCTTCGCATAAATCCTTATGACTTTGCTTCTATAGAAGCGATGTTCCATAAAAACCAAGATGCAGATTGGGCGTTTAAAGTATTAGAGGTATCAAAAACAGCGACCGAATCGGAGGTGAAGAGAGCTTATAGAAAAATGGCAATGAAGTTTCATCCTGACCGCCTGGTAGACGCAGGTGCTGAAGCTCAGGCAGCGGCGAAGGAAAGCTTCTTGAATGTTCAAAAAGCCTATGAGCATATTTGTAAAGAGAAAGATTGGAATTAATGGGAACCCTAGATACAATAAAGCGGCCAATTAAGCAGGAGATGTCGACCTTCAATGATCGTTTCCGTGCTCACCTTAGTTCTAATGTCCCATTAGTAGACCGTATTATGCGCTACATTGTGAAAAGAAAGGGGAAGCAACTCCGACCCATTCTCGTCTTTCTTAGCGCTAAAATCCAATGCAGTGTTACAGATGCGACCTATGTAGGTGCCTCACTGGTAGAAATTATGCATACGGCCACCCTCGTGCATGATGATGTGGTTGATGATGCCGACCAACGCCGAGGATTTTTTTCTATCAACGCACTGTGGAAGAATAAAATTGCAGTGCTCATCGGAGATTATCTACTCTCTAAGGTGTTGCTAATAGCAGTGGAAACTAAAGAATATAATTTGCTTGAGTATGTGAGTGGAGCTGTAAAATCCATGTCTGAAGGTGAACTGCTGCAGATCGAGAAAGCAAGGAAACTGGATATTACCGAAGAAGTTTATTTCGAAATCATTCAGCAAAAGACAGCTTCTTTGTTGGAGACCTGCTGTGTGGTTGGTGCCGCAAGTGCCGGAGGATCCGATGAGGAGATTGAGAAATTTAGAATGCTCGGTAGGCACCTTGGCTTAGCCTTCCAAATCAAAGATGACCTCTTCGATTTTGAACGTGTGAATTTGACAGGTAAGCCGGCGGGTATAGATATCAAGGAACAGAAAATGACCTTGCCACTTATAAAAGCATTACAGGAAGCCGACTTAAAGCAGCGTCAACACATCATTAAGACAATTAAGAAATATCACGACAGGCCTAAGAAAGTACAAGAAGTTGTAGACTTTGTTAGGCAATCTGGAGGTCTAGAATATGCTCGTAGTAAAATGCTAGAGCATATCAATCAAGCCAAAAAGATCCTCCATAACTTTCCTCAAACTGCAGAACGCGACGCTTTAGCACTTGTTCTTGATTATACGGCCCAAAGAAAAAAATGAACGCGTACATGATGAACCTGCCTCGTTAGTTGAGCTGGCAGCATTCGTAGATTCTAGTGTGGATATTATTGTGCGTGCTTGAGTGACTACTGAAAACTTGGGGTCGGTGTATTATGATATAAATACCGAAGTCGATAAGATTTTCACGGATCTAGGTACCAACATACCTTTCCCACAATTAAATGTACATTTACAGAAATAAGTAACCTTTTAATCAGCTTGCTTAGCCACCCCAAAAGGGTGGCTTTTTTGTGAAGAGAAGAATGTATCTTGCATTACTATGGCCAGAATTCCACAAGAAACTATTGAACAAATCTTTTCGACCGCTCGTATTGAGGAGGTGATCGGAGAGTTTGTTCAGTTGAAGAAATCTGGAAGTAATCTTAAGGGTTTGAGTCCGTTCAATAACGAGAAGACTCCGAGTTTTATGGTCAGCCCTGCCAAGCAGATTTTCAAAGATTTCAGCTCGGGTAAGGGCGGTTCGGTTGTGACTTTCCTAATGGAATTGGAACAAATGACCTATCCTGAGACGCTTCGATGGTTGGCGAACAAATACAATATTGAAGTACCAGAAGAGCGTCCTAAAACTGCAGAAGAAATTGAAGCGGGCAATCATCGCGAGGCGGTTTATCTTATTTCAGATGTGGCCAACAAATGGTTTCAAGAGCAGCTGCATCAGACTGATGAAGGTCGTGCTGTTGGATTCAGTTATTTCAAGGAGCGTGGTTTCAGCGACGAGACCATTTCAAAGTTTCAGTTGGGATATAGTCCCGAGAAATCAGATGCCTTTGCTCAATATGCGCTAGAATCTAAATACAATGAGAAGGCACTAGAGGATAGTGGAATTTCCATGAACGGGGACCGCGGTTGGTACGACAGATTCCGCGGACGTGTGATGTTCCCTATTCACAGTATTTCTGGACGGGTACTTGGATTTGGAGGTCGAATTCTCAAAAACAATATCAAGGCAGCGAAATACCTGAATTCTCCCGAGAATCCGATCTATCACAAGAGTAAGGTTTTGTACGGGTTGTATCAGGCTAAGCAAGAAATCGTCAAGAAGGATGAAGCGTTCTTGGTGGAAGGATATACAGATGTACTGAGCTTCCAACAAAATGGTGTTTACAATGTGGTATCTAGTTCTGGAACGTCATTGACCGAAGGGCAGATCATTATGCTCAAGCGCTATTCGTCGAACATTACTTTATTGTACGACGGTGATGCAGCTGGGATTCGTGCGAGTTTCCGCGGATTGGATATGATGTTGGAAGCTGGAATTAACGTACGGGTGGTTGCCTTTCCAGATGGAGAGGATCCGGATAGTTTCGCGCAGAAGCATAGCACGGAAGAATTGGAAAAATTCTTAGCTGCCGAGCGCAAGGATTTCATCTCTTATAAAACAAGTGCTCTACTGGAAGAGGTGGGCAATGACCCCTTAAAGCGAGCAGAAATGGTCCGCGATGTCGTCAGCAGTATTTCAAAGGTGCCTGATGCCATTGGCCAGGAGGTGTTCATCAAGGAAGCCGCGAAAATCTTAGATATTGATCCGCGTGCACTTCATGAGGAATTGGCCCGGTTACTTGATGTGCAAAACCATCAGGCCAGACGTAAGCACGCCGAAGTACCGCCCATGGAGGCATTGCCTCCCACGGAAAAGCTAGCGACTGCCTTCGGGCACCACCAAGAGGAAAAAGTCATTCAATTGTTAGTTGCCCGTGGCGTGGAGGATATGTTGGAAGAAGCTCTCGATCCAGAGGAAGTAGTACCCATCAGCATAATGGAATGGGTTGTTGAAACTATCGAGAAGGATAATATTCCGTTTGAAACGCCCGTCTTCCAACGAATGTATGATTTAGTCAAAGTAGAACTTGAGGCAGGTCATGTCCCCGATAGTTCTTGGTGGATTATGCAGGAGGACCCGGAGGTAATAGAAGTAGCAACGGCGGCCTTAACGGAACCTTACGTGTTGAGCAATTGGAAGCGAAAGGATATTCACTTGCCTTTGGAGCGTAATATGATTAAGGATTTGGTTCAAGAAACAGTCCTGCGATTTAAATCGATTTGGGTGGAGCGCAGGTTAAATGAGCTCAAGGCCCAATTCAATGCAGAAAATGTCGACGTTGATTACTACATGAATTCCTTTGAAAAATGGAATAAAGCCCGTCAGCAGATTAATGAAGAATTGAACAGGATTGTTTAAGTTCCTAGCCCTTTTATGATTCGGAGGGCCTCGTATAATCGGTCCTCGAAAACGGGCTCTCGCAAAATGAGGTAAGGCCGGCCCAATTCCTCCAACAAATCCATAAACTTTTGGTGCAACTCTTCGCGACGGAGGCCATCTACGCGGTATTTATCTTCAGTATAGGTGTTGGTCGGCGCACAGAGTAGATAAAAAGAAGCCCCCCCAGGCGTCAACCATTGGGTGTCCTCGACGCCAAATTTATCCGAGCCCCAAATGGCAAGCGTCAGGCCGTCGGTATCGAATATCTGTTGTCCCTCCTCGTAATAACCG
>CAJWZE010000097.1 GCA_913049845.1 uncultured Cryomorphaceae bacterium
ATTTCTTCGTACTTATATCCTTCATAGTGCATGAAAAACGCTTCTGTGTAATGTTTTTCAATACTATCTATTTGATTCATAATGTATTCATTGTCCACATTAGCTTCCGTGTGTGTGCCCTTGCTGGCTTCTTTGGAGTTGAGGAAATACTGTGAATCTGTCTCATCAACAAATGTATTCTGATTGCGTTTACGACGGTAATTATTAATGAAGGTATTCTTCATGATAGTATACAACCACCCTTTCAAGTTTGTGCCTGTCGCAAATTTATCCTTATTTTTCAAGGCCTTGTAATAAGTATCTTGAATAAGATCTTCTGCATCATCTTTTTGCTTTGTCAACTTCATAGCCAGCTGATTCAGGAATTCATATTCCCGATCAATTAATTGACCAAATTCTGCGGTAGACATAATAATTTGTTTAACAATTCGAGAGTAAAGTTAAACAAAGTGTTTGAACAATCTGTCTAACCTTTCCAAAAATTTATTAAACAAATTGTGGAAAACTCACACTGAAACGCTTAAGTCCTTTAAAGACTGGTGAATCTGAATATTTTTCCAGCGCGGTTTTATATCAAATTGATGAAATTGATACCCAGTTAAGTGAACTTTTACAGAATTTCGGTCGACCATTTGGTCTAATTCTAGCAAGTAATCCTCCATTTGCTCCACATCAGGATGTGTAGTGAAGGCACTAATGAGATGTGTAACGGGTTGATGGTTCAATAGATCTTCTAGGTATTCTTTGGGCAGGCTTTGACCTAGATAAAAGACATGCTCTCCCCTTTCCTTTAATACATAAGTCAAGTACAACAAACCCAACTCGTGCAATTCATTGGCAGGCAAGAACAAGGCATAGGAACCACTCTTAGGTTTAGGCGAGCTTTTCAGACCGTCGATTGCAGAAAAAAGTTTCTGACGAATAAGAGAGGACATAAAGTGTTCTTGGGAAATGCTTACATTACCTGCTAGCCATAGCTTTCCAAGCTCTTGAATGTAATCACCTATAATGTCCCGAAACGTTTTGTGTATACCGAACTTGTCCACACAATGTGCCATTACTGCCTCGAATCTTGGAAGGTCAAAGTTCAACGTGGACATCTTAAGTTCGTTTAACTCGTAGGTGTACAGTCCTGTATATGGACTTTCTTCGAGTGCCTTGTCCTTAAGCTCAACTGAGGTGAGCTTGGCTATTCGTCCAATTTTATATCCTGCATCGAGTAAAACTGAGGCATTGAGAATCGTGCGTAAATCATCATCGCCATAAAAGCGGATATTTGTGCTGGTACGCTTAGGAATAATTAATTTATGACGTTGCTCCCAAGCACGTAATGTATGGGCTTTAATGCCACTTAACTGTTCTAAGTCTTTAATCGAATACCTACTCTCCACGTTGGGTAAACATTTAAAATAGGTAAAGGTTTAAGAATTGATTGTACCGATACTAAATTTCCGCTTAAGAGGCGGTTTCCCTTTGATATATTTGCACTCTAATTCTTAAATGATGTCCATAAAATCTGAAATTCAAAAGCGTAGAACCTTCGGTATTATATCTCACCCAGATGCCGGAAAGACTACGTTGACAGAGAAACTACTTCTATTTGGTGGCGCTATTCAAGAGGCCGGCGCTGTAAAAAGCAATAAGGTTAAAAAAACAGCCACCTCAGATTTCATGGAGATAGAGAAACAAAGAGGTATATCTGTTGCCACCTCTGTGATGGGTTTCTACTACAAAGATAAGAAGATCAATATTCTAGATACGCCCGGTCACCAAGACTTTGCTGAGGATACTTATAGAACTTTGACGGCTTGTGATAGTGTTATTGTCGTCATCGATGTTGCGAAGGGTGTGGAAGTACAAACAGAAAAATTGGTCCAAGTATGCCGCATGCGAGATACCCCTATAATTGTCTTCATCAATAAATTGGACCGAGAAGGAAAAGATGGCTTTGACCTTATAGATGAGGTAGAACAAAAATTAGGACTTACCCTGTGCCCTATGTCTTGGCCTATAGGAATGGGCCAACGATTCCGTGGTGTCTACAACAAATGGGAATCAAACCTTCATTTATATACAGTTGAGAATAAGCAAAAGATTACCGAAGGAGTGGCCATCAGTGATCTTATGGACCCTACCTTAGATAAAATGGTGGGTACTGAGGCAGCTCACGAGCTTCGGAATGATGTGGAACTATTAGAAGCTGTATATCCGGAATTCGATAAGGAACCATATTTGAACGGTGAGCTGTGTCCAGTGTTCTTTGGTTCGGCTCTGAATAATTTTGGTGTTAGAGAACTATTGGATTGTTTTCAAGAAATCGCACCATTCCCGCAGCCTAAAGCCGCAGAGGAAAGATTAGTATTTCCTGAAGAAGATGAATTCAGTGGATTTGTTTTTAAAATCCACGCGAACATCGATCCAAACCACAGGAATAGAATCGCGTTTTTAAAGGTGGTTAGCGGCAAGTTCGAGCGCAATAAGCAATATACACATACTCGAACTGGCAAAACCTTCAGGGTAAGTGCTCCTACGGCTTTTATGGCAGAAAAGAAGAGTATTATAAATGAAGCTTACCCTGGGGACATTATTGGTATACCAGACAACGGTACCTTCAGAATTGGCGATACTATAACTATGAAGGAAGATCTGCACTTTACTGGTATTCCGTCATTCTCGCCTGAGCATTTCCGCTTCATCAATAATGATGATCCGCTCAAGGCAAAGCAATTGGCCAAGGGCATTGACCAATTAATGGATGAAGGTGTGGCTCAATTGTTCACCTTGAAGCAAAACAACCGCAAGATTATCGGAACGGTAGGGGCCCTTCAATACGAGGTCATACAATATAGATTGGAGCACGAGTATAACGCAAAATGCAGCTACGAGGCTTTCCATGCATTTAAAGCCTGTTGGATAGAGAGCAGAGATGATACACAGTTAGCTGAGTTCAGTACTCTTAAACAACGTTACCTTGCCGAGGATAAGTTTGGTCGCCCCGTATTTTTCGCGGATTCCCAATTTTCGTTACAGATGGCGCAAGAAAAGTTCGATAAGATTACCTTCCACCTGAAAAGCGAATTCGGATGAGCCACATCATAAATCATAGGTTGAATCAATTCTCTTGGGCGCTAGCAGCATTGTTACTACTCCCCTTACTATTTACCAAAGGAATGTTTTTCGATGGATTAACCTATGCTACTATTGCAAGGAACCTTGAGGAAGGATTGGGAACTTTCTGGGCACCACATTATACTGCTTACATCCATCCAGAATTTTACGAGCACCCGCCATTCTCGTTTGGTATTCACAGCATTTTCTATCGTCTTTTTGGCGATCAAGCATGGGTTGATAGATGCTATGCCTATACTCTTTACGGCCTAAGCATCATGATGATGCGCAGATTGTGGTCTTTATTCATAGCAGCAGGGTATCGTGCTTGGATTCCTCAACTACTTTGGACCATCACACCCGGAGTGATTTGGGTGCACCAAAACAATATGTTGGAAGCCCCTTTGAATGCAGCCACATTAGCGGTCACTTGGTTACTTATTGAAGGAACTTTGAAGCGAAATTACTTTTGGAGTACCCTTGCTGGCGTCCTTCTGTACGTCGTCCTAGGTGTTAAAGGCCCTGTAGGCGTCTTTGTCGTTATGGTACTCCCCGTGCTAGCGGTTTTATTCCCGGAACACCGCAAGGCGTGTCTATGGAGCAGCATGGCGATGATTATCTCATTCAGTATGTTATTCAGCTACTCGTATTTGTACGTACCCGATTTCACCAAGTTCTTCGAAGGCTACTTGAACAAACAGTTAATACCAACGCTCGGAGGAATGCGCGAACAAGTGGGCTCTGTGAGTGATAGTCTCTTGAATATAGGGAAGCAATTCATCATTCCAATAGCAG
>CAJWZE010000098.1 GCA_913049845.1 uncultured Cryomorphaceae bacterium
CTAGATGCAGTAGTCTGTTTAGGTGCAGTCGCACCCAAAGCAACTATTGTAAAAACCGCAAAGAAAATACTAGTAGGCAACGAAATCAATAATGACTCGCTGGCTTGTTTGGCGATGGCTTGCGAGAGCACCTGCGACCCAATTAATGATGCACGAGGAACGGTAGCATACAGAACCAAGGTAGCCGGAGTGTTGGCTAGACGCGCTGTACAAATCGCACACACAAGGATTTTAGAAAAGGGAAATTTATGAATAAGCATCACGTTTCAATGAGTGTCAATGGTGACCCAGTTGAGATCCTATGTGAAACCCAGCAAACCCTTCTGGATTGTCTAAGAGATGAACTCTATTTGACGGGCACAAAAGAAGGATGTTCTACAGGAGACTGTGGAGCATGCAGCGTTACTTTAAACGGCAGATTAGTCTGCTCTTGCTTGGTTTTAGGTGTTGAAGCAAATGGTTGTGATATTCAAACCATAGAGGGAATTGGAAGTGAAGAGTCATTACATCCATTACAAAAAACGTTTCTTGAGGAAGCTGCATTGCAATGCGGCGTTTGTACTCCAGGATTTATCGTAGCAGCAAAAGCGTTACTTGATGAGAAAACAGACCCCTCCGAGGAAGAAATAAGATACTGGTTAGCCGGCAATCTATGCAGATGCACAGGCTATGACAAGATCATAAAGGCCGTGATCAAAGCCGCAAAAATAATGAGGGAAGAAAATGAGCAGCGTACGAACCGAAGAGCTAGATAGACTTAACCAAGAGACTATAGAAGAAGGAAATAGATTTAAGGTTATTGGAACTCGGCCGATACGTCCCGATGGAATTGACAAGGTTACCGGAAAAGCCAACTTTGGAGCCGATATTGTATTAAATGGAATGCTTTATGGAGCCATTCACCGAAGCCCGCATGCCCATGCTTTAATAAAAAAGATCGATATTTCAAAGGCCTTGAAACTGGAAGGGGTCAAAAGCATAATTACACATAGCGACCTTGCTTCTTTAAAACCTACTGATAAAAACTCAAACGTTAATTTCTTTGACCTCGCTCGAAACGTTCTTGCAAAGGATAAAGTACTTTATGACGGTCATGCTATCGTTGCTGTCGCAGCTATATCTCAAAGTATCGCTAATAAAGCAGCCGAGCTAATTGAAGTGGAATATAAAGTATTAAAACCAGTAATGGATATAAAAACGGCTGAAAAGAAAAGTTCACCTATAATTGATAAAAATATTTTTACTGAGGGCCTGAGCGAGCCAAATAAAAAGCCTTCGAACACAGCAAAGAAAGTTGAATTTTTATTAGGAGATCCTGAAAAGACTTTAAACGAAGCAGACATAGTACTTGATAGAAAATACAGCACTCAAACCGTGCATCAGGGTTATATCGAACCGCACGCTTGCGCTGCAAGTTACACTAAAGATAATCAAGCAACAATTTGGTGCTCTAGTCAAGGTGCATTCATGGTCAGGGCATACACCGCCAAATTGTGCGGCTTAGAAACATCAAAAATAAAAGTTATCCCAGCAGAGATAGGAGGTGGCTTTGGGGGCAAGACTACGATTTACCTTGAGCCATTAGCAGTAAAACTTTCGCAAAAAACAGGTCGTCCTGTAAAACTTGTAATGAATAGAACAGAAGTAATGAGGGCTACCGGCCCTACATCAGGAGGAACCGCGCACGTAAAGCTAGGAACAGACAAAAAGGGAAATTTCATTGCCGGTCTCATCGAGTTGAAATATGAAGCAGGTGCTTTTGCCGGCTCCCCCGTCGGCCTAGGATGCATGACCGCTTTTGCCCCCTATAATCTAAAACATGTGAAATGTACGGGTTGGGATATTCTAGTTAACCGACCAAAAGCGGCAGCCTACAGAGCACCGGGTGCACCAGTTGCGGCTTTTGCAGTTGAATCAGCAATAGATGAGGTAGCCTCCATACTTCAAATGGATCCGATCGAACTCCGACTGAAAAATTGCGCAACAGAGGGAACCACAGCTCCCTACGGCGTAACCTTTGATAAAATCGGCCACAAAGAATGCTTGGAGGCCGGATTTAAGTCTAGCCACTATCATAAAAAACTCAAGCCATACCAAGGGCGCGGAATTGCGTCTGGATTTTGGTTCAATATTGGCGGCAATTCTAGTGCAGAAATAATGATAAATGAAGACGGAAACGTAACTGTTGCGACAGGTAATCCAGATATTGGGGGATCACGAGCATCCATGGCGATGATGGCGGCTGAAACTTTAGGTATAGGCATGGAAAATGTCAAACCGATCGTGGCCGACACCGAGTCAATTCCTTATTCTGATCTTACAGGAGGTAGCAGAGTTACATTTGCTACTGGGAAAGCGGTAGTCGAAGCTGCCATGGATTTGATTGCAGAGATGTGTCGAAGAGCAGCCAAGTTTTGGAAAGTAGATCCCAAGCAAGTTGAATGGACAAACGGAAATGCGATTTGTATAGAAAGAAAAGATATTGAACCTATGTCAATGAAACAAATTGCAAAAATAGCCTTTAAGACAGGTGGGGCAATTAGCGGCAAGGCCAATATAAATGTAAAGAAAGGCGCTGGGCCTGGCTTTGGTGTACATATTTGCGATGTTGAGGTTGATCCAGAAACCGGAAGAGTTACCGTATTAAGATATACAGCCATTCAAGATGTTGGTAAAGCAATTCATCCTAGTTATGTAGAAGGTCAGCTCCAAGGGGGTGCCGCACAAGGTATTGGATGGGCATTGAACGAAGAATATGTCTACAATAAAGAGGGGAATCTAATGAACACTGGTTTTTTAGATTATAGAATTCCAGTTGCTTCAGACTTACCTATGATTGAGACCATTTTAGTCGAAGTTCCAAATTCGGGACACCCGTTTGGTGTACGGGGTGTGGGAGAAACGCCCATAGTGCCTCCTTTAGCGGCTGTGGCAAACGCAGTCTCTAACGCTATTGGAAAGCGAATGACCAATTTACCTCTAAATCCAATCAAAATATTGTCTGAAATCGGCTAAATAAATAATGATAAAAATTGTTATCCCAAGCCAAATAGCCTGCAATTACACTGATGGTGTACATGAACTAAATGCCAAAGGCGATAAGCTAGACCAAATAATTTCATCGTTAGACGAGCAATACCCGGGCATCAAGAACGCTTTATCGGAAGGTTTCGCCTGTGCTCTCGAGAACGAGATTATTCACGACTGGTTTGATGAAGAATTAAATAATGTTCGAACTGTAAGATTTATACCTGCCATTGAAGGAGGTTAATATTAATTTGTTGGGTTTGATTTTTTTTTAGTGTTTAGATGAGCGTCTGTATTCTCATATTTAGAAATATATTTCTCACATAAAGGAACAGCAAAAAGAGGGATAGTCCCCCCTATAACAATACCTACAACCATCTCCCTGAGATGCGGATCTACAAGGCTAGCTAGTAAATCAGCTATAACATGAGACAAACCGGCTCCAATGATACCTGCCACATATCCGTTGGAAGCAAATTTTACAAGCCTGTTAATGCTCCATCCAGTATAATAGCCTAAAAGCATTATTCCAACGTGAACGAAACCGAATACAAACCCGCGGAGATTAGCATTGTAACTATGTAAAAATTCTTCAAGTAAGTGTTCCATTTGGCATTCTTTATTTTAAAAGA
>CAJWZE010000099.1 GCA_913049845.1 uncultured Cryomorphaceae bacterium
TTGATAGTTAGAGTTATCGTAATTATGGAAGGTTTAAAAGGCCTATTAATTTTTCTTCCATCTTCTTTTTAGCGTGGTGGTAATTTGCCTTAAGTGCACCGATGGAGGTACCCGTGAGTTCGGCAATATCCTTAAAGCTCAAATCTTGGTAATACCGCAATTCAAAAACCAACTGCTGTTTTTCCGGAAGGCCGGTAAGGACTTCTTGCACTTTATCATTGATCTCTTCACTGTCCCATTTTAGCTTGGAGGAGCTCTGTGCGGTATAGGCACTCTCTAAATCGGCACTGAGATGTCGCTTTTCCTTTTTCAGCTCGTTCAGAGCAGCATTGCGAACAATTGTGTAGCACCAGGTAAATATATGGCTGTTGCCCTTGAACTTGTGGAGATTTTTCCAAATGTTGATCATCCCTTCTTGCAGGGCGTCTTGCGCCAATGATTCACTCTTAAGAATACCCACAGCACAATAGAGGAGACGTTCGCTGTACTGCTCAACGATTTCAAAAAAAGAAGCCTCCCACTGCTCTTGCAATAGGAGGCCCTTAATATTCTTGGTTTCCTCCATTGTTCTTTAGATGAATGGAAGATACTAAAGGTTTAAGTGAACGATTACTTTCTAGCGATCACCTTTTGTGCTGCAGCCACTATGGCATCAGCGTTCAAACCGTATTTTTCCATAAGCTGTGCCGGAGTGCCACTCTCACCGAAGCTATCGTTTACGGCTACGAATTCTTGTGGCACTGGGTTGTTGGTCACCAAAGTCTGTGCAACGCTTTCGCCCAAACCACCAAAGCGGTTGTGCTCTTCAGCAGTCACTACACATCTTGTTTTTGCAACAGATACGAGGATTGCTTTTTCGTCTAACGGCTTAATAGTAGCCATGTTAATAACCTCTGCGCTTACGCCTGTACCTTCTAGTGCTTCAGCTGCTTGTAATGCTTCCCATACTAGATGGCCTGTTGCGATGATAGTGACGTCTGTTCCTTCGGTTAGAACATCGCCTTTACCAATCTCAAATTTGGCATCGGCAGGAGTGAAATTCACCACTTTAGGGCGACCGAAGCGCAAGTATACAGGACCTTCGTAATCTGCGATAGCGATTGTGGCGGCTTTCGTCTGATTGTAATCACAAGGGTTGATCACAACCATATGCGGCAACATTTTCATCAGACCGATATCCTCAAGGATTTGGTGCGTTGCACCGTCCTCACCAAGAGTAAGACCGGCATGAGAAGCACATATTTTAACGTTTTTACCGCTATACGCGATGCTCTGACGAATCTGATCGTATACGCGACCCGTAGAGAAGTTGGCAAAGGTTCCAGTGAAAGGGATTTTACCACCGATGGTCAGACCTGCGGCAATACCCATCATGTTTGCTTCTGCGATACCTACTTGAAAGAATCGGTCTGGATTTTGATCTGCAAAAGCATTCATTTTAAGAGAACCAGTAAGGTCAGCACAAAGTGCTACAACGTTTTCATTCGTTTTACCTAATTCTTCCAAGCCAGCACCAAAGCCTGAACGGGTATCTTTACTTCCTGAATCTCTGTACTTCTTCATGTTAGTTGATTTTAACAATGGTTGAGGAGCCAGGGCTCACTCTGAATTCTTTGTTTTTACTATATCCGGTTTCCTGTGCAAATTTACTTCGGAAGACCACCTTGTATTGGCCAGGTTGTAGCTGGAACACCTGGCGCTCGCTACTTTCGCTTAAGTCGACTACCCATTCGTATCCATCCTCTCTTTGAACGAATACGGCACCAAACCCACTAACCCTGTTCTGAATGGTGACCATTCCAGGAGGAGGTACCGCTATAGTTGTGGAAGCACTTGCCTTGATATGCACACCTTCTTGTACAATTCTAGGCAAGGTTAATATCTCCAAATCGTAGGTGCCACTGAGGTATTTTTGTGCGGTTCCGAATTCTTGTACATGCAAGATGGTTTCTTTACCCTGCGGTTTTACGATACACGCAATACTGTTGGACATTCTTGGTGACGCCTTTAGGACTAATTCTCCTTGGGGTGTTTTGGCGCCGATGTGCGTATGCGTTCTGCTATGAATAATAATACTGTCAACTCGGATTGGCGGCACAGTGTGTACTTCCATATCATAAACAACTAGAGGGTCGAGTTCTAACGTATCTGGAACACCTTTGTAGTTCAGCGTATGCACAAAGCTCTCTTTAACCTTGCCAGAGGTATGGTCGTAGAGAAGAATAGGCACATCCGTTTCTGTAGGTTTGTTATTTATGTCCAATAGGTTTATCTGAGCGGTTGTATTATCTAGCGCTTGAGAAATGACGACACCGAGCACATTTTTGAAGGTGTTCTCGTCGGAAGCATCGAAAAATGTACCCACGCATTCAAAGCTGTTCCTGAATTCTTCGTCTAAACCAATACCAATGACAAAAGGTTTGAGAATAATTCCCTTCTTCTGCAACCGCTTACTAACAATGCAAGGATCTCCATCACACGCTTCTGCACCGTCTGTGATAAGGATAATAATATTCCTACAATCATCGCACGCCGGAAAATCGCTCGAGGCTTTCAAAAGTGATCCTGCAATAGGTGTTGTCCCTCGTGGAGTGATGCTCTTGAGTAAACGCTTAATCTTATATATGTTTCCTTTACCGAAAGGAACTTCTAGGCGCGTATCGGAGCAATCTTGCGGAGGAACAGGCTTTTGATGGCCGTAAACACGAAGAGCCAATTGGAAATTCCCTTCACTCTGTATTTCCTGAAGACTGTCTAGGATTTGCCCCATTAAGCGCTGGGCAACATCAATCTTTGCGCCCGTTTCCCATCGTCCGTACATACTTTGGCTTCCGTCGAACACAAAGAGGATTCTCGTCAGCGGTGGACGCTGTCCCTCTTGCTTCGGTTGTGCTATGAGCACAGTGCAAGAAATTAATGCTATGAGGGCGGTGAGTTTTTTCAAGACGTATGATCTTAGTAATCGCCTAAGGTTTCTTCGTTTTGAGCGAGCGCACTTACGAGCTGCTCGTCGTTAGGCGCAACACCGTGCCATTTGTGGGTACCCATCATAAAGTCAACACCATTGCCCATTTCAGTTCTAAGCAATAAACATACCGGTTTACCGTTGCCAAGTTTTCCTTTAGCTTCTGCAATGGCAGTATCGATTACATCAAGATGGTTACCCTTGGCAATATCAATAACGTCCCATCCAAAGGCTTCAAATTTGCTACGAAGCGAACCCATAGCCAAAACGTCGTCCGTTGAACCGTCAATCTGCTTCTCGTTGACATCTACTGCAGCGATTAGGTTATCTACCTTTTTCGCAGAAGCATACATTGCGGCTTCCCAGACCTGTCCTTCCTGCAGCTCGCCATCACCGTGTAAGGTGAATACCGTGCTATTGTCACCGTTAAGTTTTTTTGCAGATGCTGCACCCAAGGCAACGCTAAGGCCTTGACCTAAAGAACCAGAAGCGATACGGATACCTTCCAAACCTTCGTGCGTAGTAGGGTGGCCTTGCAGACGTGTGTTCAATTTTCTGAACGTTGCTAATTCACTAACCTCAAAGTAACCTGCTCGAGCAAGTACAGAATATAT
>CAJWZE010000100.1 GCA_913049845.1 uncultured Cryomorphaceae bacterium
TGGTAGATCGATACTCCTGTCCTTACCAGATGTAAAGCCGTGGTCGCTAATGAGTATGGCGGTTCCGTTGGGGTCCAATTGGTCCAGAAGTGTGCCTAAACACAGATCGTGAAAGCGGTAGGCGCTTTCAACAATGTGCTGGTAGCGGGCAAAGTCTTCATTGCTCACCCCTTCAAGCTGAGGCGGGGCATATTTCATCCCAAGATGCTTGTAATGATCCAGGGCATCGAAGTATACGCTCGCATGACCGCCAGGGCTATGATCCAGAGCAAATGTAGCTAGCAGCTGAACGTTCAGGGCATGCGTAGTAATCTTGAGCACACTGCGTACTATATCATCCGTGCTGTCCGATTCCATTTCAGGAAAGAACTGCGCTATGGCGGCCGCAGGAATTTCTTCAGGCTTCAATAAGAGCGAGGCCAATAGCTCGCGGTGCTCTTTTGGAGCGACACCATCTTTCAACCAGCGTAAATCTTCACTTACCGCGAGGTTGGAAACACGCATAGCCCCAAAGGCACTATTCTTTGCCGGATGCGATGGCCACCAAGCTACGCTCGAGGCTGGAATTCCTTGATTTTCGAGATACTCAAAATAGGTGGGCATCTGGATTGACGAGCCACGAACGGCACGAATGACTCCATCGTGCATCTCTGTAAACCCGTGAATACCGTGTGCCGACGGCCACGTAGATGTGGCTATCGAAGTCCAAAGCATCGGAGATATTGGTGGATCAAGAGTGGCTAAATTTGCATACACTCCAGTATGCAAAAGCTCCCCTAAAGCAGGCATCTTACCCTGTTGCAATAGCGGATAAATGCTCTTCCAATCGGCCGCATCCCATCCAATGAGTAGGCTGTCATATTGCGGGCGTTGAGGAAGCTTTGGCAAATCAATACCCTTGAGCGCAGCTACATTTCTGTACCCCCCTGCCAAAAAACCTAGTGTATGTTTCGGATTCACTGCCACAGCGTAAAAGTAATTGCTAAATTTGGCTTAAGCACCACCACCGTGAGACTAAAGAATTTCAAAGAAACCACTTCCCTAGCTTGGTCAGCCATCAAAGCTTCCCCTTTAAGGACTATTTTGACGTCGCTCATCATTTCCTTTGGTATCATGGCGCTCGTAGGCATATTAAGTGCAACAGATGCACTGAAACAAAGCTTGGAAAACAACTTCACCTCACTGGGCGCGAACACCTTGACCATAAGAAATTCGCAAGGAGGATTCTTTGTAGGGAATGCCGACTACCGACAAAATCCTAAGATAACATACCGCGAGGCACTAAGATTCAAGGAGCGCATGGACTATCCTGAGGCAAAAACATCGCTCACTTATATTGCCTCAGGAACGGCGAAACTCTCCTTCCAAAATACTAGTACAAATCCAAACACACTCATCACGGCAACGGATGAGAATTACATGTACACCGGAGGGTTCGATTTGGCCGAAGGCAGAAATTTCACCCTGGATGATGTTTATTCGGGTCGTAACTACACCATATTAGGCAGTGAGACGAAAAAGGATTTATTCGGGGATAACCGAGCAGCTGGAAATACCATTCGCATTCAAGGAAAACAATATTTGGTGATAGGTGCCCTCGCGGAAAAAGGCTCCTCAGGTCTGTTCTCTGGTGACCGCGGTGCTTGGGTAACTTTAAATTATGCACGTGCAAATTTTGCAGGCGGCTCGCCCAACTATACGTTGAGTGTCACTGCACCAAGTGCGGTAACGCTTGATGCAGTGCAAGGTCAGTGTATGGCTTTGATGCGCAGCGTTCGAAAATTGGTCCCAAAAAAACGCGACAACTTTAGTATTACACGCAGTGATAGTGTTGCGAAAAGTCTTATAGAGAATTTAAATATGGTCACCACAGGTGCCTTTATTATCGGCTCTATTACCCTGCTAGGTGCATCCATTGCACTGATGAATATTATGCTCGTAAGCGTTACGGAACGTACCAAAGAGATTGGTACACGGAAGGCCATTGGTGCAACCAAGCGAGCTATCAGTTCTCAATTCCTTGCTGAAGCCGTGATGATTACTCAAATTGGCGGCTGGGCAGGTATTATCTTGGGAATCGTTATTGGAAATGTAGTGGCCAACCAGATCGGTGGATTCTTTTTCATTCCATGGTTATGGATCATTGTTGCCTTTATTATATCAGTGCTTGTAGGTGTTGCTGCCGGATGGTACCCAGCGCAGAAGGCAGCAGACCTTGATCCATTAGAGGCACTTCGTTACGAGTAGATTATTTCTTTTTAACTCCGGTATATCCACAGCCCCTCCGTGGTGCTTAACCTCGTGAAAACCAAAAACCGATATTATCAGTAGGTGGTTCAATGAGTAATTCTATCATCAACCCAAGAGATAGGGACGGCGCGACTTTCCTATCGACAATTTTACGAGTCTTGTTAATAACGATTAAGGTATTAAAAAAGCCGCCTCAAGGGACGGCTTTACGCATTCGCAATATAGGATTAACGTTTAAGCTTCCGCTACAACGTCAAATTCAAAATTTACTACAACTGTGCGGTGCAAACGTACAGCAGCGGTGTAGTGACCTAGTGCCTTGATAGAACCACCAACGATTTGGATGAATTTCTTCTCAAGAGTAACACCAGCCTTCGCTAATTCGTCTGCCACGTTTTGGTTGGTAACTGCGCCGAAGAGCTTATTACCTGCACCAACTTTAGCAGTCATCTTCAACTCAATACCCGCCAATTTTTCAGCAGTCGCTTTAGCATCAGTGATTGCCTGATTCTCCTTGTGTGCACGTTGCCGCAAATTCTCAGCCAATACTTTCTTAGCGCTCTCTGTTGCCAAAACTCCGAAACCCTGTGGGATTAAGAAGTTACGACCGTAACCATCTTTTACAGTTACCACGTCATCAGTAAAGCCTAAGTTTTCTACGTCTTTCTTTAAAATGATTTCCATGGTTCTGATTTATTTAAGGTTATCCGCTACGTAAGGCATCAATGCAATATGACGAGCACGCTTGATAGCTGTAGATAATTTTCTCTGGTATTTCAATGAGGTACCAGTCAAACGACGAGGTAAAATTTTACCCTGTGGGTTTACAAAGCGCAACAAATAATCTGGATCTTTGTAGTCGATGTATTTGATACCGGATTTTTTAAAACGGCAATACTTTTGTTGGTTGCCGCTTTCCACATTGATCGGTTGTAAGTAACGAACATCACCTTTTCCTCTCGTTCCTCTATTTCCTCTGGTTGCCATAATTTCTACTTTTTAAGCGTTAACTCTAGCACGACGCTTCTCAGCGTATTCGATGCCGTATTTATCTAGTCTTACAGTCAGAAAGCGCATAATACGCTCGTCACGCTTAAACTCAACCTCTAGCGGTGCAATTGACTCTCCAGGAGCTGTGTATTCTACAAAGTGGTAAAAGCCACTTTTTTTCTTTTGGATTGGGTAAGCCATCTTCTTTAGGCCCCAATTTTCTTTGTTGATAATACTTGCACCTCTCTCTTTCAAGAATGACGCGTACTTATCTACCGCTTCCTTTACCTGATCTTCAGATAAAACGGGATTCAAAAT
>CAJWZE010000101.1 GCA_913049845.1 uncultured Cryomorphaceae bacterium
GATAATTGACAAGGTTTTTTGCATTCCTTGTTTCTTAAACCAATATGTAAAGAACTTGTTTCTATTTTCCCTTTCTCTCGATTGGGGCGGCAAATGTAAGAAGGTATTTTCTAATACCGCAACTTTAATTTGTTTTTTTCTAAAAAATCTTCGCTCCAGAAAACAGTCTAGAATTAAGTCGCCTCAATTGTTAAACTTAGGACGGCAAAGATACGCTAAGGTTGAATTCCGGCAACAAAAAATCATCTTTTTTACAATGAAATTTTCTCCTTGCTGTAAGTCAACTAGTTAAGTTGTTTTGCCGTCGAAAGCTTAGCAGAAAAAGAACGTAACCCTTTACAGAAGCAGTTGCATATGTATACACCGATTTCTGTTACCTATTGAAATCCAATAATTAATTTAAAAGAAATTAGAAGGTCTTTATTATTTAGGAGTTGACATTGCAACTTCTACTACTCTACCTCTCATTACTCGGTGGTTGTTGAGTGCAAAACCACATATGTAGGCCGCCATAGAGGCAGCATCAATAGGTGCAACGTAACCTGGGAATGCTTCTTCAAGCATTTCTGTTTGCACAGCACCCAATGCTAAACAGTTAAAAGACCACGATGTCGAATCGCCAAATTCGGCTTGAAGGCATTCCGTAAGTATGGTTAACGCTCCTTTTGAAGAACTGTAAGCAGATAACCCTGGAAATTTCACACTTCCTGTAATACCGCCCACCGAACTTATATTTACAATATGAGCGTCTGAGCTAAACTGAGGCATCAAATCTTGGATTAATTGAATTGGGCCAAAAACATTTGTGCCGAAAACTTTTATCAGATCGTCTTTACTTATATCAACAAAAGGTTTGTTCACAAGTGTACCTGCATTATTAATAAGAATATCTACCGATAAATCTGGATAATTCGACTGTTCTAAAGCCATCAGATTCGTCTTACATATTTCTAAGGTCTCCGGATATAAGATAGAAAGTGCTTCAAGAGCCTGAGTGTTTCTAGTAAGAATGATAACGCGATGACCCATCTCAAGGAATAGTTGAGCTGTACTATAACCAATACCTCTTGATGCTCCTGTAATCCAAACGTTCTTCATGACGTAATATTTTCACGTTAATAAAAAGATAGCCCGAACTCTCGTTCGGGCTGTTTCTATTTTTCATTTCTAAAACTACACCAGCATCGTCACTGGGTTCTCCAAGAATGCTTTTACCGATTGTAAGAAGGCTGCACCTGATGCACCATCAATAACGCGGTGATCACAGCTCAATGTTACTTTCATTACATTACCCGGTACGACTAAACCGTCTTTAACTACAGGTACTTGCTTAATTCCTCCTACTGCGAGGATCGCAGCATCTGGTGGGTTCACAATAGCCGTAAACTCCTCTACACCAAACATACCAAGGTTTGAAATAGTAAATGTGTTTCCTTCCCAATCTGAGGGTTGAAGTTTTTTATCTTTCGCTTTACCTGCAAGTTCTTTGACGTTCGCGCTAATGCTTGAAAGTGGCATCTGATCTGCGTGACGCAATACAGGAACTAACAAACCATCTTCAATGGCTACAGCAACACCGATATGTATGTGGTCGCTTTGACGAATACTGTCGCCCAACCACGCTGAATTAATAATAGGGTGCTTCTTTAATGCTAGCGCACAAGATTTCACTACAAGGTCATTGAAGCTAATCTTCACATCACCGCCAGCATTCATCGTTTTTCTCGCAGCAATGGCGTTATCCATATCAATGTCCATTGTAATGTAGAAGTGAGGCGCTGTATTTTTACTTTCGCTCAAACGTTTTGCAATCACTTTTCTCATTTGGCTCACTGGTGTATCAGTAAAGTTCTCGACTCCCACTGGTACTGAAGGAGCAGCTGCAACAACTGGTTGTGCAGATGCATGGTAGGCTGGGTTAAACGAATCAACATCACGTTTCACGATACGACCGTTATCTCCTGAGCCTTGAAGCATATTGAGATCAATACCTTTTTCCGCTGCCAATTTTCTGGCTAGTGGAGATGCTTTTACTGAACCGTCTTCAAGTGCAGCAGCAACTGGCGCTGGAGCAGCTTGAGCGGGTGCGGGAGTTCCAACTGGTAACGGAGCAGCTTCCGGAATAGGCGTAGACGTAGCTTCCTCAGTAGATACCTCAGGTAGAGCCGAACTGCCTTTCAATGCTTCAATGTCTTCGCCTTCATCACCGAGAATAGCTAATACTGTATCTACAGGAGACATTTCACCTTCACCTGTCCCGATATAAAGAAGTGTACCCTCTTGACCAGGGAACGCTTCGAATTCCATCGTTGCTTTGTCGGTTTCAATTTCTGCAAGCAAATCACCTTCACTTACTTTATCACCAACACTTTTGTGCCATTTTGCGACAATACCCTCGGTCATTGTATCCGAGAGACGCGGCATGTTAATTACAATAGCCATAATTACTATTAATCTTTAATGAATGGGTAATCTTCCTGAGCATATACGCCTTGGTACACTTCAGACGCATCCGGGAAATCACTGGCTTCAGCGAAGTCAACACATTCCTTCACCAAGGCTTTTACACGTTGATTGATTTCTTCAATCTCAGCGTCGGTTGCCCATTTTTTCTCTTTGATTTTATTTAAACAAAGTGTGATAGGATCTTTTGCTTGGTATTCTGCAACCTCATCTTTAGTTCTATATTTCTGAGGATCAGACATTGAATGTCCTTTGTAACGGTAGGTACGGATTTCTAATAGTGTAGGTCCATCTCCGTTACGTGCACGTTCCATTGCTTCATGAACTGCATCGTAAACAGCAATTGGATCCATACCATCTACAGCGCGGTTGGGCATTTCATAGCCTTCACCCAATTTATGGATATCCGTATGGTTTGCCGTACGCTCTACTGAAGTACCCATTGCATAACCGTTGTTCTCAACGATGAAAACGACAGGAATCTTCCACAACATCGCTAGGTTTGCTGTCTCGTGCCAGGAGCCCTGACGGATGGCTCCATCACCCATATAGGTGAGCGTGACATTGTTTTTACCGTTGTATTTATCTGCGAAGGCAAGCCCTGCACCTAGTGGAATTTGTCCGCCAACAATACCGTGTCCCCCCCAGAATCCAAGATCTGGAGAGAACATGTGCATAGAACCACCCTTACCACGTGAAGTACCCGTTACTTTACCCATAAGTTCAGCCATTATGCGTCTTGGATCTTCACCCAAAGCGATTGGTTGAACGTGGTTACGGTATGCGGTGATCATCTTATCACCTTCTTCCATTGCAAATACTGAACCAGCCAATACAGCCTCTTGTCCATTATACAAGTGCAAAAATCCACGGATTTTTTGTTGGATGTACAATGCTGCAGACATGTCTTCGAACTTTCTCCAGAAGAGCATGTCTTCGTACCATCCAAGGTAGGTCGGTTTCGTAATGCGCTTTTTTGCCATTGTCAGAAGTATTTAATGCGACAAAATTAATCCAAAACCG
>CAJWZE010000102.1 GCA_913049845.1 uncultured Cryomorphaceae bacterium
AAATACAAGGCTGCAATGACCGCATTCACTACAACATTGAGTGAATACCCAGATCCACCATATCGTGAAGAAGCGATGTATCTTAAAGCCAAGGCCGCATTTAAACTAGCCGAAAACAGTGTTGCCGAACTTCAAATAGAGCGCTTTATTGAAGCCAACACCGCATTAAATGACCTTGAGGAGATTTACCCAGAAAGTGAATACCTCCGAGAATTACGTAAATTGACTAAATAAAATCATCCCAAAGCACATGGATTACAAGAAAATGCCTGCGGATAAAACCACAAGAACACACGACACTAACAAGATTGACGCGCCAACAGAGAATATCTATGAAGCGTTAACAATCATTGCAAAGCGTGCTGAGCAGATCAATGATGACACACGTGAAGAATTGCATGCCAAACTTCAAGAGTTTGCTTCATCCACTGAATCTCTTGAGGAAATCTTTGAAAATAAGGAGCAGATTGAAGTGAGCCGTTTTTACGAGAGCTTGCCAAAGCCAACTGCACTTGCAATGCAAGAGTGGTTAGACAACAACATCTACTTCAGAAGAGAAGGAGAAGGAGAAGGAGAAGAAAAATAATCCAATACGATGAGTCTTTTGTACAATCGCAAAGTGCTGCTTGGCATTTCAGGTAGTATTGCAGCTTACAAAAGCGCCCATTTAGTTAGGGAATTCATTAAAAGGGGTGCTGAAGTCCAGGTAATTATTACTAACTCCGCTAAGGATTTCGTCACCCCTTTGACTCTTTCTACCCTTAGTACTCGTCCAGTATACAGTTCATTCATTGAAGACGAGCAGAAGGCTTATGGAGTTTGGAACAATCATGTTGAAATGGGCCTATGGGCTGATTTAATGGTCATTGCTCCAGCCTCATCAAACACGTTGTCCAAAATGACAACCGGTGCCTGTGACAATCTATTAACGGCCGTTTATTTGAGTGCTAAATGTCCTGTTTTCGTTGCGTTAGCTATGGATCTAGATATGTATTCCAACGGTGCCACTTCTGATAATTTAAAGACTTTGGAACAGCGCGGTGTTGTAATCATTGATTCTGATTATGGTGAATTGGCCTCAGGATTAGTGGGGAAGGGGAGAATGGCAGAACCAGAAGCCATTACCAAACATCTTGAGGAATACCTAAGCTCCACGCTTCCTTTGTCTGGCAAAAAGGTTCTCATAAATGCAGGCCCCACGCACGAGCATTTAGATGCTGTGAGATTCTTGGGCAATAACAGTTCCGGTAAAATGGGGGCTGCATTAGCGGCCGCAGCAAGAGATTTAGGAGCTATCGTTCACTTAGTATTAGGTCCTACTCAAGCTACACTCGATTTAAATGGAATTGAAGTTACTAATGTTACAAGTGCTGACGAAATGCTACGTGCAATGATTTCTAGGTTCACAGACAGCTCTTTGACCGTTTGTTGTGCTGCAGTAAGCGACTATAGACCTACTGTTCAATCGGAACATAAGATTAAAAAAACAGAAAAGGGTGATTCATTGAACATTACCTTGCAGAAAACTCCTGATATTCTAAACACTCTGGGTACTATGAAAGGTGAAAATAATCACCTAGTAGGCTTTGCCCTCGAAACCCAAGATGGGGAGGCCTACGCTAAGCAAAAGCTCATTAAAAAGAATGCCAGCGCTATTGTTCTGAATACATTAGGTAAAGAGGGAGTAGGGTTCGAAACAGATACTAATGAAGTGTCAGTTTACACAGCATCAGGAAAAACTTTTTGTTTTCCACTAACTAGCAAGATTGCGCTGGGAAAATCGTTACTTAAGTTATTCATTAGTGAATTTAATTTATCCGATGCGTAAGATTATTCTACTTTTAATTGCTTTTACTACGTTAACTTCTACTAATGCTCAAGAATTAAGAGCCACGGTTAAAGTTCTAAGCCCTGAAGTACAGGCAACCAACAAAGATGTATTTGTTGCTTTGGAAAATACTATCCAGGGCTTTTTAAATGGGTACACTTTTACCGAGTATAAATATTCCGATGAGGAAAGAATAGCCTGTAGTTTCATATTAACTATTGAAGCAATGAACGGTGCTCGTTTTGATGGAAATCTTCAAGTTCAATATTCTCGCCCAGTATATGGTTCACAATACAATAGTCCAGTGCTAAATGTATTGGATAAAGATGTCGTCTTTAGCTATCGTGAAAACGAACCTATTGAATTTCAACAGAATACGTTCACCACAAATCTTAGTAGCATACTGGCTTTCTATTCATATATCATCATAGGTATGGATCGATCAACCCTTAAGTCTAACGGGGGAGATGCCGAATTTGCCATTACCCAGAGTATTGTCACAACGGCACAGAGTAGTGGAGGAGCAAGTGGTTGGAAAAGTTTTGATGGAAATAAGAATAGATTCTGGATATCTGATGCCTTGAATTCACCGGCGTTTGAACCTGTGAAGGAATGTTTATACCTCTACCACCGACAAGGTTTAGACTTAATGTATATGAGCAGTAATCATAAGCAGGCATTGACCACAATAACTACAGCACTTCGTAAGCTAGAGGAGCCAAACCAAAAGCGCCCGAACAGCTATTTAATTAATCTCTTTTTTGACGCCAAGAATCCAGAAATCATAAGTCTCTATGCAGAAGCTCAGGCCTTAGGGGTAGATATTAAGGGCCTACAAGCGATGTTAGAGTCTATCGATCGAACACACGCAAGTTCCTACTCTAAATTCGGCAGGTAAGATGTTAAGAACCATCTACATCAGGAACTTTATTTTAATTGACGAGTTGCACCTTAATATCACTAATGGGTTGACCGTTCTAACCGGTGAAACGGGTGCTGGAAAAAGTATTCTACTTGGCGCACTTAATGCGGGTTTAGGCAAGAGAATCTCTTCAAAAGGAATTCTTAGAGACCCTAGTAACAAAGCTATCGTTGAGATAACTATTGATATCGAAGAATATTTTAAGGACGCATTCGAATCACTTCAATTGGATTTTGAGCCAATCAGTACTTTCCGAAGAGAGATATTGCCAAGCGGAAAAACGAGATGTTTTGTAAATGATACACCAACTAAAGCCTCCGCTCTTCAAGAGATCACGGCCCATTTAGTGGACATAAACTCCCAAAAAGATGAAGGTCTGATACACAGGCCATTAGAACAGCTTTCATTGATTGACAGCTTCATTGAATTTCGCGATGAAAAGAAAGAGTACGATGAAAAGTTTATTGAATACAGAAGGGCTACACTCGCTATAAAGGAATTGGAGAATATTGGTCCTTCCGAAGACCTCGAATACTTGAAATTTGTGTTCGAAGAATTAAATAAATCTCCTTTTACACAAGAACAATATATAGCCCTT
>CAJWZE010000103.1 GCA_913049845.1 uncultured Cryomorphaceae bacterium
GATGGTGAAATCTTGTTCGTGCTCTTGGTATAGCGCTCTATCGGCCATGGATAAGAAAATACTCTTGGGGAACAAAACTTGTTGCGAAGGCACGGTCGCATCTTGGAGCTTGGACCAGATTTGGTCGTACAAGATTCTAAATCGGGCCCCTTTGATATCTATTACCAGTGCTTTCGCACCAAGTGTCGTGATGGCGTATTTGCCCCAGCGGATAATTTTGCCACTGACAGGGTCAATAGGCAGTGTATCTTCGATGTTCCATTCTTTTGGGGCGTCAAAAGCTTGCTGGGTGTTGAGGTATTTTTCGTTTTTAATACGCTTGTACCTCTCGTCGTTGGACCTAAGGCGTGGCGGATTTGATTTGGTCGATTCGAAGGGATTGAAGTTGGGATTGACTTGGATCTTAGGTGGTTTTGGAAGATGTCCTTTAGGTAAGGGCGGAACTTTAAAGCTTTGTTCTGAATCAAAGTCGATGGCGGGAGCGACATTGAATTGCCCAATGGCATGGCGAACAGCACTACGGAGGACAGCATAAATGGTACGCTCGTCTTCAAACTTCACCTCTGTTTTTGTGGGATGAATGTTTACATCCAAGCTCTGAGGATCTACTTGTAAGTGCAGGAAATACCCTGGGTGGTGTTCTGCGGTCAACACCTCTTCAAAGGCTTCACGAAGCGCGTTGTGTAAGTAGGGTGATTTGATGAACCTGCTGTTGACGAAGAAGAATTGCTCGCCGCGTTTCTTCTTAGCAAACTCAGGCTTCAAAATAAAACCGCTGACCTTCACTGCTTCTGTTTCTTCATCTATGGGGACCAGACGTTCATCAAATTTTCGTCCAAATATGCCACTAATACGGCGGCGTAGAGGCTCAGGTTTGTGATGGAATAAGGTTTTACCATCGCTTTTCATGATCCATTCAATCGAGGTGTGAACTAGTGCGACGCGGTGAAATTCATTGACACAATGGCGCAATTCTACACGATCCTTTTTAAGGAACTTCCGACGCGCAGGTACATTATAAAATAAGTTCTTGACCTCCGCATAGGTTCCTTGAGCACAAGGGTAGGGGTTCTTCGCCACAATACTTCCGCCTTCTAACTTGATTTCGAGACCAAGTCCCTTTTTAGCGGTATTGGTGCGCATCAGTGTGTGTGATACAGCAGCGATGGACGCCATCGCTTCCCCGCGAAACCCTCTAGTGTAAAGATTAAAGAGATCTTCAGCGTTTTTAATCTTACTGGTTGCGTGTCGTAAGAAACAACGCTCGGCATCTTCCTTACCCATGCCGCTACCGTCATCAGTCACGGAGATGAGAGTGCGTCCGGAACCTTCTAATTGTACGGTAATCTTCGTAGCACCAGCATCAATGCTGTTTTCCAACAATTCCTTGACTACAGAGGCAGGGCGTTGCACCACTTCCCCTGCAGCAATTTGATTGGCCACATGGTCTGATAAAACAGCAATTATTGAACTCATCCTATATAATAAACGGCTACGGCCGTAAGTACTGCGAGGGCGACAAAGCTAATCAGTATGCGTTTCACAAATCCTTCACTGGCACCAGCACTACGCTTTCTGCGCAGGTCCCAATTCTCTCGTAATCGATCGCGGTATTTCTCTTTATTTTGAAATGGAATTTCGTCGACACTTTCATTGCGTTCCAAGATACGGAGTCGCTCTTGGTGCTCGTCGTGAAATCTTGGCTGGTGTTGAAAACCGCGCGGTTGGCGTCGTTCAAAGAATCCCATATCTTTCTATATTCTCATTTCAAAGGTAAGAACCCCTTGGCACTTTATCGACCTATGTACACACGCTTTCTCAAAGCCATTTTTACGACCTTTTTACTCGCTGTTTTCCCGGGTAAACGACTTTATGCTCAATCCTTTAATGTTGACTCCGCCTTGAGTACGATGTCTGTGGATGAGAAAATTGGCCAATTATTTATGGTCGCTGCCTACAGCAATAAAGACGGGGGTCATCAAGCGGAACTAGAAAAACTTGTCCGTGATTACCACATTGGTGGTGTTATTGCTATGCAAGGCGGACCTGAGCGTCAAAAGAAATTGCTGCAACGTCTTCAGGGCGCAGCGGCTTTACCCTTGCTCGTAGGTCAAGATGCAGAATGGGGACAAGCCATGCGATTGGATAGTACCTATAAGTTTCCAACATCGCTTACCGTTGGTGCCGCAGGCGGGGCGACAGAAGCCTACGATTTGGGACATGCCTTGGCGGATGAGTGCAGTGCCGTCGGAGTACACATTAGTTTCTCTCCAGTGCTTGATGTTAATACGAATCCAAACAACCCCATTATTGGAGCACGATCCTTCGGTTCTGATCCAGATCTTGCGAATGAACTAGGCGTTGCACTAGTTGATGGGATTCAAGATAAAGGTGTACTCGCCTGTGGGAAGCATTTTCCAGGCCACGGCGATACCTATCAGGACAGCCATAAAACATTGCCAAAAGTCGATCGTACGCCCAGTGAACTCATGGAGGTAGATTGGGTGCCGTTTAAGGGTGCTATTGATGCGGGAGTTGGGGCCATTATGATTGCCCATTTGAATATTCCTTTCCTTGAGCCATCCGGAAAACCCACGAGCCTTTCACGCAAGGTGATCCAAGAGATTTTAAGAGATCAGTGGGGATATGAAGGGTTAGTCATTACCGATGCTTTGAATATGAAGGGCGCGGCTGCTTTTGCGCCTCCTGGGGAGCTAGAGTTAGCGGCGTTTACAGCGGGTAACGATATTTTATTGTTTCCGATGAACGTACCAAAGGCAACCAAAGCCTTTCGAAATGCCTTGGCTAAGGATAAAATTTCTATCAGATCCCTTGATGAGCGCGTAAGAAGAATCTTGGTAGCAAAGTCAAATTGTCGGGCGCATGCGGATTGGCTCGAAGCTCAAAAGTCGGACGACCCTACACTCCAAACCTCAGAACACGATTCTTTTGAAAGAGAAGATAACAACCAAAGAGTGTCTTTTAATCTTATTCGAAATGCTGCGACTTTATTGGAACATGGTATTGCTCCGTTGCCTATTAAAAATCTAGAGCAAGACTTCTTACACATCGCAATAGGTGATTTTGAATCGGGGGCGACCGTAAAAGAATATCTGGATCGATACGTGGCTATGTCACACCATCACGGTGTAGATGTGGACGAACGCGAAATAGCACTCAAAGACGCCTTCGTGGTAAGCTTTCATCAAAACACCAAAAATCCTTGGCGCCGATATAAACTTGAAGCGCACGAGAAAGAGTTGCTCGAGCGATTGGCAGCCACCGGTAAACCCGTTTATATTTTGCATTTCTCCAATCCGTATGGGATCCTGAGTTACC
>CAJWZE010000104.1 GCA_913049845.1 uncultured Cryomorphaceae bacterium
AATTAATGTTGGGTGGTTTCATATTCGGCATGGTCTTCATGGCTACCGACCCTGTAAGTGCTGCTCAAACCGAAACTGGTAAATATATCTACGGCTTCTTGGCCGGGTTCTTTGGAATCATGATTCGCGTATTCAACCCAGCATACCCAGAAGGAATAATGTTGGCCATCCTATTTATGAATGTTATGGCACCGCTTATTGACTACTACGTGGTAGAAGCCAATATTAAGCGTCGTGCGAAACGCGTTGCTCAGGCTTAAAGCCCTAGAACTATGAATGTAAACAGCAACGGATATACGTACACATTTGCTACTGTCATGGTAGTATTAGTAGCGGTATTGCTTTCGGGTACCTCCCTCGGTTTGAAATCGAAGCGGGAAAGCAACGTAAAGCAAGAAAAAATGCAAAGCATTTTGGCTTCAGTAGGAGTTGAGGTAGATCGTAGCGAAGCTCAAGCAGCTTATGACGAAGTTATCACTAAGGTTTTGACCATTAAAGGTGGAGAGGTCGTGAGTGAAGACCGCGAAACAGGTTTTAATGTAGATATGGCTAAGGCTATTAAGTCGTCTAACATGGAGCGTGAGGTACCTTTATACCTAGCGAATAAGGATGGCGAATCCTTTTTTATTGTGCCGATGCGTGGTAAAGGTCTTTGGGGTCCAGTATGGGGATTCGTGAGTTTGGAAGCAGACGGGAACACGGTGGTTGGAGCCAACTTTGGCCACAAGAGTGAAACACCAGGACTTGGCGCAGAAATTTCAACGCCGATGTTTACGGACCAATTCCCAGGAAAGAAAATTTCTGAAGCAGGCATATTCCAGTCTATCTCAGTGGTTAAACAAGGAACCTCAAGTGGTGATTATGCAGTAGATGGTATTTCTGGAGGTACTATTACTTCTAATGGAGTAAACGATATGTTGGCCGACTGTTTAGCTCCCTACGCGGAATACTTCAAAAACATCTAATCCCCATGAGTACAGAAGTAAAACAAAAAGAGTCGTTGTTCTCAAAGAAGAATAGGAAGCTCATTTCCGATCCTTTCAACGATAACAATCCTATTACCGTACAGGTTTTGGGAATCTGTTCAGCACTTGCGATAACAGTAAAATTGGAGCCGGCGGTAGTAATGTCGCTTTCAGTTGTTTTTGTTATGGCCGCAGGTAACGTTATCATCTCTTTAATACGAAACCTTATTCCTAACCGTATTCGTATCATCGTTCAGTTAGTTGTCGTTGCTTCTTTGGTCGTCTTGGTGGACCAATTCCTTAAGGCATTTGCTTACGACGTGAGCAAGCAGCTTTCGGTATTCGTAGGTTTGATTATCACGAATTGTATTATTATGGGGCGTTTCGAAGCATTCGCCTTGGCTAATGGCCCTTGGAAATCTTTTATGGACGGCATCGGCAACTCTATTGGTTATGGGGTAATCTTAATCGCGGTTGCCTTTTTCCGCGAGCTACTAGGTTCTGGTGCATTGCTTGGATTCCAAGTGATTCCTGATAGCTGGTACATTGCTAACGGTGGTTTTTACGCCAACAACGGGTTCTTCTTGTTTCCTCCGATGGCCTTGATTGTTGTGGGTCTGATCATATGGGCTCAACGTGCGAAAAACACTAAACTCATTGAAGAAAACTAAGCTGCCATGTTTCAAGAATTAATCAATCTATTCGTGCGTTCGATCTTTATCGAGAACATGATCTTCGCATACTTTTTGGGTATGTGTTCGTACTTGGCGGTATCTAAAACCGTAAAAACAGCTGTGGGGTTAGGTATTGCCGTAACCTTTGTGTTGGTCATTACCTTACCGGTAAACTGGTTGTTGGAGAACTATGTATTGCAGCCGGGTGCCCTAGGCAAATGGCTAGGTGCTGGTTTTGAAGATGTCGACTTGAGCTTCTTGTCGTTCATCATGTTCATTGCAGTTATTGCTTCTATGGTCCAATTAATCGAAATGATCGTTGAGAAGTTCGCTCCTGCACTCTACAGTGCGTTGGGTATCTTCTTGCCTTTGATCGCCGTAAACTGTTCTATCCTAGGGGGCTCACTATTTATGCAAGAGCGTGCATTCGGAACCATCGCTGAAGCAGCCGTTTACGGTTTGGGTTCAGGGGTCGGGTGGTTCCTGGCCATCGTTGCCATCGCCGCCATCCGTGAAAAAATCCGTTATTCAAATGTTCCTGCTTCATTGCGCGGTTTAGGTATAACCTTCATCATTACCGGTTTGATGGGTATCGCGTTCATGAGCTTTATGGGTATTAAATTATAATTCGGTTCGCATCATGTTTTTAGCAACAAGCACAGTCATTTCAGCAGTAGCGGTTTTCGTAGTGGTCATCTTGGCCCTTGTAACCATACTCTTACAAGCAAAAGCGCGCCTATCCCCAAGCGGTCCAGTTAAGCTGAATATCAATGGAGATGAGGTAGAGGTAGAAAGTGGTACAACCCTTTTAACTACCCTGAGTGATCAGAAAATCTTCTTACCATCTGCATGTGGTGGCGGGGGTACCTGTGGGATGTGTAAATGTCAAGTTACCGAAGGTGGTGGCGAGATTCTTCCAACAGAAACCGGGTTCTTCAACCGTAAAGAAATTGCAGATAACTGGCGTCTAGGATGCCAGATTAAGGTGAAGAACGACATGAACGTAAAAGTACCTGAAGAAATCTTCGGTATTAAGAAGTGGGAGTGTGAGGTAGTGAGTAACTACAACGTTGCCTCTTTCATCAAAGAGTTCGTGGTGAAGCTTCCAGAAGGCGAGACGCTAGATTTCGAAGCTGGTGGATATATCCAAGTGGATGTACCTGAAACAACAGTAGATTTCAATAATATTGATATTACCTCTCACCCAAAATTGGGTAAGGCTCCTGATGAGTTCCAAGCAGAGTGGGATAAGTTCAAATTGTGGGATCTTAAAATGGTGAACCCAGAGCCACTATTCCGCGCGTACTCGATGGCCAATCATCCAGCGGAAGGAAATATTATCATGTTGAACATTCGTAT
>CAJWZE010000105.1 GCA_913049845.1 uncultured Cryomorphaceae bacterium
CATACGCGTGAAGCTCTGCGTAGTATTGCTTAGATCGTCAAGGTTCGCGTTGGTAAAATTCTGAGGGTTTCCGCCGATTCTTCTGCTGTAGAAAAGGTCTGCTTTGTTGAATAAGTTGACACCTTCCGTAAAGAATTGTCGGTTTTCATCGAACTGGCGTTCAAAGGCCTCAAAATTAACAAATTGCTCATCGAAAGCTACCTGCGAAAAATCAGGTAACAACGTCATATCAAGGGTAAAGCTTTTGTTTAAGCCGATTTTGATATCTGCACCGCCCGCACGAGTCATTCGCCAATCTGAATCTCCAGATTTTTGTAATCCTCCCGTTATGTTTGGACGAAGGCTGATTCGAACGGGTGGGTCAATGACATTAATACCTGTAAGTAGACCACTTTGTAAGCTTTCGTTATCAAAATTTCTATCAATAGGGTTCCAGCTGTACATGGTTCTATCACTTCGAATAGAACGCTTGATATTAAATCCCCAGGCTGGAGGCTGCGTACCGGCGCCTCCTTGAGGTATGCGAAGTACTTGATAAGGAATATATATTTCGAAACTCCATTGGTGCTCTTCTTTTACTGCGGCACTCCACCAAACGGCATTCCAACTCCCGTCTTCATCGTTGTCGCTGGTTTGACGCGAGTCACCCTGCACACCTGCAGCGCTCAAGTAGAAATTAAAATCATTGGCCCCGTCATTGAACGGATTAATAGTGAGGTGAATCCAATCCGTGTTGGCATTCACACGATCTCTCGGGGTCAATTGTGAAAGTATGGGTGCGCGATCATCTTTGAGAATGCCGGCAAAATAAATTCCTTCTTGTGTGTAGAATATCCTGATGTCGCTTTCTATTCCGTCTGCAGCACCTGCAGGGACGGGGAAGTATTGGTCTAGAGTATTAATCCTGGCACTTCCGGCCCATGTAGGCTCGTCGAGAACGCCATTCACGGTGATCGAAACGTTCTGGAATTCAGGTACCTCAAGTCGTTTCTTTTCCGAATCTTGACCGAAGCTTGTAAGGGAAACGGCTACGGTTAAACAGGTTAGGATGTATTTGGTCATAAGGCGGCAAATATCGGTATAAACGCGCATATATCGATTTAACAACTTTACCTGTTGGATATGTTCATGATTCGACGGCTGTACCCTAAATTTGCGCTCAAATCAAGGAAAAACTATGAACCTTCACGAATATCAAGGGAAAGAGATTTTAGCCGGTTATGGTGTACGTATCCAGCGCGGTAAAGTAGCGCAAACTCCAGCAGAGGCTGTAGAGGTTGCAAAGCAATTAACTGAAGAGACGGGTACTTCCTGGTACGTCGTTAAAGCACAGGTACATGCTGGTGGTCGCGGTAAAGGCGGCGGTGTAAAGCTCGCAAAAGGCATTGATAAAGTAGAAGAAGTAGCAGATAGCATCATCGGTATGCAATTGGTGACTCCTCAAACCTCTGCAGAGGGTAAGAAAGTACACCAAGTGTTAATCTCTGAGGATGTATACTACCCCGGCGAAAGCGAAACTTCTGAGTTCTACATGTCGGTTCTTTTAAACCGCTCTACGGGTCGCAACATGATTATGTACTCTACAGAAGGTGGTATGGACATTGAGACTGTGGCAGAGGAAACACCACACTTGATTTTCACTGAAGAGATCGATCCAAAAGTAGGTTTGACTGGATTCCAAGCGCGTAAAGTAGCTTTCAACTTAGGTTTGAGCGGTGCAGCATTTAAGGATATGGTGAAGTTCGTAAGCGCTTTGTACAAAGCATACGAAGGTGCGGATGCTTCCCTTTTTGAAATTAACCCAATACTAAAAACATCAGACGATAAAATCTTGGCGGTAGATGCAAAGGTGACTATCGACGATAACGCATTGTACCGTCATAAAGATATTGCTGAAATGCGCGATACTCGCGAAGAGGACGATACAGAAGTTGAAGCTGGCGAAGCTGGTTTGAACTTCGTGAAACTTGACGGGAACGTAGGTTGTATGGTTAACGGTGCGGGTCTTGCGATGGCCACTATGGATATCATTAAGATGGCAGGTGGTAACCCAGCCAACTTCTTAGATGTTGGTGGTACAGCGGATGCAGCGCGTGTGGAGCAGGCGTTCCGTATCATTCTTCGCGATGAAAATGTGAAAGCGATTCTCGTTAACATCTTCGGTGGTATCGTGCGTTGTGATCGCGTTGCACAAGGTGTTGTTGATGCTTACAAGAATATGGGCAACATTAACGTACCAATCATAGTACGTCTTCAAGGTACGAACGCTGAGGAAGCGAAGAAATTAATTGACGAGAGTGGACTAGAAGTACATAGTGCTATTGCATTGCAAGAAGCAGCTGACTTGGTTCAAGAGTTGGTATAAGTCCAAAGAGATAATCTTAAATTAGCCCCGAGCACATATGCTCGGGGTTTTTTATGTCCTTAGATTTTATTTTAGAATGGAGTGCCACACTGCTGAGTCTGATCTTCCTTGTAGGAATCATTCAGCGAAAGGTATGGGCATGGCCGGCAGGTACCTTGTCTAGTGCGCTGTCGGTGGTTTTATTCTACCGCATTGGACTCTACGCGGAAACTGGACTGTACGTTTTTTACGTAGCAATGGGTTTTTACGGTTGGTCTCATTGGCGCAAGAATACTTCACAAGCGACAGTTGCGCTTGTTGATCTCTCGGTAAAGACGCAGCTTTTAGCCCTATTGGGAATCCCCTTAGCTCTAATTTTAGGCCACGGACTGAATGCATTGCCTGGCGTTAGTTTTGCCTATTTCGATTCGTTTACTACTGTCTTTGGATTATGGGCTACTTGGCAGGAAACCAGACGAATACGAACTGCTTTTCACTACTGGATTCCCTTGAATATTGCCTCTATGGTGCTTTATGGAGTGAAGGGATTGCCGGTATACGCTGGCTTAATGGGGATATATTCTATTCTAAGCGTGGTCGGATTTATACGATGGCGCGAATAAATCAGTTATTTT
>CAJWZE010000106.1 GCA_913049845.1 uncultured Cryomorphaceae bacterium
AACAAGGGCTCTTTTCATGGGTATTTTATTACTTCTATAAGGTCTAAAAAACTATGCCAACGGCAAAAAATGGGGAATAAAAAGAGCGAGCCGCGTCTTAGACGCAGCTCGCAGTGAAAATCGAAAAATTCTAGTAGCGGTAGTACTCCGGCTTGAACGGTCCTTCAACCTTCACACCGATGTACTCAGCTTGGTCTTTTCGGAGCGTCTCTAGCTCTACACCAATCTTTGCCAAATGCAGACGAGCTACTTTCTCATCCAAATGCTTAGGAAGCGTGTACACCTTGTTCTCGTACTTATCACTGTGGTTCCATAACTCCAACTGTGCCAATACCTGGTTGGTGAAGCTGTTCGACATTACAAACGATGGGTGACCTGTAGCACAACCTAGATTCACCAAACGGCCTTCTGCCAATACGATAATTTCGTTGCCTTCTATATTGTACATGTCTACCTGAGGTTTAATAACCTTCTTTGTATCGCCGTAAGTACTGTTCAACCACGCCATATCAATCTCGTTGTCGAAATGACCAATGTTACAAACGATGGTCTTATCATTCATCAACTTGAAGTGCTCTTGAGTGATGATGTCTTTATTTCCTGTGGCAGTAACGACGATCTGCGCACGTGGAATAGCATTTTCCATACGCTTCACTTCGAATCCATCCATTGCCGCTTGCAGTGCACAAATAGGGTCGATCTCTGTCACAATCACACGAGCACCTGCACCGCGCAATGACGCCGCAGTACCCTTACCTACATCACCATAACCGCCAACAACAGCAACTTTACCTGCAATCATTACATCGGTAGCACGACGGATCGCATCTACTGCTGATTCTTGACAACCGTATTTATTATCGAACTTCGACTTCGTCACAGAGTCGTTTACGTTGATCGCTGGAAGTGCCAATGTGCCATTGATTTCGCGCTCGTACAAACGGTGAACACCCGTAGTGGTTTCTTCAGACAAACCTTTGATACCTTGCACCAACTCCGGGTATTCGTCGAATACCATGTTGGTCAAATCACCACCATCATCCAAAATCATGTTCAATGGCTGACGGTCTTCACCGAAAAACAGCGTCTGCTCGATACACCAGTTGAACTCTTCCTCATTCATACCCTTCCAAGCATATACTGGAATACCCGCGGCTGCGATGGCTGCAGCTGCATGGTCTTGAGTAGAGAAAATATTGCAAGAAGACCAGGTAACGTCTGCGCCAAGTTCAACCAAAGTCTCAATCAATACCGCTGTTTGGATGGTCATGTGCAAACAACCCGCGATGCGCGCATCGGCTAGTGGTTTGCTGGAACCATACTCTTCACGGAGGGCCATTAGACCTGGCATCTCTGCTTCGGCAAGCTTGATTTCTTGTCGACCCCATTGGGCCAACGACATATCTTTAACTTTGTAAGGAATGTATTGCGTTACTTCGTTCATTATTCTGGTTAATTAAGTCTGGCAAATATAATCAACAAGAGCGGAGCACAAAAGTTTGTAATAAGATGAGCACCACTATAGTATTTTCGGCACTGAATGAGGAAATACAAGTCCGTTGGCAAAACACGCCAATGCATGCACAATGCTCCGATTTATGGTGCTTGCAAGACCAAGAAAAATGGCAGCGCATTAGCTCCGAAACAAAGCGCAACGAAATGGCCGCCAGCCGCAGCGCACTTCAAGATATTTTAGGCCAAGACCTGCGACAGATGCATTTTGTGGGAGGTAAGCCGGAACACCCCAGCGGTCCTATTTCTATATCACATTGTAAAACGGGGGCTGTAGCAGCCCACTCCCCTTCCTTACCCGTTGGTGTGGATGTGGAGGTAAAGAGAACTCAACTCACTAATATTACTTCAAAGTTTGTACGAGAGGACGAGCAGCGTTTCTTGGAAAACCTGGGCACGCAGGATGCGCTACAACTCATTTGGGGAATGAAGGAAAGTTTGTTCAAACTCTATGGCGAGGGCGGCCTAGATTTCCGGGAACAACTTCACATCACCACACTCGAACGAAATTCGACCGATAGTGGATGGATTGGGATAGCGTGGATTTATCCTGCTAAGAATCGTGAGGTGGCGAAGGCATGTTTGGTTCAAGGCCACCATCATGAGGGCACCTACATCTGCCTGGCTACACATCGCCGGCCGATAGCGCCTATTGAAACGGAGCGATTCACGCTTCGCGAATGGAACCTCAGCGATGCCCAATGGCTTTATGAGCTGAATCAGGATCCAGAAGTGGTGCATTATAGTGGAGACGCTGGGTTTGATTCGGTAGAGACGGCCCAAAGATTAATCGCCAACTACCTCAACTACCAGCGCGACGGTTATGGCCGTTGGATGGTAGAGGATAAGAATTCAGGAGAGGCACTAGGATGGTGCGGGCTCAAGAAAAACCCTTGGGGCATAGACCTCGGCTTTATGTTCTTTAGAAAATTTTGGGGCCAAGGTGTGGCCACGGAATGTGCGGAGGCAACCGTGAAGTGGGCGCGAGAAAAGGGACTGCCTAGATTGATCGGGCGAACCTTAACCGGTAATCCTGCCAGTACACGCATTTTAGAAAAATTGAACTTTGAACGCTACAGCGAACAACCCATTGAAGACTTTGCTGTGGGCAAAAGGATGAACGCCAAAGATTTGAAGCGTTGGGAAGGACAGTATATGGTCATGATGAAACTGGATTTACTATGATGCATTTAATTTTCACTGGGGTCGAAAGTACCTTCAAAAGCTCATTGGCTAAAGCCATAGGTGATGCACTCTCACGCGAGGTTTGTGGAGAGTTTGCGCGCGAGTATTTGGATGAATTGGACCCTAAACCTTCTATGCATCCATTCCCCAAAGAGCACTTCGAGGCCATAGCACAGGGCCAATTACTCGCTCAAAAGAAGTACGGTTATTACGAGGAGGGACAACAGATATTCGATACCGACGGCCTGACGCTTGCC